>JAUHZT010000181.1 GCA_030425905.1 Gammaproteobacteria bacterium
AGTTCAATGACCCGGGCATAGCCTGGATGTTTGTCGAGCTGTGTCGCCGACTCACTGAAAAACTCGACCTTGACGCTGATAGCTGGCGCCCTGAGCTGGATGTGTCGGTAAAAGAGCCACGCGCGATGGCGGTTATCCCGGGCGGCCGCATTCGCTACCTTGCCGAAATCGCGGAGGAGGGGCGGCAGGTGAATCGTCATTGCGATTCCCAGGCGGAAGTAGCCAGCCGTGTGCAGCACTTGTACGAGGCACTCCGGCTTCTTGAAGACCCGGCCCTGCCCGCAGCGCTGGATGCTTACAACGCCGAGGAATTGACCGTTGCCGATGATCGCAGTCTTGGTGTGCTGCGGCAGCGTTACCAGGAAAGTTTGCAGTCGCTAACGGCCGAATCGATCCGTTTGTTGAAAACCTGGCCAGATCTGAAAGCAGGGGTTACCGCGGATGAGTATCGCTACACGGTTCGCGGCCGCGAACTGACCGGCAGCAATTACCGTGAATCCTTAAGTCACCAGAAAATTCCAAAAATCGCGGCGCCGGCATTCAATGACTGGGGCGAACTGCTGAAGTTTCTTACCCGCGAGAATCTGCCGGGACACTATCCATACACGGGCGGCGTGTTCCCCTACCGGCGTCTAGGCGAGGACCCGACCCGGATGTTTGCGGGCGAGGGTACGCCGGAACGCACCAATCGCCGTTTTCACTATTTGTCACAAGGGCAGGCAGCGGCGCGCCTGTCCACGGCCTTTGATTCGGTGACGCTGTACGGCGAAGACCCGCACGAGCGGCCGGATATTTTTGGCAAGGTGGGCAACTCGGGTGTGTCGATTGCAACCGTCGATGACATGAAGAAACTCTACTCGGGTTTTGATCTCTGCGCGCCAACAACCTCCGTCTCTATGACTATCAACGGCCCCGCACCGATGATCCTCGCGTTCTTCATGAACACGGCTATTGATCAGCAAGTAGAGAAGTACTTGCGCGAGACAGGTGAGTGGGAAGCGGCGCAGGCCAAGATCGATAAGTATTTCGAGGGACGTGCACGGCCGGCATATAATGGCGAGTTGCCACCGGGCAATGACGGTCTGGGCCTGGGTCTGCTGGGAATATCCGGCGACAAGCTGGTTGATGCCGAGACTTACGCGCGTATCCGCGCTGAAACGCTGGCCTCCGTACGCGGTACTGTACAGGCAGATATTCTGAAAGAAGATCAGGCGCAGAATACCTGCATCTTCTCGACTGAATTTGCCATGAAAATGATGGGCGACGTGCAGCAGTTCTTCATTGATAACAAGGTGCGCAATTACTACAGCGTTTCGATCAGTGGCTACCATATCGCCGAAGCCGGGGCGAACCCGATAAGTCAGCTCGCATTCACGCTGGCGAACGGCTTCACGATCGTCGAGTACTATCTTGCGCGTGGCATGTCGATTGATGACTTCGCGCCAAACCTGAGTTTCTTCTTCTCCAACGGCATGGACCCCGAGTACACAGTGATTGGTCGGGTTGCGCGGCGCATTTGGGCGCGTGCCATGCGAGAACGTTACGGCGCGAGTCCCCGTTCGCAAAAGCTCAAGTACCATGTGCAGACGTCGGGCCGCAGCCTGCACGCGCAGGAGATCAGCTTCAACGATATCCGCACCACCTTGCAGGCGCTGTACGCCTTATTCGACAACTGCAATAGCCTGCATACAAATGCCTTTGATGAAGCAATCACGACGCCCACCGAACAGTCGGTGCGTCGGGCGGTCGCGATCCAGCTCATAATTTCACGCGAACTAGGTTTGAACTTCTGTGAGAACCCGTGGCAGGGGTCGTTCATCATTTCTGAACTCACTGACCTCGTCGAAGAGGCCGTGTACAAGGAATTCGAGAGTATTTCAGATCGCGGTGGCGTACTCGGAGCGATGGACACGATGTACCAGCGCGGCAAAATTCAGGATGAGAGCCTGTACTACGAGAGCAAGAAGCATGATGGCTCGTTACCACTGATTGGCGTGAACACCTTCCTGCCCAAAGAAGGGCAGGAGGATGAAGTTCACAAACTCGAACTGATCCGCTCCTCCGAAAGCGAGAAGATGGACCAGATCCGACAGGTACGCGAGTTTCAGTCCGCGCATCGCGAAGAGTCTCGTTCAGCGCTCAGGCGACTGCAAACCGTTGCGCGGGAACGCGGCAATGTTTTCGCCGAACTCATGGAAACGGTGAAGTACAATTCACTCGGCCAGATTTCTGGCGCGCTGTACGATGTCGGTGGTGAATACCGGCGCAATATGTAGCCTGAAACCTGACTACGGGGTTATTTGAGAATGAGCAGCACCGTTAACTACACACAGCACGATGCCGTCGCGCTGATCGCGCTGGATCGGCCGGATGCGTTAAACGGCTTCACGACCGAACTGTGCGATGACCTGCTAGCCGCACTCGAGAAAGCACGGCATGATGATTTGATTCGTGCTGTCGTACTGACAGGGGAAGGCCGTGCGTTCAGTGCTGGCGCTGACCTGAAGTCCGGTTTCGAGGGTACGCGCAATACCGAGGGCAAACTCCACTACGAATACCGGCCGCCTCTCACGGCAATAGCACAGATGCCAAAACCTGTGATCGCTGCCGTGCCGGGGTTCGCTGCGGGAATCGGTCTGTCATTCGTTTTGCAGTCCGATCTTGTCCTGATGGCCGAAGATGCATTCCTCCTGTCGCCGTTCTCAACAATATCGCTCGTGCCTGACGGTGGTGCCAACTGGTTACTGGTTCGCCAACTCGGGTATCACCGTGCTTACCAGCTTGCGGTTGAGGCGGAGAGAATTGATGCACAGCGTTGCGTGGAGCTTGGCCTGGCAAACAAGACGGCACCAGCAACGGAGTTACGCAGTGCGGCGATTGCGTGGGGCAAGGAAT
The DNA here is from genome assembly GCA_030425905.1 of Gammaproteobacteria bacterium. Lineage (GTDB taxonomy): Bacteria > Pseudomonadota > Gammaproteobacteria > Steroidobacterales > Woeseiaceae > UBA1847. The sequence goes on from JAUHZT010000181.1 coordinate 2,896, forward strand.
TAAGTCAGCGCGCACCATTGTCACTTGCGGCCACTAAAAAGGTCATGCGCGCTGCGATGCAGCAGGACTGGGCAAGCTGCTATGACCTTGAGGCCGAACTGCAGGAACAACTACGCAATTCTTCTGATGCAGAAGAGGGCGTGGCCGCCTTCTTTCAGAAGCGGCAGCCAAACTTTCAGGGAAAATAATGAAACGATTCATTTTTGAAGAAGAGCATGAGATGTTCCGTGATTCTGTGCGGAGCTTTATGCAGAACGAGATCGGGCCACAAGCTGAAAAGTGGCATGAGCAGGGAATTGTCGATCGTGAAGCTTTCCAGAAAGCGGGCGAGATGGGATTGCTGCTCATGTGGGCCGACGAGAAATACGGCGCCGCGGGCGTGAAGGATTTTCGCTATGAGCAGATCCTGATCGAAGAGAATGCACACTACGGCGACCCGGGCTTTTTCATGACGCTGCACAGCCGCCTCGTGGGGCCGTATATCGGTAACTTCGGAACAGAAGAACAAAAATCCCGCTGGCTGCCAAAGTGCATCAGCGGTGAACATATTCTTGCGGTTGCTATAACCGAGCCTGGTGCTGGCAGCGACGTAGCGGGTATTAGGACACGAGCCGAAGACAAAGGGGACCACTACCTGCTCAATGGATCGAAGACCTTTATCTCCAACGGCATCAACGCAGACCTCATTGTCGTGGTGGCGCGGACGGACCCGAACAATCCACACGGCCTGTCACTGTTCGTGGTGGAGCGGGGCATGGAAGGCTTCGAACGCGGCAAGAACCTGAAGAAGATGGGTTTGAAAAGCCAGGATACGGCCGAGCTGTTCTTCAACAATGTGAAACTGCCAAAGGAAAATTTGCTGGGTGAGTTCAATCGCGGCTTTTACCATCTGATGCATGCGCTCGCAGAAGAGCGCTTGCTGGGCGCCTGCGGTTACATAGCGTCAGCCGAGGCGGCCTATAAACTGACACTGGATTACGTGCAAGAGCGCAAGGCGTTCAGCAAACAGATTTCCGAGTTCCAGAACACACGCTTCAAGCTTGCAGACATGATCACCGAGATCGACGTGGGCTATGCGTTTATTGACCGCTGTGTTGAGGTGCATAATCGGGGCGAACTGACGGCAGATGACGCGGCGAAGGCGAAGCTCTGGACGAGCGAACTGGAAGCGCGAGTAACGGACGAGGGCGTGCAATTGCACGGCGGCAACGGGTACATGGACGAGTACAAGATCAGTCGCCTGTACACGAATGCACGTATCTCACGCATTTATGCAGGCAGTTCGGAGATCATGCGGGAGATTATTGCCCGTTCAATCGGGCTCGACCCACGTAAGAAACAGTCAAAGTCGCGAGCGGACGCAGCATGACAAAGAAAGTAGCTTTCATAGGTCTCGGCGTTATGGGTTTCCCGATGGCGGGACATCTTGCCAGCAAAGGCCACGATGTCGTTGTTTACAATCGAACCTCCGCCAAGGCCGCTAAATGGTGTGAGACCTACGCAGGGCGCGCGGCACCCACGCCGGCTGAGGCCAGTGCCGATCGCGATATTGTGTTCAGTTGTGTAGGTAATGACGATGACCTGCGTGAGGTGATGTACGGCAATGAGGGCATTGTCAGTTCTATTCCAGAGAGCGGCATTATCGTCGATCACACGACAGCATCAGCCACCGTGGCCCGGGAGATTCACGAACGGGCGGCCGAACGTAGTGTGCACTTTCTGGATGCGCCCGTTTCAGGCGGCGAGGCGGGTGCCGTTAACGGTCAGCTTACGGTAATGCTCGGTGGCGATGCGGATGTCGTGCAGCGCGCATCGCCGGTTC
>JAUHZT010000041.1 GCA_030425905.1 Gammaproteobacteria bacterium
AACGGCACACCCACCGTAAACTGCAGTGCCGCGATATCGCCGGATTCGACTTCCATTAGGATTTCGGAATTCATGTCCGCTGTGCCGTTGGCGCACGCACCGCTGCCGTCTTCAAAATCCAGCAACGCGATCTCGCTACCTTGCCAACGGCCGTTGTCGAGCAAACGTGCGGGTGCGAAGGTCCCATCCGGGCGGATCACGCGAATATCCGATACGTAAAAGCGCAGATCACTCAGCGTGGTTGCGTCGCCGGTGGCCGTGCATTTCACGGGTTGCCCGTTTAGCTGGGCGACGAAGCGGATCGAAGCGACGTCCGTATCGACGCCACACGCGCTTGTTACCAGCAGCAATAGCAGTACTGGAATTCGCCAGATCAAAGCGGCGACTCCTGATTACTTTGGAGTTGATATTCTAGCGCTGATCGCGGCTGTAATCAGAGCCTTGGGCTTTTTAGCCAAGCGCGCTGGGCGCGGCTTCATCAAGATCGTCTTCATCTTCCGCAAGCGAGTAGTCGAGTACTCCGGTCGCGATCAGATCCGTAGACGCCTGGGCAACTGACAGCTCAGTTTCGAGTTCACGCTGTTTGACTTCTGAACGCAGGCTTTCTGTCGCACGGTCTGTAAGTTCGTGCCGCAGTTCCCGGGTTTTCTTCACGGATTCGCGGAGGTCCTGCTTCAACTCATCGATCTTCGCTTGCTGGTGCTCGATTACCCGATCGCGTTTTTCAACGCCTTCGGTCGCTGTCGCCAGCTCTTTCTCGCACGCTTCAAGCTTCTCTCGTAGCTGCTCGACATTCGTGAGGCCGATGCGTTGTTCAGCTTCCAGTGATCGTATCCGGTCGTCGCGCGGGTCCCGCTTTCTGGCGCTGCCGCCACCCATGCGTGCGCTTATCGACGCCAAAATCCAGCCCAGCAGGAACGTGCCAACGGCCAGAAGCACGAGATTTTTGGGGAGTTCGGCAAGCATCTGCTAATGATTATGCGCTTTCAAACGGTAAGAAAGGACGGAGTTCTCAATCCTGAAGCTGGAGCAGGACGCGCCATATTGCCACGAATCAGCCCGCAAGATGGGCCAAAATCACAGTTTTTTGTTTAAAAACCGTAAGTTATTGAGGGGCTGCCGGGCGGCTCGCTGGTTCCAGCGCCAGGATCTGCCTGCGGGTTTCGTCAGGAAAGTCGCTGAACAGACCGTCCACTTTGAGTTCAGCCACGCAAAAGGTGACCAGCGCATCGTGACTTGAAAAGCCATCTGGCAGGCTGTCGGCGCGCACAGTGTACGGGTGCACTGCAAGGCCCAGCTTGTGCGCCCGCTCAACCAGCCCACTCGCGCGCACCTGTGCGCCCGATACGCGCATACAGTGCTCCAGCCGCGGACCAATGCCGTCCGCAACAGCGGCGATTTGCTGCAATCCGGCATCGGTTTGCAGAAACGCATAGTCAGTTTCTGATTCAGCCCACTCGTTCTCGCCAATCAGCTGCACCAGCTTTAGCGGACAACCGAGTTCCCTGCGCAGTCGAACAACCTCGTTCGCATCGAAACACTGCACGTACACCGGGTCGCTGTTATTCCTGTAGTCAAACTCCTCGAGGAGTTCGAGCAGCAATGGTGCGATGTCGATTCCTTGCGCTCGATGCCATGCCGGCCGTTTGATTTCCGGGTAGATACCCGTGCGCGCTTCTGTGCTTGTATTCAGGTGCCGGACCAGCTCAAGTTCCGTGCGCAGGCTGTGCAGGCGGAAATTGCCAGTTCGGCCCGGGTAGCGTCCCGGGTAAACGGGGGCTCCTTCGGCGTCGAAGCGCTCCCAGACCCGCAGCTCCAGAAGTTCGGCGAGGTCGAAATCCCGCACATAGTAGCGACCGTCATCACGATGTCGATCAGGAAACGCTTCCGCCACGTTGCTGACGCGATCGAGGTAGATATCGTGTAACACCACCAGCTCATCATCGCGACTGGCGACAACGTCCTGTTCCAGGTAATCGGCACCCATGGCATACGCCAGGACTTTCGCGGGCACGGTATGCTCAGGCAGGTAAGCGGACGCTCCGCGGTGTGCAATCACGACCGGACGCATATTAAGTATTCACATTAGTTAGTGATTCTAAGATACTGTTATTCCTTTATATTTCCGTCCGCATCGAAGCCGGGGAAATCAATCACCTCCCAACGGTTTGTGTCTTCAAGTCGCGCCTGGCGCTTCAGGGCATCCACCATATCGCGCGCATTCCACTCGATGTGCTCATTGGTTCGCTCGATAAGCACCTTGGGTGTTTCCTTGGCCTGACCGTAAGGCCGGATGGCAATCATTGGCTTGCCGCCCGCATCCGCCGCATCCATCATGAAATTGACGAGATCCGGTTGCGCTTCGTACAGGTCGGGTAAGACAATGACCGCTTCTGCATTCTTGATCTGGTTCACGAGGACATCCTTGATCTCGGCCATCCCACCAGTCGGCCGGTCTTCGGGTTCGCTCACATTGAGGTAGTAAAATCGATCCACACACTCGAGAAATTCGAAGATTCTCAGGTAATCATCTGATTCACTGAAAGCGTGAGTTACGAATACACGGATCGGGTTTTGCTCGGACACGGTCTGCCCCCTTGTTTCAATGCCAGAATCATAGTCCCATGGCGATTCTACCAATTTAGGACGACAATACTCAGCATGCGTTTACTCCTGTACAACATTCGCTACGCGGTGGGCGGTGGCGCCAGCATGCACATGCCCCTGCCCGGCGCAGGCTATGTGCTCGGCAATCAGAATGTGCTGCCCGAAATTACGCGATTCATTCGTTCGGTTGACCCCGATATCGTGGGTCTGATCGAGGTCGACACCGGCTCGATCCGCAGCCGCATGGTCAACCAGGCCGAGTCGATCGCCGCGAACCTGGGCATGAATACCTCGTACGAGACGAAGTACGGTGAGAAATCCATCAATCACATGCTGCCGATCGTGCGCAAACAGGGCAACGCGTTCATGGCGGCCCCGCGCGTGCACGGCGAGAAGTTTCATTATTTTGATACCGGCATCAAACGCCTGATTATCGAGTTCGAGATGCGTGATTATTCCGTCTTCCTGGTGCATCTCTCGCTCAAATACCGGCATCGGCACCTGCAATTGCGGCGGCTCTACGACCTCATTGAGGCGACTGAAAAACCGGTCATTGTGGCCGGGGATTTCAATACATTCTGGGGCGAGAATGAAATCTACTTGTTCATGAAGGCTGCCGGCCTGAAGTCTGCCAACGAGCAGGGGCTGCCGACCTACCCGAGCCGTGCGCCGCGCAAGGAACTCGATTTCATCCTTTATCAGGACGGCATCACCGTGACCGACTTCCAGGTTCCTGCGGTACGGCATTCGGACCACCTCCCCCTGATTTGCGATTTCACGATAAAGTATCCCCGTTAATACTGAAAAAGAGAGAGCGATGAGCGAGCAACACTGGCAACTGGAACTGGACGACGCGGGTATCGCCTGGCTAAAGATCGACAAACATGATGGTGGCGCAAATGTGCTGTCGGGCCCGGTCTTGCGCGAACTCAACGATATTCTGGACGAGCTGCATGCCAAGCCGCCAGCAGGCGTTGTTATCTATTCAAGCAAGCCCAGTGGCTTCATCATGGGCGCGGATATCAACGAATTCACGAAGATAGAGAATCCCGAGCAAGCTTACACGCTGATTCGCCTGGGGCAGCAGGTGCTTGATCGCATCGAGGCATTGCCCTGCCCGAGCGTCGCCTACATCAACGGCTTTGCGCTCGGCGGCGGCCTCGAATTGGCCATGGCCTGCGACTATCGCATTGCTATCGAATCAGACAAGCGCATCATCGGCCTGCCCGAAGTGCAGCTTGGTATCCACCCCGGATTTGGCGGCACCGTCCGTGCGGTCCGACTGTGTGGCGTCCGACCGGCGATGCAACTGATGCTCACCGGTAATCCAATTAATGCCGGTAAAGCCAAGGCAATCGGCTTGCTGGACAAGATCACCACCGAGGCCAATTGGCGCGCGACAGCCCGTAAATACCTGCAGGGAAAACCTGCGAAACAAAGTGCGCCATTGCTTGAGAAGCTGTTGAGTACCGCGCTCGTGCGACCATTCATTAAAGGCACGCTCGTCAAGCAGGTTGCACGTAAGGCGCGTAAGGAGCACTACCCCGCGCCCTATGCAATCGTGGACCTCTGGGCGGCGCATGGCGCCCGCGGCGAGGCCGCTTACGAAGCCGAAGCGCGCTCCATCGCCGCACTGATGTGCACCGATACGTCACGCAACCTGGTACGCGTGTTCTTCCTGCAAAACAAGATGAAAAGTCAGGGTAGCAAGGACGCGCCGCAGGTTAATCATGTGCACGTGATTGGCGCTGGCGTCATGGGGGGCGATATTGCCGCCTGGTGCGCGCTACGCGGCTTGAGCGTCACGCTACAGGACCGTGAACTCAAGTACATCGAACCGGCTCTCGAACGTGCAGCGAAGCTGTTTGGCAAGAAGGTGCGCGATGAGCAAAAGCGTGCCGAGACAACGGCGCGCCTGCAGGCGGATGTCGATGGCGATGGCGTCGCAAAAGCGGACCTCATCATTGAAGCGATATTCGAGAACCTCGAAGCCAAGCAAGGTCTCTACCAGACCGTGCAGGCGAAGATGAAAGATGGCGCTGTACTTGCGACCAATACCTCCAGTATTCGACTTGAAGAACTGCGCACTGTACTGAATGCTCCACAGCGCTTTATCGGGCTGCACTTTTTTAATCCGGTGGCACAGCTACCGCTGGTTGAGATCATTCGCTGCGAGGACACTGAGCAATCCGTTCTCGATCTCGCGTTCGGTTTCGTCAAGACCATCGGCAAGCTCCCGATCGAGTGCCGCAGTGCGCCGGGGTTTGTCGTCAATCGAATACTCGCCCCCTATACCAATGAGGCGCTACTGCTCGCTGAAGAGGGCGTCAGTCTCGTGCAGATCGACAAGGCCGCCGAAGCCTTCGGCATGCCGATGGGCCCCATCGAACTGGTTGACAGCGTCGGTCTCGATGTTGCCGCACACGTCGCCAAAGTCCTTGGCGCGGCCTACGACCGGCCGATCCCGGCGCAGTTGCAACAAATGGTCGAAAAAGGCCACTTGGGGCGTAAGTCCGGGCAAGGATTCTACACGTGGCAAGATGGCAAAGCCGTTAAGCCGTCCGGCGGGCGCGACGCCCCGGCCGATACCGAAGACCGGCTGATTTTGCCGATGATCAACGAAGCCGTTGCCTGCCTCAGTGAGGGAGTAATAAGCGACCCAGACCTGCTCGACGCTGGTGTCATCTTCGGTACAGGTTTTGCGCCATTTCGAGGTGGACCACTGCAATACGCTAGAAAAATAGGGATTGACGCAATCGTGGCACGCCTGTCGGCACTGGAATCCAAGTACGGTGCGCGCTTCGCACCGCATGCGGGTTGGGCCGATCTCAAGGATTCTGCTGCTGCATAGTTCAGTAATACGCGTTTTTGTGCGGACCCTCGCGCATTAAAGTGTGCGCCGTATCACGCTGCTTGCGTTCAGGAGTACCGGAAGTCGTTGAATTAAAGGTAGAATACGCGCTGGCCCTGGTGCCAGAAACCAACAACAAGCCACTTAAGACGATTGTCTGCCCGGCAGACACCGTAGAGCGAACAGGTAAACTATGACGGACGAGCAGACCACAACCGAACTGCTCAGGCGCTTTTCGCCACTGGATGGATTGAAACGTGACAATCTTGCAGCCCTTGCGCGCAAGGTGCAGGTACGTGAGCTGTCGCCGGGCCAAGTGCTGTTTAAAGAAGGTGATAGCGAGAAGCGCACGTTCTACGTCGTTAGCGGTACGCTTGAACTGATCGACAACGGCAAGACAGTCGGCACCGTTGACGGCGGATCTGACGTCGCCAAAAATCCAGTCGCACCTGTGTTTCCGCGGCGCGTTTCCGCCAAAGCGCGCGATCGTGTGCAGTTCATCTCCGTCGACAGCGACCTGCTCGATGTCATGCTCACCTGGGATCAGACCGGCACTTATGAAGTGTCGGAACTCAAAGACAAAGACGATGGCAGCGGCTCCGAAGACTGGATGACGATGCTGTTGCAGACCAAAGCCTTTCACAAGATTCCGCCTGCCAACATTCAGGCGATCTTCATGCGCATGCAACAAATCAACTACCGCTCCGGCGATGTCATCCTGAAACAAGGCGCAGAAGGCGATTATTTCTATGTTCTTACGCGCGGTGCCGCATTGGTGACCCGCGAAACGCCGCTGAGCAAAGACGGTATCAAGCTTGCCGAACTTTCAGTGGGCGATACGTTTGGCGAAGAGGCTCTTATTTCCGACGCCAAGCGAAATGCCACCGTTACGATGACCACCGACGGTTCGGTGATGCGGCTAGGCAAGGAAGACTTCAAAAAGCTGCTTAACGAGCCGATGCTCGACTGGGTCGAGAACGAACAGGCAAAGCAGATTATCGCCGAAGGCGGTCAGTGGCTCGACGTACGTTTACCGAGTGAATTTGACAACCAGCACCTCGACGGCGCGGTCAATATTCCGCTGTATTTCATTCGCCTGAAAATCAATACGCTGAGCAAAGACAAGAAGTACGTGGTCTGTTGCGATACGGGCAGGCGCAGTTCTGCCGGCGCTTACATTTTGAGCGAACGTGGTTTTCAGGCCTATGTGCTGCGCGGCGGAATCAACAAGGACGCAAGCAGCTGAGCCTTTGCGCGGCCGGCTTTGCAGCCTGCACGCTAGCTAACCGGCCTCGGCCGAACAATTACATCGTATGGGTAGGCTTGTCGCCGCCGAGCGCGCCGGCCAGGTAGGTCTCGATCTTCTTCTGGGTATTGCCCTGATCCTGATCACTAAACTGCACCCCAATACCCGCGGTCCGTTTGCCCTGCGAGCCCTTCGGCGTCATCCAGATTACTGTTCCCGCAACCGGAATTTTTTCTTCCTCGCCCATCAGGTTCAAAAGCATGAAGACTTCATCGCCGAGTCGATAAGAGCTGTTGGTCGGAATGAACAGCCCACCATTGATGACATAGGGCATGTAGGCGAGATAAAGCGCGCTCTTGTCCTTAATAGTAAGTGTCAGTAGTCCCGGTTTACTCATTCCATCACCTTCATAGGAGCAGGCACGCTCAATTGCCGAACGCGCCTGCCGGTATTTGTCTGCGACTCAGTTCCCGGAGGCCGGTTGCCCAGTCAATCAACAGGCCCTCAAGAGCCAGTTGCACATTATAGGAGCCGCCCTGTTGTCCGCGGAGCCGGTTTATAGTGTCTAGATAGCAAATGAGATTTCGGCTGTCTATGCGTTGCAGCACAGAATCGCCGATCGAGGGCCCACGCAGGGCCGCCGCCCCGGCTATTGACGCTTTGGCCGCCCTCAGGACCTCCCGCGACAGCCATTCAAGCACAAATACCGGCTCCAGCTTGGCCCAATTCTGGGCGATGTCGACCGGTGACGCCTGCCCCAGCGCCAAAGCCTTGAAATCGCGCGCCATCGAGGCTGTTGTGTCCAGCCGCTCCGCGGCTTGTAATGCGGCCAGGGGTGCATTGCCGGCTATCCGCAACGCATCCGCCCAGGCAGTGCCGGGCTGAAACTTATCCAGCCAGGCCAGCCCTTCCGCTTCGGCCGGGGTGTGAAAGTTGATGCGCCGGCAGCGACTGAAAATGGTTGCCGGCAATTTGCCTGTGCGATCCGCAATCAGCACCAGCAGCGCATCGCCGGGTGGCTCCTCAAGCGTCTTCAGTAAGCTGTTCGCCGCATTGTTATTCATTGCGTTGGCCGGTTCGATGACCGCCGCTTTACCTCGCCCCTCGTAGCTCGTGAGGCTCAGGTCTGCAACGAGCCCACGCACCTGGTCGATCAGAATGCTGTGCTTGTCCTCGGGTTGCTCCAGCCAGCGCAAGTCGGCGTGCACAGGCCGCTCGAACGGATACACGGGGCACGGCGCGTCGCTTAGCCCGAGTTTCTGCGCGACCATCCAGGTTGCGGCGGCACGCTTTCCTACGCCGGGTGGGCCAGCCAGCAGGACTGCGTGAGGCACACGAGCCTGTTGAACGCCCTCAAGCCAGGTCTTGGCAAAAGCAGATAGCCACGTTAATTCCATTATTTCAACTATTTACAAGACTTTTATAAAGTTACACACTAACTCTAGTCCGGGAACAGAGACAGGCCGACTGTATCAATTTGCGCCGCTACCTCTTCGAGACTGCCACTCGCGTCGACAACAACGAAGCGCTCCGGATTCGCGTCAGCCAGTGCGCGGTAGGCGCTCCGGACTCGCGAATAGAACGCCGCGTGCTCACTGTCCAGGCGATCCGGATTACCCCGCGAGCCCGCCCGCGCCATGCCCGTCTCAACGGGTGCATCAAGCAGTATAGTCAGATCCGGCTCGAGATCGCCGAGCACCCAATCCGCGAGCTTATCGATCCTCTCCATTGGTACGCCCCGGCCACCACCCTGGTATGCGCGACTCGCATCCACGAAACGATCACTGACCACCCACTCGCCAGCGTTGAGCGCAGGCCGGATTAGATTCTCAACCAGCACGGACCGTGCGGCAAACATTAGCAGGAGCTCAGCGATCGGCGGTATGGTTTCGTCCGTGTGTCCCAGCACGACCTCGCGGATACGTTCCGCCGTTGGCGTGCCGCCCGGCTCACGAGCGCGCCGCACTGTTATGCCTTGAGCTTCAATGTGCTTTACCAGGCGATCCATGTGCGTGGATTTGCCAACGCCCTCAATCCCTTCGATCGTTATGAATTTGCCTCGTTTCATGGGTCCTTACGCAGGGCATTTTGCCCGGCTAGTTGCGTGACTCACGCAATCGTTTCAAATACTCGCGTACCGCCGCCTGGTGCTCGTCGCTTGTCACTGAAAACTTGTGACTGCCGTCGCCAAGGCCGGTTGCCACGAAGAATAACTCTTCCCCGTCTGCAGGATGCAGCGCCGCATGAATAGCGGCTCTGCCCGGCATGGCGATAGGCGTTGGCGGCAACCCGTGTCGGGTATAGGTATTGTACGGTGTGTCGGTGCGCAGGTGTGCGCGTGTCAGGTTACCGTCAAAGTCTTCGCCGACCCCGTAAATGACCGTTGGGTCTGTCTGCAGCCGCATGTTCTTTTGTAGTCGCCGGGTAAAAACACCGGAAATGCGCTCGCGTTCATCGGCCCTGGCGGTTTCTTTCTCGATGATTGACGCTAGTATCAGGGCCTCATACGGAGAGTCCACCACCGCCTCTGGCGCTCGCGCCTCCCATTCTTCAGCCAGCGTTTCCTCCATCAGCCGATACGCCTGTGCGAGCAATTCCTGATCTGTCGTACCACGCGGGAACCGGTAGGTTTCGGGGAGAAACAGACCCTCGGGTGAGTCACTTGTGGCGCCCAGCCGAACCAGTAACGCAGGCCAGTCTTCCGGGGTCATGGTGCTTTCAATCTGCTCATGCTGTTGCAGGAACGCCAGCAACTCACGATGATTCCAGCCCTCGATCAGGGTGAAGGAATACAGCTGCACTCCGCCGCTTGTAAACTGTTGCAACAACTCATCCGGCGTCGTGCCGGCCTTGATCAGGTACTCGCCCGCCTGCACGGCATTCGCCTGCTCTTGCCAGCGCGCGTACCAGCGCAGCAGTCTGCCGTCACTTGTAATTCCGCGTTCTTCCAGACGGCGGCTGATCTCTGCGAAGTGTGTGCCCGGTGGAATATCGAAGAGCTCACCACCTTCGGCGATATTGAGCGGCGTCGACACGAATCGCTGCACATGCACCGCCGCAATCGCCGCAAACAGCAACAGCAAGGCCGCAAGCACCGCCGTAATTTGGATAATGCGCTTCAAGTCACCGGCAACCCGCAAGCGACTCAGGTGTAAGCTCGAAAAACCAGGCTTCCGTTAGTGCCACCGAAGCCGAAGGAATTCGACATGACTGTCTTCACAGCAGCATCACGTGCCGTGTTCGGTGTGTAATCAAGATCGCAGGCCGGATCCTGGTTGTCGAGATTGATCGTTGGCGGTATGGCCTGGTGCTGGATGGCCTGGATTGCAAAAATCGCTTCAGCAACGCCTGCGGCCCCAAGCATGTGACCGGTTGTCGACTTGGTTGAGCTCACCATCAACGTATCAGCGGCTGCGCCAAAAGTACGCCGGATGGCCACCGTTTCGCCGGCATCGCCGGCCGGCGTAGACGTGCCGTGCGCATTCAGGTAATCCACCTCGGAGGGATCGATCCCCGCATCCCGGATAGCAGCCGTCATGCACTTGCGCGCACCCTCGCCGTCAGCCGGCGGCGAGGTGATGTGGTAGGAATCCCCGCTCATCCCAAAGCCGATCAGTTCGGCGTAAATTCGCGCACCGCGTTTCTTCGCGTGTTCCAGTTCCTCAAGGACCACGCAACCTGCACCGTTGCTAAGGACGAAACCATCTCGATCAACGTCGAAGGGACGGCTCGCCGCACGCGGGTCATCGTTGCGCGTCGTCATCGCACGTGCAGCGCAAAAGCCCGCCATGGCGACTGGCGTGGTCGCGTATTCAGAACCACCGGCCAGCATTACCTCGGCATCGCCGTACGCAATGGTCCGACCGGCAATGCCAATACAATGGGTAGATGTTGCGCAGGCAGTTACGATGGAGATATTGGGACCGGTAAGGTGCTGCAGGATGCTGACCTGCCCGGACGTCATATTGATGATGCTGCCCGGAATAAAAAACGGTGACACCTTGCGCACACCGCCCGCCAGCAACTTCTCATAACTGTCTTCGATAAACTTGATGCCACCGATGCCCGAGCCCATCGCGACGCCGATCGTGTGGCCGTTATCTTCGTTTATCTCAAGGCCCGAATCGCGCAGAGCATCCACGCTGGCGGCGATGCCATAGTGAATAAAAGGGTCGTTCTTGCGCTGGTCCTTGGTTGACAGGTAGTCGTCAACATTGAAGTCCCGCACCGTGCCGGCGATCCGGGTCGGATAGGTACTCGCGTCAAAATCTGTGATCGGTTCAATCTGGCCGTCACCGGCACAGACATTTTCCCACGCGCGGTCAAGCGCCCCGCCTACAGGAGAGACGAGGCCCATTCCTGTAATGACGACGCGTCGCTTGCTCAATTAGATACCGGGATAGTGGCAGAGTTGCCGGGGAAGGAAGCAGGGCGCGGCGCAGACCGCCGCGCCACCAGCATCAATCGCTCTTCTGGCGAGAATTGACGAAATCAATTGCCTGCTGAACAGTGGTGATTTTTTCGGCTTCTTCGTCGGGAATTTCAGTTTCGAATTCCTCTTCCAGTGCCATCACGAGTTCCACAGTGTCGAGCGAGTCGGCACCCAGGTCATCGACAAAAGAAGCATCGTTGGTTACCTCGTCCTCTTTAACACCGAGTTGTTCGGCAACAATGCTTTTTACTTGTTCTTCGATACTGCTCATTTGCTAGCTTCTCCTGAGAAGACTTTAAAAACCGGTAAGCTCTTGATTTTCCGAGGTACGCCCTACCGAGGAGGCGTATTGTATGTGAATCACCGTCGGCAATCTATACGCTTTTGCCTTGATTTTTCCACCTGATCAGTCCATAAGCATGCCGCCGTTGACATGCACCGTTTCTCCGGTCACGTAAGCGCCTGCCGCAGAGGCCAGAAACAGCACCGCATTCGCGATATCCGCCCCCTCTCCAAGCCGCCCGAGGGGGATCTGCTGCAGCATCGCATTCCGCTGCTCCTCGGGCAAAATCCTAGTCATATCCGTGTCGATAAAACCCGGTGCAACTACGTTCACTGTGATGTTTCTTGAACCGATTTCCTTGGCCAATGATTTTGAGAACCCGATCATGCCGGCTTTGGCGGCCGCGTAATTGGCCTGCCCTGCATTACCCGTAACACCGATAATTGAGGCAATGCTGATGATGCGACCGCGCTTTGCTTTCATCATGCCGCGCAAGCAGGCTTTAGACACGCGATAAGTGCCGCTTAGATTAGTGTCCAGCACATCGTCCCATTCCTCGCTTTTCATGCGCATCAAGAGATTATCGCGCGTAATGCCGGCATTGTTGACCAGGATGGTTGGCGCCCCTTCGGCCTTCTGGATATCAGCCAACGCCTGTTGTACAGATTCCTCATCGGCGATATTCAACACCACACCGCGGCCGGCAGCGCCAAGCGCTGCGGTGATGGCCGCGGCACCCTTCTCGCTCGTTGCCGTGCCCACGACCGTCGCGCCAGCGGCCGCCAGCGCCGCAGCAATCGCCGCGCCAATTCCGCGGGAGGCGCCGGTTACGAGAGCCACCTCGCCCGCCAGTGCGTCTTCTGCAAATACCTTAGTCATGCAATTTCCTTAGAGTCGTGGGCAATGCTTAGCCCGGGTTATCAGGCCTGTAATGCTTTTTGCAGGCTTTCATTGGAGTCGATGGTACCCACCGCCGTGGTTTTGTCGATGCGTCGCAGCAGGCCGGCCAGCACTTTGCCCGGTCCGCATTCAATGATGCGATCAGCGCCATGCTCGATCAAAGCGCGAACCGTTTGCGTCCAGAGCACCGGTGCATAGACCTGGGCGGACAGTCGCGTTCGAATGTCATCGCCATCAACATAGGCTGTGCCGGTCGCAGCACCAATCACTGTAACGGCGGGCGTCTTGAACTCCGTAGCTTGCAAGGTTTCCAGCAGCGCCTCACCCGCGGGGCGCATCAAAGATGAATGCGACGGCACGCTGACAGGCAGGATAATTGCGCGGCGCGCACCGCGTTCCTTTGCGAGTTCAACGGCGTGTTCAATCGCTTTGCTGTGGCCGGCAATAACAACCTGCCCTGGCGAATTAAAGTTCACGGCTTCGGCTACGCCGTCGGCAGACGCTTGCTCGCACACGGATACGACGACGTCATCGTCCAGCCCGAGGATTGCCGCCATGCCACCGACCCCCACGGGTACAGCGCCTTGCATGAGTTCAGATCGCTGTTTGACCACTTTCATGGCGTCGGTAAAGCTCACTGATTGTGCACAAACCAGCGCAGAATACTCGCCGAGGCTGTGACCGGACATATGCGCGGCAGGTGCACCGCCGGCCGCTTGCCATGCACGGTACGCAGCGACACCGGCTGCGAGCATGGCTGGCTGGGTCACCGTCGTTTCCGCCAGTTTCTCCTGCGGCCCCTGCTGGACGAGTTGCCACAGGTCGTAGCCGAGAATATCGTTTGCTTCGGCGTAGGTCTCCTGCACGACAGCAAACTGTTCGGCGAGATCGGCCTGCATACCCTGGGACTGCGAGCCCTGTCCCGGAAAAACCATGGCAAGTGTCATTCGTACTCCGCGTTGATCAGTTCGTGGCGCAGTATAACGATGCGCCGCCGCCGACTCTAATGATTGTGCGGCTTGCGAGTGACCAGAACTGCCAGGAGCGCGGCGCAGAGGCCGCCCATAGCACCGTACAGGTGGGCGTCGACCACGACCGCTCCGCCTGCGAGGCTCGTAGAACCCGGCATTGCACCTGCAACCTGCTCATAGCCGAGTTTCAGCAGCAGCAAGACCAGCAGCGCAATAGCCTCGTTGCGCCGGCTCGTCCCGGCCGAAATCAAGCCGATCAGGCCGGCCACCAACAAGCCATGGAGTACCCCGGATAACCCGACATACCATTCGAGGCCAGGATTCAGGAGCCACAGGCCTGCGTCGACAGCAAAAACGACGGCAAAAGTGACAAGCATCCAGACCAGCCCGGAATACACAGAACCGACCAGCGCCCAGACCAGCGCCAGGCCCGCGAGGTTCAGCAGCAAATGAGTCCAGCCAAGATGCACGAGATGCCCCGAAAGCAAACGCCACAACTCCCCTGCGCCAATCGACTGCCGTGCAAAACGCAAAGCGGACTGGGCACCGTCCCCGGCCAGTTGAATCAGGAGCGCCAATCCACACAGAGCCGCTACGAGCCACAAACTCGTGGCCGAAACACGACTATCCTCACATTGGCTTAACCCCATGTTTGGTATACTTACGTTTACCCCTTAACAGAGTCAATCCTGGCAGATGGCCGGGTGGTCCTTGCCTTATTGGAGTCAACACAGTGAACAGGAATGTAACGCGCCGCAGTCATAGCTGCACGAGACCTCAGCGCGAACGAGGCTTTACGCTGATCGAGATCATGGTTGTTGTCATCATTATCGGTTTGCTGGCGGCGATTGTCGCTCCGCAGGTCATCGGTCGTGTCGACGATGCCCAGATCGAAAAGGCTCGTGCGGATATTCACAATATTGAATCGGCCCTGAAGTTCTATCGCCTCGATAACTTCACGTACCCGACAACCGAACAAGGTATCGAAGCGCTCGTCACCAAGCCAAACGACCCGAATGTGCGCAACTGGAAAACCGGTGGTTACCTGGACCGCGTACCCAAGGACCCCTGGGGAAACCCGTACCAGTACCTCTACCCGGGCAACAACGCTGAATTCGATATTTATACGCTCGGCCGCGACGGTCGCCCAGGTGGTGAAGGCATCGACAACGACCTCGGCAACTGGAACATCGGAGACTAGGTCCCCGCCATGGCGCGCAAAGGCCACCTGCGTGGCTTTACACTGATCGAAATTCTGGTGTCCATCGTGATCATTGGCATTGTCATGTCAGTGGCCGTGTTATCCCTGAGCATTGTCGGTGACGACAGAGACGTCAGAAAAGAAGCGCGCCGGCTGATGACCTTGCTCGATGTGGCCCAGACGGAAGCCATGATGCAGGGACGCGAGTTCGGTGTTGAGTTTATGACGGGTTCCTACCGCTTCATGGAATTTGACCCGATCATTAATCGTTGGGATGAGATCACGCTGGACGACACCCTCAGGACCTGGCGCCTGCCCGACGACATGGAAATTGACCTCATACTCGAGGACAAGCGCGTCACACTGGATACCGAGCCTGCCGAACTCAAGTACGACCCGAAGACCGGCGCATCGGCCAATAACTACGGGCCCCACCTGCTGCTATTTTCCAGCGGCGAGTCAACGCCTTTTGAAGTCGCCGTAGTGCGTGCGCGCGATGACGTGGCAATCGCGATAGCGGGCGACCTGCTCGGCAACCTTGATTTCGTGACGGAAGAAGACAGTGCACGTTAGGCTCGGACTGCGAGGCTTTACGTTAATCGAAGTGCTCGTGGCGCTCGCTATAGTCTCAATTGCACTCGTGACCATTGCCACCACCATGGGGCGCATGCTCAGCAATGCATACACCCTGCGCGACAGGACTTACGCGAGCTGGATTGCCCAAAACAAGATTATCGAGCTGCGCACCACGGGCGAATTCCCGAAACTCGGCGAAACCAGCGGTGAAATTGAATACGCAAATAACGAGTGGGCATGGCGTGCGGTGGTCGCGGAAACAGGTATCGAAAACCTGCTGCGTGTCGATGTAGATATTATGCGTCCCGGCGATGAGAACACGATCAAATCAGTGACTGGGTTTATCGGTGAGCCGATCCAGCCCGGCAGCGCCAATGGCATCATCCTGCGTGGCTTTTCCGGCAGCAATAACGCACCGGGCGTCGTCCAGTGAGCAGGCAACGGTCACGCGCTTTCACGCTGATTGAAGTGCTAGTGGCACTCGCAATCTTTGCAATTCTCACGGTAATGGCCTACCAGGTGCTTGGTGCTTCGCTGAGCGATGCGGATTTGCTCGGCCAGCGAATGGATCGATTACGCGCCGTGCAACAAAGTATGAATATGCTCGGTCGCGACCTGACGCAGGCAGCACCCAGGCCCGTCCGTGATCCGTTCGACAACTCCATCCGACCTGCGCTGAGTGTACAGCCGGGCACCGAGTTTGCACTTGAAGTAACGCGCGCTGGCTGGCCAAACCCGGCCGGCATGGCACGCAGCACGATGCAACGAGTAGCGTATCGCATTGAAGATGGCAGCCTGCTTCGACTGCACTGGACCGTGCTTGACCCTACGATCGGAACAGACCCGATAGCCACGGTCCTGCTTGAGGATGTAGAGAGCATCGCGTTCCGTTTTTTTGTTGGCAATGGGCAGTGGACCGAGCAATGGCCGCCGCAGGGTGTGGGCGGTAGCGATGCGGCCCGGATACGGCCGCGACTCGTTGAATTGACGCTGACGCTCGCGGACGAAGGGGAACTGAAGCGCTTCTTCGAGGTAGCACCATGATGATGTACCGGCAACGTGGTGCGGCGCTCATCACAGCCATGTTAATCATGGCGCTGCTGGCGATTCTGGCTGCCGAGCTAAGCTGGAATAACGCGCTGGATATGCGGCGCACGATGTCGATGATCTATCACGATGAGGGCACCCAGGCCGCTTACGGTGCCGAAAGCTGGGTCAGCGACATGCTGCGCGAAGATGCGCGCAATTCGCAAAACGATCACCTGGGGGAAATCTGGGCCGCCGAATTTCCAATTCTGCCCATCGAAAGCGCGTCGGTGCAGGGCGCGCTGACTGGCGAGGTTATCGACCTGCAGGGCCGCTTTAACATCAACAACCTGATCGATCAGAACGGCGAAATTAACCAGCTCGCCCTCGAGCAATTCATGCGCTTGTTGCGCAATCTCGACCTCGACCCACGGCTCGCCGGGGTAACAATAGACTGGCTCGACCCGGATCAGGATACCGGCTCCCCGCTCATGCCGGACGGCGCCGAAGACTCCCTCTACAGCAGCAAGACCCCTCCGTACAAGGCCGCAAACCAGCCCGCCATGTACGCAAGTGAACTGATGGCGATTGACGGCATGGATCGCGCCACATTCGCGGTACTGGCCCCCTATATAACGGCCCTGCCCGGTAAAACCACCATTAATGTGAATACAGCTCCGGCGCCCGTATTGATGTCACTGGACGACAACATCAGTCTTGCAGAGGCCGAAGGTTTCATTACGGAACGCGAAAACGGCGGCTTCGTCGACGTGCAAAATCGCTTCAAGGCAATCGTATCGCCCGACGTCCTGGAAACACTCGATGACTCAAGCAGCTTTTTTCAATTGAAGGTCGTCGTGCAGATTGCTACGGTTCGGGTCACCTACTACAGCGTTTTACATCGGGACACCGGCGGCTCCGGCATGGTGGTGCCTGTATTGCGCAGCTTCGGGACAATCTGAGAATGACAGAATACCTGGTTATTCAGCTTGGAGAACGGCCGAGTGATCCGATCGGCTGGCTGGCTGTTGACGACCAAGGCACGCGTCGCGGCCAGCCCGGCAGCGGCTCGCTTACCGATGCCGCGACTGAGGTGCGCGATCGACAGGTTATTGTGCTGGTACCCGGCACAGAGGTGCTTACGCTGTACGTAGACATACCTGTGAAAGGTGCTCGCATGCTCGCGGCGCTGCCCTATGCACTCGAAGACCAACTCGCTGAGGACGTCGAGAACCTGCATTTCGCCGCCGGCGTTCGTCTGGATGATGGGCGCGTGCCGGTAGCTGTTGTAGCAAAAGACAAGATGCGCACCTGGCTGGACAGCTTGCAGGCGGCCGGCATCCGCCCTGCACGCCTGATCCCTGAATATCACGGCCTGGCAATGACACCCAACACCTTGTCGATGCTGGTGGCCGCAGACCGGATCATGTTTAACGACGGGCTCGACACCCGGTTTGTTATTCCGGACATCAGCCCGGCGGATGCGCTAGCCACTACCGGCATCCTCGATGCAAGCGCCGACGATGGAGAAACTTCCAGGCACCTGCTCGTGTACTGCGATGCGGCTATAGGTGAGCGCTTCGAGAAAGACTGGGCGCTGCTGCGCCACGAACTCGCAAGTGTGGATGTTAATTTGCTGCCCGACGGCGCGTTGCCTCGGCTGGCTGTTACCGTAGCCAGCGGCGCCGGTATCAATCTATTACAGGGTAATTTTGGTGAGAAGGCGGACTACCGCCAGTGGCTAAAACCCTGGCGCTACGCGGCCATGCTGTTGCTCGGGCTACTGTTCGTTTCAGTTGCTGGCAAAGGCGTTGACTACTACCGGCTTAGCCAGCAACAAAAGGACTTGCAGGCGCAGTTCACAAGCGAATACCGCCGCCTGCGGCCGAACGACTCGCGCGAGATACTGGACCCGGTTGGTACTGTTCGTTCGCTGCAGCGTAGCCAGGCTGGCAGCGCTGCAGGCCCACAAGTGTTTCTGCCATCAATACTGTCGCTGGCCGAGGCGGTTGCGAGAAACTCATCGGCCGAAGTTGAAGCCGTGTCCTATCGGGCAGGCATTGTCGATGTCCGCCTCACCGCACCGGACGTTCCGACACTCGACAAGATCATTCAGTCTATCGATTCATCAGGACGCTTTGTCGCGAAATATCAATCCGTCGATACCGTTGCTGATCGTGTGAACAGTCGCATCCAGATTCGGGAGGCCGGTTCATGAAGGAATGGTTTGGCAATCTTGAATTACGTGAACAACAGTTCGTTGCTGCAGGCGCAATTGTCGTTGCCCTTGTACTCGTATGGGCGCTGCTCTGGCTACCTTTTGATCGCGGTCACACGAACCTGCAAAGGAGCGTTGCTGACTGGCAGCAGTCTCTTTCAGATCTGAAAGCTATAGCGGCTAACCAGGCCGCCAGCGACCAGGGTGGATCCCAACCTGCGAGGGTCCAGAGTGACCAGTCTCCGCTTGTTATCGTTGACCAGACACTACGGGAAGCCAGCCTGAACAGCGCGGTCAAGCGCAGGCAGCCAACGCCCAACGGTATTCGAGTCGAATTTGAAAACGTGGCGTTTGATCAACTGATCGTCTGGATCGGTGCCCTGAACAGCGATTACGGCATGGTCGTTCAGGCCGGCAGCTTCTCCCTTGCCAACCGCGCCGGACCCGGCCGCATTAACGCGTCGATAACACTGGAGCGTGCTCCCTGATGCCAAGTCGCCGCCGCCTGGTCGCCATCGGCATCGTAACCTTGCTAATTGGCATTCTTGCCTTGTTTCCAGCGCGTGTTGCTTACCAGTGGTTTGCGCCACCCGGCGTCCAGGTGTCCGGCTTGCAGGGCACGATCTGGTCCGGGTCGGCCGTTGGCGGGGCCGTCAACGGCGTCTATTTTCGCGACCTTCGCTGGCAATTCAAACCTCTGCGACTAATGCAGGGGCATTTGGCGTATACCATTGACCTTCTGCCCGATGGCGGGTTTCTGGCCGGTGACGTTGGCGTCGGCCTGGGCGGGGACATTCACCTCAACGACTTGCGCGGTTCGATACCGCTCAAGCTCCTTGCCGGCCCGACCGGCCTGCGGGGCCTGGGCGGAACGGCCAATGCCGACATCACACGCCTGCACCTGTCAGACGGGTTGCCGGTAGAAGCCGTTGGCAACCTGGATGTAATCGGCTTGCTGCTGCCGCTGGTTGCCCCCGCCCCACTCGGTACATTTCGTGCCGAGTTCCTGGAAGACGCCAGTGGGGACATTGTTGGCAGCATCCAGGACACGGGGGCAGTGATCGAACTGGTCGGTCGCATTGTGCTGAAAGAAAATCGTGCCTATGAGTTTTTGGGACGAATCGCTGCCAATGCAGACACGCCACCGCAGATCAGGCAGCAATTGCAATTCCTCGGCACTCCTAACGACCGTGGCCAGTACGAATTGCGACTGGAAGGCCAGCTCTAACTCGGCCCGGGCTAGTGCCTAGTCAACATCAACCTCGACCAGGCGTTGCAACAGGGGAAAATAGAGCGCTCCGCGCAGCTTCACTGACGGACGATAGCTGCGGTAAATGCCGGCGTACTTGCGAATCTGAAACCGGTAACGATCGACTTCGGCGGCTAGAAACCCTTCCAGGTTGCCGCCTTCATGCGAACTGGTCTTATAGTCGACTATCCAGTGGGTGCCTTCCTCGTCGATCCGGATCCGGTCGATCACAATCGATTCAATACGCTGGTCCCGCAGACCACTGAGCGCCAACTCGGATGCGCCTTCGCCCTGCAATAACCACCGGCCCTGCTCATCGTTGAGCACGCCTTCGAGCGCGTCCACAACCCGGTCGCAAATTGCATCGAGTTCGCCCTGCCCGGCTCCCAGCTCACACAGCCAGCGACGGCTCGTCACTCGTATGCTCGGAAACGATTGCGCCGTCAGCGCCATTCGGCCATCGGCGAAACGCTGCAGCCAGCGGTGCACAACGGTCCCGGCAAGGCGCGCATCGGCGCCGACCCAGTAGTATTCAACCCGTTGTTCTTCTGTCGTTCGTTCCGGCTCCGTTACCTGCCCTGGCACAGTGACGTCTGCGGGTAGCTGCCAGTCACTCACGAATCGGCGAAACGGTGGCGGAACCAGCACGGAACTTTCATTGTCAGTCGGCAGCGCATCGCGTTTTGCAAATGCTTGTTCGAAATCATCTGCAACAATCGGCCATAGCAGATACAGCAAACTACTGATACGCGGCGTGCTGAATCCTTCTTCATCAGCCGACACACTTACGTTGCCAAGCAAATGCAAACTCTTGCGCGCACGCGTGCAGGCAACGTAGAGAAGCCGGCCGTTTTCGTGCCGGTCCTTAGCGGCTTCCGTTCGTTCGATAAACTGATGCAATGGGTCGCGTTCGAGTTCGTCGCGCCTGCCAATGGCGCTCACGAGTTTGCGATCGACATCACTGTCGTCGTGCAGGTCCAGCCAACTCAGCACCGACGTGTCATTGCCCGCCGGGAATCGCCCAAGCCCATAGAGCACTACGTGGTCGAACTGCAGGCCTTTAGACTTGTGCATAGTCATGACCTGTACACGTGCAACCTGGTGCGTTGAAACCCGTTCGGCATCAAGCTGCTGCATGAACACAGCGACGTCGCTGATGCTGCCGCCGGACTCGTACTTGGACAGCGCGTCGATGTACTGGTAGACATTAACTACCGCGCTCTCATCGTTCAGCAATGCAGGTCCGCCCAATTCAAACCAGGCACGTTCGACACGCCGGTGCAGCGGCGTTGAACGATCGGCACGCAATTGCTCCTCAAGCACTCCGAGACCGCGGCTTAATGCCGCTTGGCCGGCCGAAGAAAGGCACTGCCGCCTCTCATCATCACGCAGCAGTTCCAGCACAGACTTGTTCGGTTCGTTGCGCACCAGCGTGTGCAGGTCTGTCCAATCGAGACCAATCCATGGCGAGCGCAGCACCGCAAGCCACGCGAGCCGGTCACCCGGGTGAGTGATCGCACGCGTTAGTGCAAGGATGTCGATAATCTCCGGGCGATCGCTCAGTCGATCGATATCGACAGCCTGGTAGGCAATGCCCGCTTCCCTGAACTGGTGCAACAGCGCCGGCAACTGCGTACGACTGCGAACAAGCACGGCAACATTATCACCGGGGTATTCACGGAGTGTGCGACCCACGACCTCGGCACCTGCCTCAGCTTCCGCTTTCACGCTGGAACCGAATACCGGGTAGATCGCAAACTCACCTTGACCAGCCTGCGCTTCGACCGGAACGGCAGTGGAATAGGATACCGCGCCATTCACCGCATCATCCCGTTCCGGCAGCACCCGGGAGAAAACGTCGTTGAACCACTCGACCAGCTTTTCCCCGGAACGAAAGTTTCGCCGCAATAAAAGCGGCTCCAGGCGAACCGATCCAATGCCCTGCGTCCGGGCCAGCAGGAACTGGCTAACCTCGGCATTGCGAAAACGATAAATGGATTGCATCGGATCTCCGACGCAAAACAGCGTTCGCCCATCCCCGGGTTGCCAGCCGCCAGTCAGCGCTTCAAGCATTCGGTACTGGGCACGCGACGTGTCCTGCATTTCGTCGACCAGGATATGCCGCACCTGGTAGTCCAGCAGGAGTGCAATATCGCCCGGATTGTCGGCATCTCCCAGCGCATCGCCAGCGCACATTGCGATCTCGACGTAATCGGTAATGCCGCGCGCAAGACTCAGGCGCCGCAACTCCGCAACCGCCAGTGGCAACAGTCGAAACAAGGATACGAGAACGGCCCACTGCGTTTCGCTGTAAGTCGCCGGTGGCAATTCGCGTACCGCCGCCAACAGGGCAATAAAGCGTTGCTCTTCGGCCAGGCTCGTCAGGAGGTCTGTCATCGCGGCTTTCTGACCCGCATCCTTGGGCGGGAAACCCTGATTCTTGTTGACCTGTTTGCGTAACGAACCGCTCTTCGTTAACAGGAACTCAGCCAGTCCCTGCCACAGTGGCAAGCTGTCGATTGATGTGCCTGGCAATTCCGCAGACGCGGCGAGCGCGCAAATCGGATCGTCTTCTTTCCCGTCTGCGCGCAGGTTTTCTGCTGCGTACGCAGCCAACGCGAGAAATTCTGCAGCGGCATCCAGCGGTACACTGTTTCGCAGCGCCGTTATTCGCTCGGTAATGATGTCTTCAAGCGCGCTCTCAAACGTGCGCCGCAAGGTCCTTGCTTCGTCATCCTGCAATTGACCTGCGCCAACGAACGGCAGCCACTGATCGCGCGTGCGCAACATGCGCGCCAACTGGCCGATGTAGATACCCGTATTGCTGTCCGCATGCAGCAGCACTTCCCGTGCTGCGGCGCCATTGGCATTGTCTTCAGCAAGCCAGTCAAGCGTGGCAGTCGCCGCCTGCTCGTACAGTAGCCGCATTTCGCTTTCATCAACAACGGTCGCCGCGCCACCGCCGCTGCTCGCCGTTAATGGC
>JAUHZT010000182.1 GCA_030425905.1 Gammaproteobacteria bacterium
CGCGCGTCGTTGTATTCGGGACAGGGCAAGTACGCCTCGCTTGAAGCGCTGCAAAAAGCGGCATTGGGCGAGGGCGAAGAAGGCATCCAGAAATGGCTCGAAGGCGTCGGGCTTGAGAATAACCGCCGGGTCGCGCAAACGCTGGATGTTGCCAAAGGTTGGGAACGCGCCGTCGAGACCGTGCTTGGTGACTACCTGCAAGCCGTTTGTGTCGATGATATAGAGCCTGTTACCGAAAGCATCGCTAACTTGAAAGCGGGTCATGTGACAGTCATGCATGGACGCAGCTCAGGCCAGGCGCCGGCTCACGAGCAAACGCTGGCCGCGAAAGTAACTGGCGCGCCGGACTCGGTGCAGGCCTTGCTGACGAATGTGCGAGTGGCCGAGTCGCTGAACAGCGCGCTTTCGATTCGTGAGCTGCTGGAAGATGGCGGCTCTGTTATCACGGTTGATGGCATTTGGCTGGGCAAGGACTGGTTGCGAGTCTCGCGAGACCAGGACGCGAAAGCTGGCGTGTTGTCCCGTGAGCACGATTTGCGCCGCCTCAAAGGCGAAGTCCGCGAGTTCCAGGCGCGTTACGACAGTGCCAGGAAGTTGCTCAATGATGGTCGCCAGCGACTCACGCAACTGGAAGAACGTCGCGAAACGGTGCAGCGTGATTCGGCGGCGCAGCTCAAAGAGTATTCCGAAATCAAGACGGCCCTGGATTCGGCACGCTACCAGATGGAGCAGGCGGCAGAACGTCAGCAGGCGCTGGCCGCAGAAGCGAAAGAACTCGATGCCGAGCGCATGGCGGCTGAGGAGCAAATTCGCGAATCCAAAGCCCGGTTGGCAGAAGCCGCAGAAGTCATCGAGCGACTTGCGGGAGAACGTGCGGGGCTGGAGGCGCGCCGTGACGATCTACGTAATGAGCTGTCGCGTGTAAGGCACCAGGCCGAAGAAGACCGGCAAGCCGTGCAGAACATTTCGATTCAATTTGAGAGCCGTCGTTCGAGTAAGGAATCAGCGGCGCAGAATCTGCAGCGTATGCAGTCGCAACTGCAGCAGTTCAAGAATCGTGAGCAAAGTATTCGTCAGCAATTGGAATCCAGCCATACGCCACTCGAGGAAAGCCGCAAGCGGCTTGAGTTACAGCTGGCCGAGCGCGTCGAAATTGAAGAAGAGCTCGGTGTCGCGCGCCAGAAAGCAGAAGAGATCGATGCGAAGATCCGCGAGCTGGATCAATCGCGCATGGAATTCGATCGAGAAGTGGAAGCGGCCCGCGAATTGGTTAGTGAAGCAGAGATGGCGGTTCGCGAACTACGCGTGCGACGAGAAGGCTACTCCGAACAGTTGGGCCAGTCAGGCTTTGAATACGATGACCTGCTCAAGGAAATGGACGAAAAAGCAACGATCACAAGTTGGGATGAGAAGTTGCAGAAAGTGCGGGGTCGCATTGAGCGACTTGGCCCGATCAACCTGGCGGCGATCGATGAGTTTAAAGAGCAGTCGGAGCGCAAGGAGTACCTCGACTCTCAATTGGGTGATCTGACGGATGCTCTGGAGACGCTGGAAAGTGCGATTCGCAAGATCGATCGCGAAACGCGTACCCGTTTTCGCGAGACCTACGATAAGGTCAATGCAGGATTTCAACGGCTGTTCCCGAAACTGTTTGGCGGTGGCCATGCGTACCTGGAATTAACAGGCGACGACCTCTTGTCAACGGGTGTTACCGTTATGGCGCGTCCGCCAGGTAAGCGAAATAGCACGATCCATCTTTTGTCAGGTGGTGAGAAAGCGTTGACTGCTGTGGCCCTCGTGTTTGCAATTTTCGAGCTTAATCCGGCGCCATTCTGCATGCTCGATGAGGTTGACGCTCCGCTGGATGACGCAAATGTTGGTCGTTTTTGCGATATCGTGAAATCGATGTCCGACACAGTTCAGTTCATATTTATCACCCATAACAAGGTTACGATGGAACTCGCGCGACAATTAACGGGCGTTACTATGCAGGAGCCCGGCGTGTCCCGACTTGTTTCCGTGGATCTTGATGAAGCGGTGAAGATGGCCGCGAGCTAATAGCGTATGGATGGTTTGCGCTGGTTGTTACTGCTATTAGGAGCGCTCGTTATCTTGGGCGTGTACCTGTACAGCCGCCGCAGTGCGTCTGGCGATACGCCGGGCGTTGTTGAACCAACCACACGTAAAGCGCCTACGCTCGGCGACGACGCACTCGATGAGGCTGACCTGGAGTCACTCGAGCCAATGTTGCCTGTCGACGATTCAGGCTTGGCTGAGGAAGAGGGTCAAGAATCATTTTCTATAGGCGACGTGAACGATGAGCCGGTGAGTGACGACTATGACCTTGCTGAATCTGCAAGCTCAGACATCGACGACGACAGCCCGCCAGTGCCACAGAAAATTATTACTTTGCGCATGATCGCGCATGGTGGAGGCGCGTTTCAGGGCGATGAGTTAATTCTCAATCTGCGTGGCATCGGTATGCGCCACGGGAAGTTTGGTATTTTCCATCGTTATGATGGGGAAGATGAGAACCTGGCGATCTTCAGCGCGGCAAGTCTTATAGAGCCCGGCAGCTTCGATCTTGCCAATATCAAAGAGCAGGAAATCCCCGGCATCAGTCTGTTCGCTGTGCTTCCGGGTCCAATAGACGGCGTAGAGGCATTTGACATGTTGATGGAAGCGTCACGAACACTGGCGCAATCACTGAACGGAGAGCTTCTCGATGAATCGGGCAGTACGCTCAGTATTCAACGGGAACGTTACATGCGCGAGGAAATTGTTCAGTACCAGCACCGCAACAAGGTCGCCTGAGCGCATCCCGGGCAAACTGTCTAGTGTCTGCATCCGCAAAGCTTGTTGAACAGGTTCGCGAGCTGCGTGAGCAGATTCGGAATCACAACTATCGCTACCATGTCTTAGATGATCCTGAGGTCCCGGATGCGGAATACGATCGCCTCATGCGGGAGCTTATTGCCCTTGAGGAAAAGTACCCGGAACTGGTCACTCCCGAATCGCCTACGCAGCGTGTCGGTGCTGAGCCGGTTGCGGCTTTCGGCACCATCGAGCACAAGGTGCCGATGTTATCCCTTGAGAACGCTTTTTCCGAAGATGAACTTGAGGATTTCGATCGGCGCGTACGGGCTCGATTGGAAATAGAGGACGCCGGCGATCTGATTTACTACGCGGCTGAGCCAAAGCTCGATGGCGCGGCTGTCAGCCTCTTGTATGAACAGGGGCGCCTGGTTCGCGGTGCAACGCGTGGTGACGGAACTACTGGCGAGGACATTACGCATAACGTGCGCACGATAGAGGGCGTCCCGTTGCGTTTGCTCGGCGATGGCTACCCGGATGTGCTGGAAGTTCGGGGCGAAGTATTTATGCCCAAAGCAGGCTTTGAAGCCTACAACGCGAGGGCGTTGGCGGCAGGCGAAAAAACATTCGTGAACCCTCGCAATGCGGCTGCCGGAAGTCTGCGGCAACTTGATCCAAAGCTGACTGCCCAACGTCCGCTCGACATCTATTTGTACGCGGTGGGATATGTCGAGGGCGGCGATCTCGCAGACAGGCACAGCCTGATACTTGATCAGCTCCAGGGGTGGGGGCTCAAAACGTGCCCGGAACGTACAGTTGTAGAGGGCATCGCTGGTTGCCTTGAGTATTACGCCCGTATTGGCCAGCGACGAGACGACTTGCCTTATGACATTGATGGCGTCGTTTACAAGGTGGACAGTATTGCGGATCAGCGTGAGCTGGGGTTTGTCTCGCGTGCGCCGCGCTGGGCGATAGCGCATAAGTTCCCGGCGCAGGAAGAGTTAACCAAGGTAAAGGCGGTCGAATTTCAGGTCGGTAGGACTGGGGCGTTAACGCCTGTCGCGAGACTGGAACCGGTATTTGTGGGCGGTGTCACTGTCAGCAATGCGACTCTGCACAATATTGATGAGTTGCATCGCAAAGATGTGCGGGTTGGCGATACCGTGATAATTCGACGTGCAGGGGATGTGATTCCCGAAGTCGTTAGCGTTTTGAAAGCCAAACGCGCAAAGAAAGCGCGTCGTGTTGAATTGCCGACAAACTGCCCGGTTTGCGGCTCAGCTGTTGAGCGCGTCGAGGGCGAAGCAGTGGCGAGGTGTACCGGGGGGCTATTCTGTGCTGCACAACGTATCGAGGCGCTCAAGCATTTCGTATCCCGGCGGGCGATGGATATTGAAGGGCTCGGGACAAAACTGATAGAGCAGCTTGTGGCAGGACACCATGTTCGCACACCGGCTGACCTGTATTCGCTGAGTGCTGAAACGCTTGCTTCGCTAGATCGCATGGCCGAGAAGTCGGCTCAGAATCTAGTGAGTGCCATTGAGCAAAGCAAGTCAACGACGTTGGCGCGGTTCCTGTTCAGCCTGGGCATACGAGAAGTAGGTGAAGCAACTGCAAGTTCTCTCGCTAGTCACTTCGGAAACCTGGCCGCCTTAATGGAGGCCAGCCATGATGATCTCCTCGCAGTTGATGATGTCGGGCCAATTGTGGCTGCACGGATTACGGCTTTTTTTGCCGAGCAGCACAATCGGGATGTTATTCAGGACCTGATCGCAGCGGGTGTCAGTTGGCCGGATGTACAACCCGCCGATTCCGGCGCAGGAGGCGCGCTGGAGGGTAAGACGTTTGTG
>JAUHZT010000042.1 GCA_030425905.1 Gammaproteobacteria bacterium
ATGCGGTGTTGCTCTGCGTGGCGATGGCACTCGCGATCAATAGCGCAACTAAGCTCTTCATCAATACAGCTCCCGGATTACCAGCCAATAACCATAGCTGAAGCGCCGGTTATTGTCGCCGCGATTGTGACGCACGTCCCGATTTGGCCACGGCTAAGCGCTAAGATTCTGTTAAACGGGCGAGGCGTTCGCCTGAAAACGGGATTTTGGGTCTATGAATAGTCTGGCACGCAGCTTCGCTACTCTGTCTCTGGTATTCAGTGCCGGATTGTTTTCCGCCTGCGACGTGCAAACCTACGACGACGCTGCGGCAGCCTTCAATGCAGGTGGCAGCTCGCCGCCACCGACAACGCCGCCCGTTACGCCGCCGCCGGCACCGCCGACGGCATCTTTCGGTCCCAACTTCTCGGAAATACAGGCAGCGGTATTTACCCCGGATTGTGCGACATCCAATTGCCATTCGGGCGCCAACCCGCAGGCCAGCCTGAGTCTTGAGGAAGCGGACAGCTATGCAATGCTGGTCGGTATAGCCAGTACGCAGGATGCAGGTATACAACGGGTTGTCGCGGGAAATCCCAACAACAGCTATTTGATTCAGAAGCTGGAAGGTACGGCGGCTACGGGCACGGTCATGCCGCCGACCGGTGGCCTGCCGCAGGTTGACATCGATGTTATTCGCCAGTGGATTTCGGACGGAGCAATCGACGATCGGGTGGTCGTCGTTAACCCGATCCGGCTGACTTCGTTATCGCCGGCACCCGGCGCGACACTGGACGCCGCACCTTCGCAGATCGTTGCAGGTTTTGATCGCGAACTGGATGCCTCGACGGTGAATGCAATGACTTTTACGCTGTTTGCAAGCGGCGGCGATGGATCGTTTAACAGCGGTAACGAGGTGCAGATTAATGCCACCTCAATCAGTGTGCCCGGCGCAAACCCGAGCACGGCGGTGTTCGATCTGGCGGGCGTTGCGCTGGCTGATGACAGTTACCAGGTGACGCTGCTTGGGACGGGCGCATCCGTGATCATGGATATTGACGCCAACGCGCTCGACGGCGAGTTTTCCGGCACGCTGCCCTCGGGCAACGGTGTTGCAGGCGGTACCTTCCAGGCGCCGTTTACGGTCACCACGCCGGTTGTACTGGGCCCTACGCTGGACCAGATTCAGGC
Organism: Gammaproteobacteria bacterium; assembly: GCA_030425905.1. Taxonomy (GTDB): domain Bacteria; phylum Pseudomonadota; class Gammaproteobacteria; order Steroidobacterales; family Woeseiaceae; genus UBA1847. The sequence goes on from JAUHZT010000042.1 coordinate 1,171, forward strand.
AACGGTATTCAGCCCGCTATGTTCAAGTTGTCACAATGGCGCCGGCGCTAACTTGCCGGGCAGCCTGAATCTGAGCAACGCGAATGCAAGCTTTGCTGCACTGGTGAACATTGCCAGCGTGCAGAATGCCGCGATTATGCGTGTCGCGCCGAACGACCCGGACAACAGCTACCTGATTCACAAGCTCGAAGGGACCGGTGGCGTCACGATCATGCCACCTAGCGGCATGCTGCCAGCCGCCACCACGGCAGTAATCCGCCAGTGGATCAGCGACGGCGCTGTCCGCTAGTTACGAGCGCTCGAAACTCAGGACAAAGGTAACGGGAACAGCCGGGCTTATGCTCGGCAAGCCGGCAACCTCTCGAAGTTTCTCGATTCCTTCAGCCAGACCGACTGAAGCGGCATTGATAATCACCGGTTTTTCGCTCGCAACCAGGAGCCGCTTTGCACCCAGGCGCGCAACTTTCATCGCGACAGCGATTTCGATGCTTGTGCCGTGCAGGCTTAGTTCAGCAGTACCGTCGATGCTCAGGCTGTCGCCGGCCTGCAGCGCTTTGAGTTGCTGCATATCAACTGACATCGTCAGCGTGGCTTCGGGAAATTCCGCGGTGTTAAACAGCAACTCACGCATACGTTCGTCGCGCAGCTCGATGGCCGTGTCAACGCTGTTCAGGTCGATCTTCAGTGTTGCGTTGCCGCTCTTGTCGACATGGCCTTTGAGCATGCCAAACTTGTGCACTTCGGCGGCGGCGTTAGCTTTTGTCGAAGTAAAGCTCAGGGTCGATTCTTCATTGTCGAGCACCCAGTCGGCGCCGGCAGTTCCGGACCAGAAGGCGAGCAGAAGAATGGCAGGTATGAGCTTGTTCATTGTGGGACTCCCGAAAAATACATTCCACCCTGGCAGGGCGGCTGGCGATCGATTCTAACTTGCCGCGACGGCATCAACAATTGCCGCTATCATGCGCAGTCTCGCCAGCAGCAATACCGTGGCTGTCTGGCAATGGCCGGTCATAGCCTAAGATCATGATGTAAATGGATATTCGATGAATAAATACACAGATGTGCCGGATGCACTCGACCCGCGGGATGTCAGCAAGGAGACCATTCACTGGGACCAGGACATTACCTACGGCGGCTACCTGTCGCTGGACAAATTACTTGACTGCCAGAATTTGCGCACGGATGCGCATGATGAAATGCTGTTCATGATCATTCACCAGGCGTCTGAGCTCTGGATGAAGTTATGTATCCACGAGTTGCGCGCGGCCATGCGCTCGGTGCAGAACGACAATCTGGGTGCTGCATTCAAAATGCTGTCACGGCTGTCACGCATCCAGGGGCAGTTGCGGCAAAGCTGGTCGGTCCTTGCGACGATGACACCGGCTGACTACCTCAGCTTTCGTGATTCGCTAGGCCAGAGTTCCGGCTTCCAGTCTTTCCAGTACCGGGAAATTGAGTACGCGCTTGGCAACAAGAATGCCGCTTTGCTGGAGGTGCATCGCAAAAAGCCGGAGCGTTACAAGCGCCTGGAGACTGTGCTCAATTCACCCAGTTTTTACGACTTGTGTTTGCAGCTACTGGCGCGCCGCGGGTTTGATCTGCCGGCAGACGTGCTCGATCGCGACTGGTCACAGCCTTACGTGGCTTCCGAAGCGGTCGAAACGGTGTGGGCGGAAATTTATTCGGCAACCGAGCAACATTGGGATCTCTACGAGCTTGCAGAAAAGCTCGTCGATCTGGAGTATGAATTCCAGATGTGGCGTTCGAGTCACATGAAAACAGTGCAACGAATCATTGGCTTCAGCCGTGGCACTGGCGGCACCAGCGGCGTAGCCTTTCTGAAAAAAGCACTCGACCTGCAATTCTTCCCGGAGCTCTGGAGCGTACGGACGCGGCTGGAAAAAAGGTGATCGTGCACGCTGGCGTGCAGATCACCTGTCGATGCCAGCCTGCTGTTCAGTCCTTGTAGACTTTACCGCCTTTCATTACGAAATCGACGTCGAGGAGCGCCTCGATGTCGCTGAGCGGTGACCGGTCGACAGCAATGATATCGGCAAACTTGCCGGCCTCGATCGTGCCTATCGAGTCGCTCATGTCGATCAGGTCTGCCGCGTTGATTGTCGCTGTCACGATGACCTCCATTTCGCTCATGCCGGCCTCGACCATCAAGACGGCTTCCCTGGCGTTGTCGCCGTGGCGCGATACGCCGCTGTCGGTGCCGTAGGCAATGTTGACACCCGCCTTGTAGGCCTTGGCGAAGTTGCCTGCCATGTCGTTGCCCACACGGATGGCTTTTTCCTTGATCGCATCGCTCATGAAGTCCGTTTCAACGGCCAGCGTGGCGACTGTCTTGCCGGCAAGCAGGGTCGGAACCAGGTAAGCGCCGCTCTTGAGGAAGAGCCTGATCGCATCGGGACCCGCGTAGGAGCCATGCTCGATACTGTCGACGCCAGCTTCCAGCGCCGCAACAATGCCATCTTCCTGGTGCGCATGTGAGGCAACTTTGCGGCCCATGCTTTTGGCGGCGCGTACGACTTCAATCAGCTCGTCCATTTCCATTTGCCGCCCGGTGCCTGTCGCGCGGTCAGTAAGCACGCCGCCAGTCGATGTAATTTTGATCAGGTCTGCGCCGTACTTGATGGCATTGCGTGTGGCACGACGGCAATCGTAGGGGCCATCGCACACATTGGCCGATGTCCATAGCTCCATGAGTTCCGGACTGACGCCGCTGATATCAGCGTGTCCCCCGGTTATGCCCACCCCGCCTGCCGCGATGATTCGAGGACCATCGATCCAGCCATGGTTGATTGCATCGCGCAGTGCATACATTTCCTGCGGTGACGAGCCGGCATCGCGTACGGTGGTGAAGCCTGCAAGCAGCGTATTCATCGCGTAGTGAATGCTGCGCATTTGCTTTAGCTGATCCGACATCTTCAAATTATCGCTGTCGTTATTGGGGCCAAGCTCACCCTGCAAGTGCACATGCATATCCATCAGGCCGGGCAGTACGAATTGATTGCGCAAATCAATGATCCGGGTTTCGCCGTCGAACTCGTCGGCGGAAAGATAGCCTGTTCGTACTGCAATGATCCGATCGTCTTCGATCACAACGGTTTGTGCGGAAAGTGGCCTCTCGCCAGGTACTGCAAGCAATTCGCCTGCATGGATAAGGACTGTCTCGGCATGCGCGGCAGGTAGCAGGGTGACGGCAGCAAAAATTACGGAAAGGCGCTTCAACATTGCAGACTCCAGAGCTTCAGAATGGCGCCACTGTAGCGAAAGTTTCCGCGCAAGACACTATTTGGACTGTTTTTGTCAGCCGATTGGTGTAGCTTACGCGCCATCCTGGATTTGGCGCTTTGCGCTACACAGATGCTCATGAATTACCTGAAGTCCCCGGCCTGGTGGGCCGGCATTGGTGTTGCTGTGCTTGTGGCTGTTTCGGCAGGCTACGCGGCGGACTGGGTGGGTACGAGCGTACTCGGATTCGGCACGAGTCCGATCAGTGCAATTATGATGGCCATTCTTATTGGCATAGTCATCGGCAACGTGTTTACCCTGCCGCAAGGCCTGCGCGACGGGCTGCGTTTCTGCTCTTCAACTATTCTCAAGCTCGGCATCATTTTGCTGGGGATTCGCCTTAGCCTGTTTGGTGCTGGCAAATTCACCCTGGTTGCACTGCCTTTCGTGATCGCGGCTATTGCGATCGCACTGCTTACTGTAGGTTTTCTCGGCCGGCGGCTGGGACTCTCGCGGCAACTGGCTGGCTTGATCGCAATAGGTACCAGCATTTGCGGCTGCACGGCGATCGTCGCAACGGCGCCGCTGATTAAGGCCAATGATGCAGAAGTCAGTTATGCCGTCGCCTGCGTGACGCTGTTCGGTGTTGTCGCCATGTTCAGTTATCCGCTGCTGGCGCACTATGCCTTTGCTGCGAATCCCGAATTGGCTGGCCTGTTTCTCGGTACGTCGATCCACGAAACGGCGCAGGTAGCGGGTGCCGGTATGATGTATGAGGCGCAGTACAATGCCCCGCGGGCTTTGGATATTGCGACTGTTACGAAGCTGGTACGTAATCTTTGTATGGTTGCGGTAGTGCCGATCGTAGGCATTCTCTACGGGGGCGAACGCACGTCAGGGCAGTCGACCCGGGTAAACTGGCTGCGCATGATTCCGTGGTTTATCGTCGGGTTTGCGGCAATGTCGGCACTGCGCACGGTCGGTGACTTTGGCGATCAGGCATTCGGCTTTATGAATACCGAGACCTGGGGCGCCATTGTAGAACGCGTCAAGTTTGCGGCCGAGGCTTGTTTGCTGATTGCCATGTCGGCTGTCGGCCTGACTTCGGCGCTGGCTGGCATCATCCGCATCGGCCTGCGACCATTTGTGCTGGGTCTCTTTGCCGCCGTTCTGACCGGTGTTGTCAGCTTCCTGCTGATCGCAAACTACGCCGAGTCACTGTTGCAGGCGCTCAGCTAAAAAAAAGAGGCCGGGCGAAATGCCCGGCCTCATCAACTACGATCTAAACGATTTACGGTTTAACAATTATCGACGGCCCGTCATCGGCGATCTCAACAAGCTCTATATCGAACGTGAGGTCCTGACCGGCCAGCGGGTGATTGCCATCAACGGTGATCGTTTCATCGGCGACTTCGGTGACCATCAATTGCATCGTCTGGCCGTCGGGCGCCTGGCTTTGCAACTGCATACCGACTTCGGGCTTGAGTTCTGGTGGCAGGGCCGATTTCGGAACTTCCTGCACGAGTTGCTCGTGTTTTTGGCCATAGGCCTGTTCGGGCGGAATCGTGACTGTCTTGCTGTCGCCGACTTTCATGCCGTCAACAGCGTTGTCAAAGCCCGGAATAACCTGGCCGCTGCCGAGCGCAAACTCGAGCGGTTCCCTGCCTGAAGAACTGTCGAACTGCGTGCCGTCGTTTAACTTGCCGGTGTAGTGGATGCGGACAGTATCGCCCGATTTCGCCTGACTCATTGTATTGCTCCCGTTTGCATTGACCATGGCATCAAGGCCTGGCGAGTCGGGAGATGGCCAGATTGACGAGGATGGTGCGGGGTGAATTGGGGGTGAACGCGTACTTTAACAAACTGCGTCGACGGTTGCGACGTGGCTCAGGCGGATTCCGTCAAAAGCCCCGACACGTCAGGCCAGATATCGCCTACGAGTTCGTGCATATCCTGGAAATACTGGTCGGGAAAGCTCTCCTGCAGCAGGCGCTGGTACGAATCGCGCTGCTGAACGCGCGACCACCAGTCAGCCACCCGCGGTCGCTCTTCCCACAAGCGCGCCAGCCCGAATACTTCCAGGCGCATCACCAGCGGTGTTAAACAGGCGTCCGCCAGTGAATAGCGTGGCCCGGCGGCGAAGGCGTTGTGTTGCAAGCTTGCGTCGAGCGTTTCGATCATACCTGCCAGCGTGTGCAGCCCGTCCCTGACGGCCGGGGCTTGCGGCCCGAGCGCCACGATGCTGCGCCGTCTTTCCCGGTACTCAGGGACGCGCACGCTTTGAAAGTACTCCTCAAGGCCTTCCTCGCTGGTGTATTGCGCGAGAATTTTTTTGCGAATGGCAAAACCGAACGTAATGCTGCCAATCCCTTTGAAGTACTGTTCGTCGATAGTCTTGAGCCACGTGTACATGCGTGCCCTGTCGAGGGCTGTTTCGGGCTTGAGTGGCGGGCCCGAAAACGCATCATCGGCATACAGGCAAATGACGCTGGACTCGAAGAGGATCTGACCGTCATGGATCAGGGTGGGCACAACGCCCTTCGGGTTGATTGCCAGGTACTCCGGCCGGGTAAGCTCGAATCGGTCAAGCACACGTGCTGTGTAGCGCACACCTTTTTCCATCAGTGCGAGCCGCGCCTTGATGCCGCAGGTGGCGTCGTGAAAGTAGAAGAGTTCGATCATGCGTAACAAGCCCTGCTGTTGCCGCTTGAAAAAAGGCAAACTGCTGCTGTAATGACCGCTAACGGTCGAAGGAGCGCAAATAATGCCACATATGCAACCGATACCGCCCGATGAACTTCCGGATGACATCAGCGAACGATTTGCACACTACAAGAAGACACGCGGCTTTACGCCCAACAGTATCCAGACGATGGTTCGGCGGCCGAATATCGTACGCGCATTCATGCAGCTCAATCAGGCTGTGCTCTATGAGGGCACCGTAAGCGAAGAGTTGAAAATGCTTATCAGCCTGATATCAAGCCAGGTGGCAGGGTGTCGCTATTGTCAGGCCCATATGGCAAATCTCTCGCGGATCTATCGCGCGTCTGATGCCAAGATTGCCGCCGTCTGGGAATTCGAAACCTCGCCGCTGTTCAGTGATGCAGAACGTGCAGCGTTACGCTTGGCGTATCACGGTGCGATGACCCCAAGTCAGGCGACCCAGGCGGATTTTGACGAGGCGTACCGTTATTTTAGCGAGGAAGAGGTTGTTGAGATTGTCGCATCGCTGGCGCTGTTTGGCTTCCTGAACCGCTGGAATGACACGATGGCAACGGAAATCGAGGCATTGCCGGCGCAGGTAGCCAACGAAACCCTGGCCAGTGGTTTCTCCTGGGAGCCCGGTAAACACAACGCGGATTCAACCTGACGTCGCGACAACATAAATACGTTTGATAGCAGCCATAAAAACTAACTACTTTTGCCGGCGCACGACTTTCGCTAAGTTGTTGTGCTGGCAATGTACCGAAAATTGCAGCATCCAACACACTGACGGTGACTGACATGAAGTCCAGGCATTCAGACAATAATTCCATGCGTTTTAGCGTTGTTGCTACAGCGCTGATCGTGTCGACATTAATCTTCAGCGCAAGCAGCAACGATGCGTCTGCGCATCACTCGCACGCGAGCCTGGATATGAAAAATATCCAGCGACATCGCGGTACAGTGGTCAAGTATGGCTGGGGTATGCCGCACGTATTCCTGAAAGTAAAAGCGCCGAATTCGTCGGGTGACCTGGTCACTTACAGCATAGAGATGCTGCATCCGCCTGCGATGGTGGAGCGTGGCTGGAGCCGCGACAGTTTCAAGCCGGGCGATGTCATTACCTGGGAAGGGCCTGTCGACAAGAATCCGAATCGCTACTACACCGGTATGAAGTGGATTGAAAAAGCTGACGGTTCCCGATTTACAATGGAAATCGAAGATGATCCGATATTGCCTTCGACCGACTTCAGCGGTCTCTGGGTACGCGATTTGCGCGGCGCGCCCGGACACTATGCGCCGCCGAAAGACTGGCCTTATACGGCGCTCGCAAAAGCCGCTGTCGAAAATTTCAACGAAGACCAGAACCCGCAGCTTGAATGTATAAACCCGGGGCCACCCAAAGCTACATTCCTGCCATACCCGATTCTGATCAGTCGGCCCGACAGCGAGACCATTGTGCTCGACTACGAGCTCCGCGACCGGAGCCGAGTAATCCACCTGGGCGAGGCGCCAGCGAACAGCGAAGCCAGCACCTTTGGCACGTCGGTCGGGCATTTTGAGGGCGATGATCTCGTGGTTGAGACTTCGAACTTTGTCGCTGATCGCTGGGGCATCTACACGGGTGTCGATTCCAGCGCGCAGAAACACCTGCTGGAGCGGTTTACCCTGATCGACGATGGCATGGCGCTGCGAATCCGGATGACGATAACGGATCCGGTATACCTGACCGAGCCGGTTACCGTGGACTACTACATGTCGAAGCTGGGCGATCGTGAGCTAGTTGATGTGCCCTGCAGTATTGAGAACGCGACGTTGTTCCTGACCGCAGGTGCAGAATGAAAGTTGCGTATTTACTTGTTAAGAAGTGTGTCCGTCGCGGCGGGCCAACAATTCGGGAAAAGTTTATGAGAAAGCATGTATCGGGCAGGATTCTGTTCGCAATTCTTGGAGTTCTAAGCCTCGGTGCGGTTAGTGCGCATCACTCGGCCGTGGTGTTTGACGGTGAAACGTCGATTCAGAAAACTGGCACCGTTACGCAATTCATCTGGCGCAACCCGCACCTCATCATCAATATGGAAGTGCTCAACGAAGCCGGTGAGAAAGTGCTGTGGAAAATCGAGGGGCAGAGTATTGCGGCGATGACCAAGGCTGGATTCAAGCGCGATGTCATCGCGGTGGGCGACAAAATAACCGTGAAGATGCACCCCTTGACCTCGGGTGCGCCCGGTGGCCTGATCCAGGGTCTTATTGCGGCTGACGGAACCCCGTACTCAATGGGCGGCGACAGTGATGCACCGGAAGAACCGAGGCTTGTTTACCCGGCGCTGATGCCCTATGAACCACCGCCTGCGGGTGAAACATGGCAGGATCGTGAGCGCAAGACGCGTCCCGCGTCATTACCGATCGTTGCCGACGGTACTGGCACCGGCGACGGCGCTACTGCGGGCCTTACGGCAGGAGCGCTCGACCCGGAAAACCTTGCAAAAGAGCGTCCACCGGCGCCGTTCGATCTGACCGGTATGTGGCGTTTTCGGGGCGAGGACGAATACCGGGCAAATTACGGCTCTTTCGAATTCAAGCCGACGCCGAAGCTGACGCCGAAAGGCAAGGCCTATCACGATGCCTACATGGCCGCGTCAGTAAAGGGTGAGCGATTTGGCGACCCGACGGCAGAGTGCTATCCGGCAGGTATGCCACGGCTGATGACGCGCTACGGCTCGCTGATGATGCTGCAGTACCCGACCGCGATCTTCATGGTTTCGCGCCTGAACAACGAATACCGCGTCATTTTTCTTGACGGACGCGAACGGACACCGGAAGAAGCGCTCGACCGCAATTGGGGTGGCGAATCACTGGGCCACTGGGAGGGCGATACGCTGGTTGTCGAGACCACCGGTTTCACGGATGACAATCACCTGATCCAGGCGGGCATCAAGACCGGTACCCAGCTCAAGATTGTTGAACGCATTCAGATGATCAACAACGGTAATACGCTGGTATCGCACTACACATTCACCGACCCGGAACACTGGGTCGGCGAATGGAAGCACGTCAAGTTTCGCGATCGGGTCTTACGTTCGGACGTTCGCGAAGCAAACTGTCTTTACAAGGATAATGCGGCTCTACCCGGCATGTAGTTTCTGCTGGGCAGCGACTGAGAAAAAGTCGTAATAGTCCATGTCTGCGCCCGTACCTTGCGTCGCTATCTTGACGTCGACCAGGTACGCGCGCCCCTCGAACATCGCGTCGCGAGCACGTTGCAGTGCCGGCGCGATGTCCGCAGGGTCAGTGACACGTTCGCCATCAATGCCATAACCGCGCGCAAGATCGACGTAGCCGATATCCGGGTGTCCGAGGTTGACCCCGATATAGCGATTCGTACGATTCATATTGCCGTTGTAGCGTGAGAAGTTGTAGCGGTTGGCCTGGTAATGACCATTGTTGAACACAACGATTGGCAGTGGCACCTCGTAGCGGGCAGCAGACCAGAGCGACTGCATGCCGAAGTTGAGGCAGCCATCGGCTGTCAGGCACCAGACTTCCTTGTCAGGGTTGCCAATTTTCACACCAATCGCTGCCGCGACGCCCCAACCCAGTACGCCGCCTGTCGCATCGAAATTGCGCCGACGTTCCGCGTAGGGCTTGCTGTGATCGAAGCGGATCTGGTTGGTGACCACGGCGTCCGAAGTTGCCATTTCGTTGACCACAAATGCATTCTCGCCAATGATGCGGTCAAGCTCGCGACCTAACCGGGTAGGAGCGATAGGCGTATCGTTCCAGGTGCGCTTCTCAATGGCTTCGATGCCGCTGCGACGCTTGCTTGCGAGGCCTTCTATCCATTTCGTGCTGTTCCTTGTACCGCGCGCCTTGAGTTCCCGGAGGACAGCAGCGGCCGTTGCCTTGATGTCGGCGAGGGCCGCGGAGTCGACCGGGTAGTTGCGCGCAACCTGCTCTTCGTCGAGACCTGTGTGGAAAGTTCTTACAGAGCGACTGATGTACGGCTCCGGGCTGCGGTTACCGTGCAGGAACATAGGCGCGCCGACGCTCCAGAAAAAATCCAGGGTGGCGAGCAGTTCTTTGTCGAGCGGGTCAGCGCCGATGAAATTCGGGTGTGTATTGGGAAAGGTCACAGGAATCTTGTTACTCAGCGCAACGGCCGCACCCGTTGCTTCCGCGATGCCCGCAATTTCCTCGCTGATTTCCCAGCGAATTGTTTCGTTGCCCAGGAAGATCAGGGGCGCGCTCGCTTTCTCAAGCGCATCGACAATTGCATTGACATGGCGCTTCGGTGGCGCAACGTCGTAGTCAACCCGTGAACGTGAGCGCGGCAGTATTTCTACCTTCGGTACCTTCTTCTCGTACATGTCTTTTGAAAAGGTCACAAAGGTTGGCCCACCCGGCGGCGCTTCAGCGAGCAGAAACGCGCGTCGAAGGACTTCGGGAATAGTCGCCGGGTCCATGACGTCCCAGGTCCAGCGCGCGTAATCGCGCGGCAAGTCATGCAGGTTGGGCGCTTCGAGGAATCCGTCTGCGCCGCGAAAGTTCGAGGACTGCCGGCCTGCGCAGATGACCACGGGCACACGGTCCCTGAAACTGGTGACCACCTGGCCAAGCGCATAGGCCGCCCCGGCAACCGAATGCAGGCTCACGATGGACGTTTTGCCGGTTGAGCGCGAATAGCCATCCGCCATAGCCATGGCACAGTTCTCGTGTACTGCCGTCGCAAACTTTACGTCGTGATCAACAAGCGCGTCGAGTAAGCCGACTTCTTCCGAGCCGGCCAGACCGAACAGGTAAGGTACGTCCCACTCAGCCATAAAGTCGATAACCAGTTCGCCACCAGTGCGATCGCGAACCAGTTTGCCAGGCTCTATTTTCGCTGTGCTGCCGGTTGCGGGATCAGGCTGGTCGGACAGTGCGGCGGCCATAGAGTTCGCGCCGGCAACCGATACGCCGAGGCCTGTCACGCCGGCAATGAACTCCCGGCGTGAAATGTCGTTGTCGACCAGTAAACGGGAATAGTTCTTGCTCATGAGAAATACCTCAACCAGGTAGCAAAATCGTTAGTCATGAATGCTAAAAGACCACGTGCCGATTGCTACGCCTCGGCACGTGGTCTGTTACGTTCTGCAGTTCAACTATGCTTAGAAGCGGTAGCGGAAATCCACACCCCACATTCTTGGCGCGCCAACCAGCACGTAAGAAATGTCAGGTGGCGCGACCCCACGAGGATTTACAGCACCATCGGTAAAGGCGGGGTGGCTGGTAGATTCCTTGTAGGGGAAGTAGGTGTTATCCGTTGCCCCGGCCCAGGCAGCACCACCGTAAATGTACTTTTCGTCGGCACAGTTGGTGCAGTAGAGGCTCACTTCCCAGTCGGCATTGTTCGGCACGTACTTGATACGCGCCATCAGCAGGCTATAGGAAGGAATGGTCAGCGAGGTTGAATCCTGCGGACTGGATTCCTGATCATCCTTGAACGAATAGTCGAGTGTCGCGCTGATCGCGGAGCCACTTGCAAGCGGGAAATCAAACCGTGCGCCAACGTTGTAGCTCAGCTCGGGTGACAGCGCGAAATCAGACGACGTCGTTACACCGGGACTGCCGAAAATTTCTTTCCACTCAGCGTCGATTGTGCCGATGTTGGCATGCAACTGAACCATATCGGTAACCACCCAGATGCTTTCAACTTCCAGACCACTGATCTCGGCATTGCCGGCATTCTGGATGCATCGGTTTGTGCACGGAGACACGATTCCGCCGATGGGTGCAAACGTGATCTGCTTGCCTTCATAGTCAGAGAAGAAATACGTCGCATTGAAACGCAGTCGATTTTCCAGCCATTCAGACCGCAGACCCAATTCGTAAGACCACACCTCTTCAGGAGCGAACGGTGCAGTAACGTCAGCGATTGAATCGTTGGTGCCGCCGGACTTGAAACCCTTGCTCGCCGACAGGTAGGTCATAAGGTCGTCAGACCACTGATACTCGACAGCGAACCTCGGTGTGGTAGAGGAGAACTTGTCGCCTCCGGTAACGCTGATGTTGAGGCATTCAAGGTTTGCCGCGGCGCTGGGGTCACAGTTGAAACCTGCGGCCAGCGGATTCTCCAGGGCTGGCAGACCGAACTGTACGGCCATGTCTGCGAGGTTCTGGTCCCAGCCGATATAGTTGTCGATGGTGTATTGCTTGTCGTCTTCGGACCAGCGAATGCCAGCCGTAACCGCCAGTCGGTCTGTAATGTCGAACGTTCCCTGAGCATAGATGCCTGTGCTCTTTGTTTGCTGCAGACTGCGGCTCTTGTCAATCAACACACTTTCGATGTCGCGCGCGTCCCGATCATCGATAAAGTGTTCGAACGGTTCTTCGTTCGAATAGTAGAGGCCGGCCACCCAGTTCAGACGACTGTCAAATGACACGCCGCTGAGTTGTAGTTCCTGTGACCAGAAGTCCACACCGCCCTCGCGCGTACGGTCGAAGTAGGTGATTGCGCTGTTCTGATCGTCGTGATCCTGGCGACGGAAATCGTCTACGGTGCGGTAACCGGTTAGCGACTTGAACGTGATGTCATCGGTCAGACCGAACTCGATGTTCAGACTTGCGCCGGTAGACTCGGAAATGCTCGATGAGACCAGGCTGCCACCGGCTACTTCGTACAAGCTCTCCGGTATTTCGGCATTGTATGCCAGCGGAGTTCCACCCCAGTAGTTATTCCAGACACGTGTAACAGCCGCACCACCAACGTCACCCAGACCCGGCATACCACCGTTGAAGTTGAAGTAGTCGATCAGTTTCAGTGGTCCACTGTCGGTATCTGATTTCGAATAATCGATGGCCGCGACAATGTTCAGCCGGTCGGAGGGTTGCCAGCGCAACTGTGCGCTGCTGTAAATGCTGTCTTTCGCGCCGAGTTCGTAACCGTCACTCAGGCGCTTCAGGTAGCCGTCGCGGCTCACTGTGGCTGCCTTCGCGCGCATTGCCACGGTGTCGCTGAGCGGTACGTTGATGGCAGCGCTGATTTCCTGGCTCGAGTAGTCGCCCACCGAGGCATGTACATGCCCGGAAACGCCGTCAAAGTCTGGTCGCTTGCTGATGTAGCGCACGGCGCCGCCGGTCGTGTTCTTGCCGAATAACGTGCCTTGCGGACCACGCAGTACCTCAACGCGTTCTACGTCGATGAGACGCAGAAACGAGAGCTGCGGTCGTCCGTAGTAGATATCGTCGATGTAGATTCCGACAGCCGGATCCACAACCGGCGTCACCAGCGCTTCACTCATTCCGCGGATGGACACGGCAGCCGCATCAGAGGCATTGCCAGTACCATTGCCGATGCTGAAGTTTGGCACCACGTCCGCGAGTGCCTGCGGATCAGAAACATTCAGGTCACGCAAACGATCAGCGCTGAATGCGGTGACTGAGACCGGCGTGGACTGCAGATTCTCTGTGCGCCGCTGGGCGGTAACCACAATTTCTTCAAGTGCGGAATTTTGACCACCCGTAGCCTGGCCCAGAACCTGGCCTGGCAAGCCGAGTGGTAGTGCCATGATTAAGGCAGTTGAAAGCGAATAGTGTCGTGCGGACATCGTGCAAGTCTCCCCCGAGCGTAACGAATTTGTTTTCACCTGGCAGGCCAGAATGGCGAGCCGATAGTGACTTGTTTATTTCTCGGAAGTGAGTCTAGTGAGCCAAGGAGTGACGATAAAATACAAAATTTTTATACGTCGTATTGATTGAATTCATGGCGACGTGCCAATTCAGACCGGTACTACGGGAATGTTCCGGCGCTCCTTGGCAAACCAGATGGTCGAAGGAAAAAAACGTTCAGCTTTCGACGAGCAACTCGCCGCGCCAGGTACCGTCAGAATGCAGGTCGCGAACGATATCGCGTATCAGTCCAATGACGACTTTGCAGGCATTGCTTTGCGGCCGATTTGTCGGTGTAACAAGGTTAATAACCCGGTTTATGCAAGGGTCGACAATCTTTGCGGCGGCGACAATGTGCTGATCCACGTCGTCGCCGATGAGCGTCCAGGGAACGACAGTGTTGGCAGTGCCCCTGCGGACGAGGTTCATCAAGGTGTAAATACCGATGGTGTTGGCCGATAAGTTAAGTTTGAAACCATTTGCCATGGCAATTCGTGAAATTGCGCGCTCAACGCCATGCTGCATCCGCGGCAAGGTTATTTCGTAGTTCTGCAATTGCTCAAATGCCATTTCCGCAGGGGCATCTGGCATGTTTTCTATGCCGGTAACGAAGTAGAGTTCCTCGCTGATGAGAGGCTCGACATGAATATTTTCCAGCTGGCCGACGGCAAAAAAAATCAGGATGTCGTACAGGCCTGAGTCGAACGCCTGGCGCAGATCGGAGGTAAGGCTTTCGTCCAGATTAAGTGCAATTCCCGGGTACTCGCTGGTCAGGCGCGTATGCAACTCGCCAGCCAGCGCGTTGCTAACACTGGGTGGCATCGCAATGGAAACGGGACCGCGCGGGTTGTCTTCGGCATCGCGGACCACGTCTTTGGCCTGGGCCGCATGCCGCAGCATGACATGAGCATACTCAAGAAACGCCGAGCCTGAGCTGGTGAGTTGCATCCCTTGCCGGCTGCGAACAAACAGCTTGGCGCCCAGTTCTTTTTCCAGCGTGCGAATGCTGTAGCTCAGTGCCGGCTGGGCTATGTGCAGGTTATCGACCGCACCGGACAAGCTGCCGCACTCGGCAACGGCAACAAAATATTTTATCTGGCGAAGTTCCATAGGCAGACCTGTCAGAACACATGAGAGCGGTTCTATTCTATCGCGATACGATACAGCAAGTATTGCCAACGCTTGCATGTGAGGTATGCTGGCGCGGCATTTGTGACCGGCATCAGTCTGAACTGGCCGGAATCGTACGTCAGACCAGGGAAGCACAATGGCTTTATCTTCCGACTCAAACAGCAGTGACAATCTTGTCGCCAACATTATCGACAACGGCAAGGTAAGTGGCCAACAGTTGCTTGTTGTTGGCTTATGCATGTTCTTCAACATGCTTGATGGCTTCGATATCACGGCAATGGCCGTTGTTGCCACCGATGTTTCAAATGAATTGGCACTGACACCTGACATGCTCGGCTGGATATTCAGTTTCGCACTCGCGGGCATGATGGGTGGCGCAATGTTTCTTGCGCCAGTGTCCGATATCATCGGCAGGCGTCGCATGATTATTTTCAGCGTCACGCTCGTCGGTGTTTCGATAATTCTTACAGCAAATGCGACGTCGCTGGTCGAGTTCATCATTCTCCGGTTTATCAGTGGTATCGGCGCCGGCGCGATGCTGGCATCACAGGCGACCCTCGCAGCCGAATACAGTCCGGAAAAATACCGGGCCCTGTCGGTAGCGCTGGTCACCTCGGGGTATCCGTTGGGCGCGATGTTCACCTCGGTGGTAGCAGGGATGATACTGCCCGACTTCGGCTGGCGCGGTATGTTCTGGGCTGGCGGTATCGCTACCCTGGGCATGGGTCTTGTCGCCTTCCTGCTGATTCCGGAGTCACTGAAATTCCTGATCGAGCGGCGCCCTGCAGATGCGCTACAGCGTGTGAACCGCATTCTCGGCAAGTTGCGCAAACCCGTAATTGATGCGTTGCCTGAAATACCCGAGCAGCAACTTGCCAGTGCAAAGACGGGTCTCGTCGCGACCATGCTCAAGCTGCTCGCGCCCGAACACCGCAAGCTCACGCTGACGCTTTGGACCACGTTTTTTCTTTGTTTCGCGACCTTGTACTTCCTCATGAGCTGGATACCGAAGCTGGTTGTCGATGCAGGCTATTCGAGTGAAGTAGGGCGCGATGCGTTTTTCCTCTTCAACTTTGGCGGTGTACTCGGCGTCTACGTGATGGGTATTTGTTCTACCCGCTGGAAGCTGACCAGCCTGGTCGGTGGATTGATGTTCGTATCAGCTCTTTTCATGCTGGTTTTTGCCTATGCACCGCGTGAACAAACCACGATGCTGGTGCTGATCTTTGTTATTGGTGTGTTGTTACAGGGCGGTTTCACCGGGCTATACAGTGTCACGGCAAAAGCATATCCAACATCGATTCGCAGTACCGGCGTTGGCTGGTCTATCGGTCTTGGCCGTTTTGGTGCGGTGGTCGGTCCCGCTGTTGCCGGTTACACAATCCTGTTCGGTCTTGATATGTCGGCAAACTTCGTACTGTTTGCGATACCCATGGCCATTGGCGGCATAATCGCGTATAGCCTCAACATCCGCTGAGCCAGACAGGCGGGCAAGATAAGGCTATACAGTCCGGCAACAAAGTGTCCCCGGTCGGAGGGGGAGAGAGTTTGAGTATTTATCGGCCGCAGTTGTTGTCGGATGCCTGAGTTCGACCTCGTACTTGTAACGCTGGTCGCAGGTAGTTTCGTGGCCGCAGTTTTCAATGCGGCCTTCTCCGCGGGCGGCGCACTGATCATCCTTGCGTTAACGAGCACCGTCTTGCCGGTGACGGCTGTCGTACCCATTCATTCGACCTTGTTGATTGGCTCGACCAGCGCGCGCGTATTACTGTTTCGCCAGTACATTGAGTGGCGGCTGGTGCTGCCGTTTCTCGCGGGCAGCGCGGTAGGTGCGCTGCTTGGAGCGCGGCTTTACTTTGAGCTGCCCGAGAAGTTGATCGCAACATCCATTGCCGTACTGATGCTCATCGCGATCTGGCTGCCGCAGGTATCCTGGCGGCCAAAGCTGCGGCAGCCCTGGCTGATCGTTGGTTTTGGTCACGCGCTTCTTTCGACCTTGTTCGCCTATGGCGCCATCCTGCAAACAGTGATCCTGCACACCAGTCTGTCGCGCCGGCAGATTGTTGGCACTGTAGGCGGTTGCCTGACGGGCATGGCAGTCTTCAAGATATCCGGCTACGTATTCAACGGCTTCGACTATCGGCCGTATGTCTACGTAATCGCAGCATCGGTCGTGGTCAGCTTTTTCGGGACATGGCTTGGTCGAAAGTTCGTTGACCGCGTATCAGAACGTGTGTTTCGCATCGCATTCCGGCTGCTTGTCACGGTTACCGCGATTCGACTGATTGCGGTTAACCTGTTCTTGAACAGCTAGTTTGCGGTGCTCTTGAGCCTTGTTACGCAGGTCGTGTCGCGGCCTTCACAAGCACCGCCGAGTTAACGCACAGTAGAGACTTGCGCTCACCGGGAAAAATCTGCCGCTGGCAGGGAGTATCGAAGCATGAAGCTGGCTACATTTCGCACTGCCGAAGGCACGCGCATTGGTCTTGCCGATGGCGAAGAATTACGCGATGTCAGCGCTATTCTCGTTGATGTTCTGGGTGGCCTGCCCGACATGGAGCGCTTGATCCGGCACGCTGATACCCTGCTGCCAGTCCTGCGGCAGGAGAGCGGCGAAATCGTCGACGCGAGTAAGGTGGAGTGGCTGCCGCCTGTGCCACGTCCGGGCAAGATTTGCGGTATCGCCATGAACAACTCGGCGTCGAACGAGCGCAAGATAAGCGCGCCGGATCATCCGGCCTTTTTTCTGAAACCTGCCAGTTGCATGGTCGGCCACGGCCAGGCTATTCGCGTGCGCCCTTACTACGGAAGCGTGCACCCGGAACCGGAGCTTGCCGTTGTTATCGGCACCGCCATGCGCGATGTTGATGCCGTCTCTGCGCTCGAACATGTATTCGGCTACACAATTTTCAACGACGTGACGGGCAATGGCATGCGCGCCGAAGACCTGTTTCGCTACCGTGCCGTTTACCGCGGATCAGATGGCGAGCTGGAGTATCGCGAACAGCACCTGTCCTACGCAGGCAGGTACAAAGGCAGCGACACGTTCGGCGCCCTGGGTCCCTGGCTCGTGACGCGCGATGAAGTGCCTGACCCGGATAATCTTGCTGTGGAATGCACAGTTGCCGGTGAAGTCATCGCCCGTGACAGTACCCGTTACTACAATTACAAAGTGTGCGAGTTGCTAAGTTTTATCAGTCAGTTTCACACGCTGGAGCCGGGCGACATCGTCAGTTGTGGTACCGCGTTCAAGCCGGAACCAGGGCGCAAGTCCATCCATCATGCCAATTTTCAGGAGGTACCGGGGCCAGTGAGCATATCAATTGAGCAGCTCGGTACCCTCAGCAATCCGGTCGTTATCGAGCAGCGCCAGATCGGCAACTGGCGCCTCGCGAGTTCAGCATGAGCAGGACCACCGTCATTTGCGCATCGCACAGCCCACTGCTGTATTGCTACGCGAAGGAGCCAGCCGACTGGGCTGCGATCCAGGCGGCCTATAGTGAGCGACGCGAACAGGTAGAAGCCTTCGACCCCGAACTTGTGTTCGCGTTTGGCGCCGATCACTTCAACGGCTTTTTCATGAACCTGATGCCCGCATTCTGTATCGGCAGCAAGGCGCAGGCGGTGGGCGATGTTGGTGGCTTTGCCGGTGAGCTCGATGTGCCGGCCGAGCTGGCTGAAGCGGCAGTTAACTACCTGCGAAGCGAAGACGTCGACCCGGCCATGTCGGCTGACATGACAGTCGACCACGGTTTCTCGCAGACCATCTCGGTTATGACCGGTTCACTCGGGGCACGGCCAGTGATCCCTGTGTTTATCAATTGCATGGCACAACCTTATGTGCCGTTTCGCCGTTCCCGGCTGATGGGGGCGGCACTGGGCCGATTCGCCGCTACTACTGGCAAGCGGGTACTGTTTCTCGCTTCCGGGGGCATGTCGCACCATCCGCGCCGTTACTATCCCGAACTCGGTGACGGCCCGGATGAAGTAACGCAGTGGCAATTGTCCGGTGGCAAGAACGAACGCTCGCTATCGCCCGGACAATGGCTTGACCGTTTGCTTAGCATGCATCACGAAGGGGCCGAGATGATTGTCCGCGGTGAGCGTACGCCGAAGGATATGTTTCTCAACGAAGAATCAGATCGCAGGTTTCTCGACTTGCTGACGTCGGGCGAACTCGAACGATTCGATGATTGGCGGCCTGAAGATCTGATCCGCGAAGGCGGTATCGGTTCGATGGAATTGCACACATGGATAGCCGCGTCTGCGGCCCATCTGGCCGCCGGAGGCGAATCCGTGCGGCTGGACTACTATTCTATCGCGCCGGAAATTGGCATTTCCGTGGGTATTGCGCACGCCTGAGCGGCCGGCGCTGTTGCGCAGGTGTGCCGCGAACTCAGACTTTGTAACCCAGTTTGCTGATTGGCAATTCGCGGATTCGTTCGCCCGTGGCCGTGAAAATGGCATTGCAGATGGCAGGCGCGACCGGCGGTAGCGCTGGTTCACCCAGACCGCTCGGTGGATTGTCCGATTCGATAAAGTGCACATCGACAACAGGTGCATTCGGCATCCGCAGCATCGGATACTGGTGAAAATTGCTTTCAACCACCGCGCTGTTCCTGAAGTCAATCTGCAGACCCAGCATCGTACTGAGGCCATCGGTTGCGGCGCCGACACACTGATGTTCGGCCATGCTGCGGTTGACGATTGGACCGACATCACCGACCACGTGCAGTGTGTGTACGATGATCGTCTTGTCGTCGCTGACCTCAACGTCGGCTACTTCGGCGAAACAACCTCCGTGGCTGAAATAGAAAGCGAGACCGAGCGCACGGTTGTCGGGCATCGACTTGCCCCAGCCTGCACGTTTCCCGACTGATTCGATGACGGCCCGGGCACGCCCGGTGTTCATGCCGGGTCCATGCTGACCGGGCAGGTCGCGTGGCTCGCCCATAAGGTCGAGCAGAAACTCGAGATGGTCGCGACCGGCGGCCGTCGACACTTCATGCAGAAAACCGTTGCTGACAAAGCCGAGTGCATTTGAAGCCGGTGCACGCCATGCGCCCGTGGGCAGCCCGATTCTGAGCAATGACTGGTCGACATGATAATTGTCGATCAGGTATTGCGGCAGGATGCCATCGCCCATCGCCGCCCACCGGTCAGCCGATTTGCCATCGTTAGTGAACGTCACGAAGTGATCGCGCCAGCCTGTGAGTCGGCCATTGCTGTCGATAGCGGCTTCAAAGCCGTGGACTCCGCCCGGGCGATAAAAGTCATGCGCAAAGTCATCCTCGCGTGTCCACTGTAACTTCACAGGCACTCCGGCTTTTTGCGAGATGGCCACTGCCTCGACGACGTAATCATTGGCGAGCCGGCGACCGAAGCCGCCGCCAATGCGTGTCTGGTGAATGACTACTTTGGCAGGGTCGAGCTCGCAGCTGCTGGCCGCTAGCGCGGCACCGGCTGCGGGAATCTGGGTCGGTGCCCAGATCTCTGCGCCGTTATCTCTTACCCAGGCCGTACAATTCTGTGGTTCAAGCGCTGCGTGCGGCAGAAAGGGGTAAACGTAAGTTGCCGAGATGGTCTTGTCCGCCGCGGAAAAGGCTGCCGCCACATCGCCCGTGCTGTGCAGCGTTTCGCCGCCCTGGGTTGCTGCTTTGGAAATGGCTGTATCGCGCAGTGCATCCCAGTCGGCCGGGTAGGTGTCTGTGAGGTCCCATTCAATACGCAATTCGCGTTTTGCTTTAAGTGCTGTCCAGGTGGAGTCGGCTACGATGGCCACGCCTTCACGCAGTGCGCGCGCGCCACCGGTACCGCGGAGGATGAAGGCGTCATGTACTCCTGGCAGCTTGCGGACGTGGTCCAGGTTTGCCTCTGCCACTTTGCCGCCGGTTGTCGGAGCGCGTGTATAACTTGCGAACCTGAGGCCCGGCAAAGTCTGATCAATGCCAAAGAGTGGCTGCCCGGTCACGATGGCTTCATTGTCGACGCCGCTGATACGTCGGCCGAGCAACTTGAAGTCACTCGTTTTCTTGAGTGTTACTTTCTCGGGTTCCGCAAGCATTGCGGCAGCCGATGCGAGCTTCCCGTAGTCCAGTCGCCGGTTCGTTGCGGTGTGCACAACGGTGCCGGCGTCGGTATGACATTCCGCTTCGTTGACCTGCCAGCGTCGGGCGGCTGCCTGCAGCAGCATGGCGCGTGCCTTTGCGCCGGCTTGTCGCAATGGCATCCAGCTTAGCCGCACGGACATCGAACCGCCGGCCATCTGCCGGCCAAAGACATCGGCGTTGATGGGTGCCTGTTCGACACGTACGCGCTCCCAGGGGATGTCCAGTTCTTCGGCGAGAATCATAGGCAAAGCGGTCTTAACGCCCTGGCCGATTTCCGGGTGCGTAGCGAGAATGGTTGCGATGCCGT
>JAUHZT010000043.1 GCA_030425905.1 Gammaproteobacteria bacterium
TTTTGATGAGATTAGCCAGACGTTAGTAGACCAGCCGGAACTGGCTCCCGCGCTGCGCTATTTTGGTGGCGCAGGGTTCGAGCACATGAAGCGCTATGGTACGACGCTCGACGATTTTGCATCGGTGCGCGCCAAGGCGAGTCGGCATGCCGTTGGAAACCCGAACGCCGTATTCCAGACTGAGCTGAGCGTCGAAGATGTTCTTGCATCGCCGGTCATGTGGCCCGGCGTAATGACTCGATTGATGGCTTGCCCGCCAACCTGCGGTGCGGCTGCCGCGGTGCTGGTTTCCGAGTCTTTTGCTCGCCAGAAAGGCATTGATGCGAGCGTCCGAATAGTCGCCCAGAGCATGACCACTGATCAGCCGGCGTCTTTTGACTCCGGTGACATGATGAAGCTCGTGGGCTACGACATGACGAGGGACGCCGCACAACAGGTATATGAAGCCGCAGGTATCGGACCCGATGCTATTGATGTTGTCGAATTGCATGACTGTTTCGCCCACAACGAGTTGATTAGTTATGAGGCGCTGCAGCTTTGTCCGGAAGGCGGAGCGCAGCAGTTTATTGCTGACGGCGACAATACCTACGGTGGCAAGTACGTCACAAACCCGTCCGGTGGCCTGTTGTCTAAGGGGCACCCGCTGGGTGCAACCGGACTTGCACAATGCCATGAGCTGGTTATGCAATTGCGCGGTGCGGCTGAGCAGCGGCAAGTCGCGGGTGCGCAAATTGCTTTGCAGCATAACCTGGGTCTGGGTGGCGCCTGCGTTGTGACTCTCTATCAAGCCCAGAAGGGATCATGAGCGCTGAGCTGCGATTCGACGATCAGGTCGTCGTGATTACGGGTGCTGGCAATGGCCTCGGTCGTGCCTACGCGACTGAGTTCTCGAAGCGTGGTGGGCGCGTCATCGTGAACGATATCGGACGCGCTGAGACGAATGGTGCTGACCAATGGCAGGCCGAGTTGGTGGCCGAAGAGATCAACGCGGCTGGCGGTGAGGCCGTAGCCAATACTGATAGCGTAATTCACGGTGAAAGAATTATTGAATCCGCACTGGATCATTTCGGCCGGGTGGATGTGCTGATCAATAATGCCGGAATTCTTCGCGACAGGTCTTTTCACAAGATGGACGAAAACGACTGGCGGGATATCCAGTCCGTGCATCTCGACGGTGCTTACGCGATAACGCGCGCAGCCTGGCCGCTCATGCGCGAAGCCCAATACGGTCGCGTTCTGTTTACAAGCTCGGCAGCCGGGCTATACGGTAACTTTGGCCAGGCGAACTACGCGGCGGCCAAAATGGGGCTGATCGGTCTAGGGCGATCGCTGGCGATAGAGGGCAAGAGTCGTGGCATCAAAGTAAACATGATTGCACCTGTGGCAGCGTCGCAGTTAACGGCGACGGTAATGCCCGCCACAATGCTCGAACAGCTTGGCGCTGATCTCGTGACGCCGCTGGTTGTGTGTCTTGCGCACAAGAGCTGCGAGGAATCCGGCGAGGTGTTCGAAGTCGGGGGTGGTTGGGTGACAAGGTTGCGCTGGGAAAGAAGCGACCCGGTTGCGGTTTCTTCGGCACGCGATGGATTCAGCGCCGAAGCGCTGAGCCAGGAATGGCCGCAACTGAATTCCTTCACTCGGCAGGACCATCCCCGGCAGGTCAGTGATACCTTTCAGGCGATTAGCGAACTCTCAGGTATCTCTTTGGATATCAAGCCGCAGGCAGGTTGAGATCGCTGGCGACAAAGCGCGAACCGCGCCAGAACAGCCAGATAGCCACGAGGTTCAATGGCACGATGGCAAGTAATGCAATCCGCAGGGAATCATCACCATAGACGCCGTTCAGCATGTCACTAATCAAACCGACAATGATCGGCCCGAAGCCCATGCCAACCAGGTGTATGACTAACAGAAACAGCGCTACAGCGACTGCACGCATGTTGTTCTTGGCGAGTCGCTGCAACAGTGCGAGCACCGGGATGGTAACGATGGCCACGGTTATCACCGGGGCGAGAAAAAATATGGAAGCCAGCCATGGCCAGCCCGCAAGAAATAATCCGAGTGTTGGCGGGAAGGTAAGTGCCATCGCAATTGCCGGAATCTTGAGGTAGGCGGACACATCTCTCGAACCCAGCCGGTCCGCGAACACGCCACCGGCGAGCATGCCAATAGCGCCACCGATGCCGCCCACGAGCCCAATCGTGGTTGCCATGCTCATCAAGCTCATATCGAACGTGCGCATGAAATAGGCGGGCGTCCAGGTATTGATAGCGGATGCGACGAAGCCGATCAGGGCGAACGCCGGGAAGAAATAGCGACAGCTTGTCTTGCTGTATAGAAACTTGATGGTGTCCAGTATCGAATAGCGGTCCTGCTCGGGGCGTGATGCAATGTCATCAACTTCGCCGCGCGGCGGTTCGCGAAACACCAGGATAAACAAGCCAGTAATAACCATGCCCGCAATACCCAGAATGATAAAGGTATTGCGCCAGCCGACGATACTCTCGAGCCAGCCACCGACGAAGCCTGCCAGCATCGTACCGACCGGCACCGCAACGTGGTAGATACCGATGGCCTTGCCGCGGTCCGCCGGCTCGAAGAGATCGCCGATGAGCGAATTTGCAGAGGGCGTCAGGCCAGCTTCGCCGATGCCAACACCCATGCGCGCGCCGGCCATTACCAGGTAATTGCCGGCGGCACCGGTGAGCGCTGTCATCGCGCTCCAGATTGCGGAGCATACGGCGATCACCTTGGTGCGGCTGAAACGATCTGCCAGCGTGGCGATCGGGATGCCCATAATGGTGTAGAACAGGGCAAAAGCGAGCCCGGCGACAAATCCAGCTTGCGCATCCGTCAGCTCAAGATCGTTTTTGATCGGTTCGAGCAGAATATTAATGACATGCCGATCGATGATGTTTATCACGTACACAACGACCAGTACGGCAAGCATGAACCACTTGTAATTCTTATTTGTCATGGGCAGGTGATTGTTCCTTCAAATTGTAACGTGTGATTTTCCTAATCGT
The DNA here is from genome assembly GCA_030425905.1 of Gammaproteobacteria bacterium. GTDB lineage: Bacteria > Pseudomonadota > Gammaproteobacteria > Steroidobacterales > Woeseiaceae > UBA1847. The sequence goes on from JAUHZT010000043.1 coordinate 3,027, forward strand.
CTGAATTGAGCTGGGAGTAGTACGATTGCCGCAGCTCATTCTTCAAGACCTTGCCAAGCGTGTTGCGGGGAAAGTCTTGTGGGTAACTGATCACAGCCTGCACACGCTGATGCTTTGCAAGTTGCTCATTAACCCAGTGCTGGATTGCGACCGGGTCTGCATCACTGTTGTTTGCAAGGCGTACAAATGCAACGGGTACCTCACCCCACTTTTGATCATCGACGCCAACAACCGCGGCATCGAGTACCGCTTCGTGCGTGACCAGCACGGCTTCTATGTCAACCGGGTAAACGTTCAGGCCGCCGGATATGATCATGTCCTTGAGCCGGCCACGCAGTGTGAGAAAACCGTCGTCATCAAGTTCTCCGACATCGCCGGTACGGATGAACACGCGCTCGTCAGCGTCTTTCCAGACAGCGGCGATATTTGCGTCCTGCCGATTCCAGTAGCCGCTCATGAGTCCCGCCGAGTGGCCCGCAATTTCGCCTGCCGCCGCGAATGAAACGTCGCGGTCCTGTGTGTCGATAATGCGAAGTTCGCAGCCGAGAATCGGGCGTCCTACAGCATCCGGACGATGCACCATATCCTCAGGCGATATGATGGTAGCGACCCCTTCAGTAAGGCCCCAGAGTTCATAAAGTGCATTGCCGGTCAGGCGCTGCAATTGGGCTTTCATCGACTCGGGCATAGGAGAGCCAGCTGTGATCGCCGTCTCGAAACAATCCAGCCCGGCATTCTCGATATTCGGCTGGGCGAGTAATGCCTGGGCCATTGCGGGCACGATAAAACCATGGGTTGGCTGGTACTCGCGTATCGCGGCGCAAAAAGCGTCGGGTGTGAAGGCCGGCAATATGGCAGTGCAGGCGCCAAACCACTTCGCCGGGCTCCAACTCAACCACGCGCCGTTCGAATGCATGGGAATAGCGGAGAGGGCCACACTGTTGTAGTGAAAGCGAAACTCAGCGGCGAAGCCTGCGGCGAAAGAAAGCCGTGCGCCGTGGCTGTGGGCGATACCCTTTGGCGTGCCTGTCGTTCCTGATGAGTAGATGATGACGGCGAGATCGTCTGCGGAGTTCCGGATGCCGGTATCGATGCTTCTCGAGCGGTCCAGCCAGTTCTCAAATATCTCGCCTTCTACTATGACCTGCCGCCGTTCGCCGCTTGAATCATTGGCCAGGTCTTCGCAGGCCGTGCCTGCAAACAAAATTGCCGCGCCTGCATCCGTCAGCATTCTGTCGATGGCATCGGCGGACAGCATCGGTGACAGGGGTACGGCCACGGCACCGGCACGCCAGATTCCAAGCAACAGTTCATGCGCCCAGATGCCGTTGCTTACCAGCATGCCTATCCTGTCGCCCGGGCGAATGCCCGAATGCAGCAACGCGTGTCCAATACAGTTGCCGGTTGCATCGTAGCTGGCCCAGTCAACCCGCCGGTCCCACTCCCGTAATGCTATGTTCTTGCTGCGAAAGCGCCCGTGGAGCGCTATCTGCTCGCTCAGGCCAACGAATGAAGGTTTGAATGAGTTTGTGTGGCTCATGGTCGTCAGTCTTTTATTTCTGCGGCTCAAACGTGCCGATCGCACGGTCAAGATGTACGTAACCGCCATCGACGTGGATGTGTTGTCCGGTGATATGGCTCGCGGCATCGGATAGCAGGAAGCACACCATCGAGGCTATCTCCTCGGGTTTGGTCATGCGTTGCCCCAGCGGGATGCGCTTCTCGATCTCACGCTGGGCTATCTCTGGTTGTTCCATTGTTGCAAGCCAGCTCTCGTACATAGGGGTCATTACCTCAGCCGGAATAACAGCATTGACGCGGATCTGATGCGGCAGCAGTTCGACAGCCCATTCCCGAGTCAGCGCGAGCAATGCACCTTTTGCGGCAGCATATCCAGAAGTATTGCCTTGCCCCGTAGAGGCGGTCTTGCTCGCAATATTGACGATAGTGCCGCCTGTTTCAATCAGATGCGGCAGAGCAAAATGCACGAGGTTGAAGCAGTGAAACAGGTTGTCGGAAATAGATTGGGCAAAACGTTCCGGTGTGCCACTGCCGAGACCGGCGCCATCGTTGCGGCCTGCATTGTTGACCACGCCATCCAGGCGGCCGAATGTTGCATGGGTCTGGTTTATGACGCGCTCACAACTTTCGGGTGTATCGAGCATGACGGGAATGCGGAGAGAGTCGGGCTTAGCCTTTGTAGGCGTATCGTTGCCGGTAGCATTGGGGTCGACGATGACGGGGATGCCGCCCTCGCGGGCAATCATGTCGCAAATCGCCTTGCCAATACCGCGTGCTCCACCGCTTATGATGAAGACTTTCTTATGCAAGTTCAGGTTCATTGCTCATAAATTCCATAAAAACGGCTGGCCGTTCCACCCATGATCATTTGTCGCTCGCCGGGACTTAGGTGTTCTAGCGAGGATTGAGCTACATCTACTACCTGACCGAAACTGCCGGCTAACGTGGCAACGGGCCAGTCTGAGCCGAACATCAGGCGATCAGGACTGAACGCTTCCAGTGCAACTTCTATGTAAGGCAGCAACTGCGATGGCTGCCATGCGTTCCAGTCGGCTTCGGTCACCAGGCCTGAGACCTTGCAATAAACATTTTCGCAGCGCGCAATTTGCCGAAGGTACTTTTCCCAGACCTCGATCTCTCCATTGCGAATCGAAGGTTTTGCCATATGGTCTATGACGAACATCTGATTGGGAAAGTTTCGTACAAGCATGAGTGCCTGTGGCATATGTTGCGGGAAAATGAGCACGTCGTAGGTGTAGTTGTGCTTGCACAGTGCAGCAATGCCTCGTCGAAAACGGCTGTCGGCAAGATACTCTGGTGGTTTCGATTGCAGAATCTGCCGAAAGCCGGCCAGACGCTTGTTGCTCTTGTATCGTTCAAGTGTGGCGTCGATATTGTCAGCAGTAAGGTCAACCCAGCCAACTACCTTTTGAATCCAGTTGTATTGCGCGGCAAGGTTCAGCAGCCATTCTGTTTCTTCGTCGCTTTCCGCGGCCTGTACAGCGACTGAGCCGGTGAATCCGTGTTGCTTCATTTCGTCATGAATGTGGGATGGAAGAAAGTTGCGCTGCAGCACCACCATTGTCTCGTCGATCCAGCTATCGCGTTGCGGATCAAACTGCCAATAGTGCTGGTGAGCATCGATCTTCACTTACGGAGCTGACCGCTGACTACATTCTGTTTCGCGCAACCAAGCTGGTCGATACCGAGTTCCATGATGTCGCCGGCCTTGAGGAATCTTGGCGGGACCTGGCCGAGCCCCACGCCAGAAGGCGTACCGGTAGAAACAATGTCGCCGGGAAGTAGGCGCATATGATAGCTAAGGTAGCTCACGAGCGTTGGGATATCGAAAATCAGATCATCGGTATTGCCATTCTGTACCAGTTCACCGTTCAGCTTAAGCCATAGTTGCAAATTGCCCGGGTCCGAAACTTCATCCGCCGTTACAAACAGAGGGCCGAGTGGTGCGAAGGTATCGTAGCTCTTGCCTTTGACCCACTGCCCACCATGACGGAGCTGGGTCTCTCGTTCACTGACATCATTGTGAATCGTGTACCCGGCAATGTTCTGCAGGGCAGATTCTTTCGGGACCTGATAACACTCCTGCCCAATGACGAGTGCCAACTCAACTTCCCAGTCCACTTCTGACGCAGATTTGCAGGTGTGGTTGGTGTCGGGCTGGACGGGAATATGTACATCGTCAAACGGGCCGCATATGGAGGTTGTGGATTTCATAAAAACGACCGGCCTCTCCGGAACGTCCATTCCGCTTTCGCGTGCGTGTGACGCATAGTTCAGTCCTATGCATACAAGCTTGGACGGGCGGCCGACTGGTGCTCCAAGTCGAACTGCATCAGACACCGCTGGGCAGCTTTGCTCGTTGACGCTGAGCCACTCGCGTAGCCGGACTATGCCGTTTGTTGCAAAAAAGTTTTCGTCCCAGTCCTCACCAAACGCAGAACAGTCCCTGTAGGTACCGTCCGATGATAGTATGCCCGGCTTTTCCTGCCTGACCTGTCCAAATCGTATTAATCTCATCGTTAGATCTTTAGTCCGTTGAATCCACCGTCAAGTGCAAAGTTGGCGCCTGTGATAAAGGCGGCCTCGGGAGAGCAAAGGTACAACGCCATTGCAGCTACTTCCATTGGAGTTCCCATGCGGCCAATTGGCTGGGTTGCGGCCAGCTTTGCAAACATTTCTTTTTCCTGTCCGGGATAGTGCTTCTGCAGGTAGTTATCGACAAACGGTGTGTGTATCCGGCCCGGAGAAATGGCGTTGCAGCGGATTCCGTCTTGCACATAGTCTCGTGCAATAGAGCGTGTCATTGCCAGTACCGCGCCTTTCGACATTGAGTACGCAAACCGTTCGGCAATGCCACTCGTCGCGGCGACCGAAGCCATGTTTACGATACTGCCACCGTCGCCGGCCTGGAGCTTCGAGAGAGCGGCGTGGGTAACGTTGTACAATCCTTTGACATTCACCTCATACAGCCGATCCAGATCTTGCTCATTCGTATCGGCAATACTTCCAATATGTGAGATTCCGGCATTGTTGATGAGGATATCCAGCGACTCTGGCACCTTGCCTAATGCCGCGTGTGTGGCGGCGAAGTCTGAAACATCACACTGGATAAACGAGCAGTTTCCGCAGTCGGTCGGCAACGTTTTTGCAAGCTGTGTGGCAGACTCGTGTTCCCTATCCAGAACCCAGACAGCCGCGCCGTGTTGAATAAAGGTATGCGCAATCGCTGCGCCTATGCCACTTGCTCCGCCAGTGACTATCGCGGTCTTGCCAACCAGTGATTTGTTCTTCGCTTCCATCCAACATTTCCCCCGGGTTACATCATGCAAAACACAAGCGACCCACCTGGTGAAGAACTAGCTTACGCGCCGATGCCACACCGGGCCGCCCGGAAACTCGTAGGCGAGCAAGGTTTCTGCTTTCATTTCAATGCTGAAGCCGGGCATCGAGGGTGCAATATAGCGACCCCGCTCGATTCGAACGGGGTCGATGAAATGTTCGTGAAGGTGTTCAACGTACTCGATCATGCGATTCTCCATCGAGCCGCCCACGGCTATGAAATCAAACATCGACAAATGCTGAACCTGCTCACACAGTCCTACGCCGCCCGCATGGGGGCAAACGGGTATATCGAACTTCCTGGCGAGCAACAAGATGGCAAGATTTTCGTTGACGCCTGCAACACGACAGGCGTCAATCTGGCAGATATCGATGGCGCCCAGTTGCATGAGTTGTTTGAAAATAATTCGATTGTGGCAATGCTCGCCTGCGGCGACCCGAATGGGGCGGACGGCGTCTGCAATACGGCCATAGCCCAGTATGTCATCCGGGCTGGTGGGCTCCTCAATCCAAAACGGGTTAAACGCTGCCAGGTGTGACATCTGTTCGATAGCCTCGTCAATTCCCCAGATCTGGTTGGCGTCCATCATCAATAAGCGATCCGATCCTATTGACTCGCGAATTAATGCGGCACGTCGCATGTCATCTTCGAGAGAGCGACCAACTTTCATCTTCATGTGATTCCAGCCAGCGCTGATGGCATCTTCACAGAGTTGTACTACTTGTTCGTCCGTGTAGCCAAGCCAGCCAACGGAGGTTGTGTACGCCGGAAAGCCGTTTTCAACCAGTATTTGTTCACGCTCTTTTTTCCCAGGCTCCATGGTCTGCAGCATGTGTAGCGCTTCTTCGGGTGTCAGCGCATCCGTGATGTAGCTGAAATCAATGCAGTTCACGATTTCATCCGGACTCATACTGGCCAGTAATCGCCACAACGGCATGCCGCAGTCCTTTGCGTGCAAGTCCCACACCGCATTGATGATGGCAGCGGCCGCCAAATGGACGACGCCTTTCTCTGGACCGAGCCAGCGAATTTGGTCATCCGCGGTAATGGACCGTGAGAAAGCGGCGAAGTCATCTGTTATCGAAGCCAGCGTGCGATTGGTAACGTGATGAGCGATCGCATGCAAAGCCGCGCAGCAAATTTCATTTCCGCGACCAATGGTGAATGCCAGTCCTGTGCCTCGCAGACCCGGCTGGTTGGTCTCGAGGGTGACGTAAGCGCATGAATAGTCGGGTGATGAATTCATCGCGTCCGAACCGTGTTGTGCTTCGCTGGTAGGAAAGCGAATGTCTTGCACCTTGAAGCCGGTAATCCGGACGCTCTCGCTTGAATTCGTATTGCTCACCCGTGTTCCTTGAGTTTAGTGTTAGGTGTAGCGGCCTTTGGTAGCAAGCATCACGCTTGACTGCCTGTCGTCAGGCCAATAAAATCATTTATGAACAATTGATTTATATATAAATCTAAGAAAAAGATACATCTGACCTGTCTCGATGTCAATTTGCGCAACCCGCGAATTGCGAATAGCCTGCATGCCGACCAGAAAAGGTAATGATGATGAGTGAGCTTTACGACCTGCCTTCCCACTTGCAGAGCTATTCCATCACTTTCGAGAATCCGCAAGGCAATAAAGGGGCAGGAGGGCAAGCCGCCAGTCCGCTGGGTGTGGGGCGCAAGGGAAGTCCCGCACGCATGCTGCCGGCGGGGGCAACGCTTAGTCTGGCAGACATCAAAGCCGCAGGAACCATCCGGCACATGTGGATGACGACCTACAATGTTGCCGATGCACTGCGTGGGCTAGTGATTCGCATCTACTGGGACAATCAGGAGTGGCCCAGCGTTGAAGCACCGTTGGGCGATTTCTTCGGCTTCGCCCATGGCACGACAGACCCGTTCAGCTCCGTCGCACATTCGGTGACAGAGAAATACGGCATGAACATATGGTTGCCAATGCCGTTTCAAAAACGTGCGCGAGTAACGATCAGCAATGACCTCGACATTGATGTGCTGTTCTTCTACCAGATCGATTTCACGCTTGGTGACAGGCATGCGGAGAACGCCGGGCGTTTGCACGCGATGTTTCGTCGTGAGAACCCGACGACGCTCGGCAAGGACTTCGAAATACTGCCACGTCGCGAAGGCGCAGGCCGCTATATAGGTACTGTGCTTGGTGTGCGGCCGACAGACAGCAACTGGTGGGGCGAGGGCGAGGTGAAGATCTATCTCGACGGGGACCAGGATTTTGCAAGCATTGTTGGCACTGGTGCTGAGGACTACGTCGGGCTGTCCTGGGGGCTTCAGGGCAATGCATTCCACTATCATGGTGCCAATTTTGTGCATGGCGAAAGGCTGGATACGGGCCCTGTTTCGATGTACAGGTGGCATGTGCCGGACCCGGTCTACTGGCACGAGGATATTCGTGTCACGGTGCAACAAATCGGCTTGTCACCACCTGTACATACTTTCGCAGAATACCTTGGTGGTTTGTACGACCGGCAGGACGACTGGTCCGCATGCACATTTTGGTATGAGGCTTTGCCCAGCCGGCCAGTTGGCCCAATTCCCGCGCTTGCAGCCCGCCTTGCCGATCTTGATCTGACACCGGATCGAAGTGCGCTGCCGCTGCAGGCGTCGTCTTCCCACCCATCTGATATGTAGGGCTGCGACGTTGCCTCAGGCCGCTGCGCGTGAATTTGACTGGCCGGTTCTCAAGTCCTATGGGCCGTCGCATCTTCGCCGTATTGCCATGCCGCTGGGAGGAATGGGCGCGGGCTCAATCTCTATTGGTGGTTGCGGGGACCTGCGAGACTTCGAACTCTTCAACCGCCCGGCGAAAGGCTTCGTACCCAGTTCCCGTGATGTGGCACCGTGCGTCATGCTACATATCCGCCGTGCCGACGGCCGTACTGACCTGAGGCTTGCGGAGGGACCGATAGACAGCGAAACCTGGGAGGGCAGTGTAGGTTGCCGCCAGCCGAATCACGGTATTCCACGTTTTAACAATTGTCATTTCGATGCCGCTTATCCGCTCGCTCAGGTGCGCTTGTCGGACGAACAGGTTCCCGTGTCAGTTCGACTGCAGGCTTTCAGCCCCGTTATTCCGGGCAATGCCGATGACAGTTCGCAGCCTGTTATCCAGTTGCGTTATCTGTTGCAAAACGAATCCGAGTCGCCGCTTGATGTGGCAACGATCGCGACGATGCCGAACCTTATAGGCATGCTTCCGGAGACTCGTGAGCTATTGGGCAATGGCCGGGTTCGATTTCACGGCCCGGAACAGAACAGAATAGAGGTTCGAGACGATGGCAAGTTGCGCGGACTCTATTTCTCTTCGACGGGAACAAACACGAGTAGTGAGAGTTTCGGTACCTTTGCGCTACTTACCCATGCCGATAATCAAAGCAGCACCCGAACTAACTGGCTGGACAACCGTTATTATTCAGGCCTGCTGGATCTGCGCAATGACCTTGATCGCAATGGTCAACTTAGTGAACGCGCTCACAATAGTGCGGATATCCCGGTTGGTTCTCTTGCTGTGCATCACAAAATTCAACCCGGCGAGAGTAAGGTTGTTACATTTTTTCTGAGCTGGCATTTTCCAAACCGGATGGACTGGACGCCGGACAAGCACGACGAGCTTGTTGGTAACTGGTATACATCGCAGTATCGCGATGCCTGGCATGCTGCAGAATTACTTGTGCCTCGTATGCCGCAGCTTGAGCGTTCAACCGTGCAATTTGTCCGCGCTATTTGCACTAGTGACCTGCCGCCTGCTATCAAGGAGGCGTCGCTGTTCAATATTTCAAGTTTGTTTAGTGAGACTTGCCACCGTCTACCGGACGGTACATTTTGTTCTTACGAGGGTTGCGGCGACAACAAGGCTTACTGCGAAGGTTCGTGTACTCACGTGTGGAACTACGATTACGCGCTGGCTTTTCTGTGGGGTGATCTCGCAAGAAGCATGCGCGATGTGGAGTATCGACTTGCCACAGGTGAACGCGGTGACATGGCTTTTCGTGTCATGCAGCCTTTTGCGAGCCGCGCCAGGGACTTTCCCCGGGTAGCGGCAGATGGACAACTGGGCTGTATTGGCAAGGTCTACAGAGAATGGCAACTTAGCGGCGATACTGAATGGTTGCTGGAGCTCTGGCCACAAGTTCGAAAGAGCCTCGAGTACTGCTGGATGAGCGGCGGGTGGGACGCTGATCGCGATGGACTGATGGAGGGCTGTCAGCACAACACGATGGATGTTGAATACTGCGGCCCGAATCCGCAAATGCAGTTCTGGTACTTGCTCGCACTAAAGGCGGCGACAACAATGGCACTTGCCGCCGGTGATGCGGAATTCGCGACCGAATGTGAGCGTCTGTTTGCCGCGGGTCGCCACCTTGTCGACAAGCGATTGTTCAATGGTGAGTACTACGAACAGGAGTTTATCGAACCATCGGATCCAGCAAGAATTCCACCTGAGCAGCGCCTGTTTGATGACAAACCTGTCGACAAGACGCATCAACTGCTCGATGCCTGTCTTGTCGATCAGTGCGTTGGTCAGCTCATGGCGCATATCCTGGGTTTGGGGCATCTCGGCAAGCGCGAAAATATTCGCACTGCGCTCGCCAGCGTATTCCGCTACAACGGCAAGAAAGGTTTCCACAATCACCTTAATGTCATGCGTTCGTTTGTCCTTGGCGACGAGGCGGGCTTGCTGATGGCGTCTTTTCCACGTGGTGAGCGTGAAGACTTTCCATTCCCGTACTTTAGCGAGGTCATGAGTGGTTTTGAGTACACGGCCGCGGCTGGCATGATTTATGAGGGGCTTGAGCAGGAAGCGCTTGAATGTGTGGAGAATATCCGGGCCCGCTACGATGGCCGTAAACGCAACCCATTCGATGAAGCAGAGTGCGGGCATCATTACATTCGAGCGCTGTCCAGCTGGGCTACGGGTATCGCGTGGACGGGTTTTCGTTATTCCGCAATTAGCAAGATTTTCCGTGTGCGTAATCGGTCCGGCAGATGGTTTTGGTCCAACGGCAATGCCTGGGGCCAGTATGAGATCGACGGTCAGCGCATTCACTTGTCAGTGCTTTATGGAACGTTGGCCGTTAGCGAGTTTGTGGTGACAGGTGCCGGGCGAAAGCAATTTTCGGCAAGCACGATGCTGGAGACTGGCGCAACCTTGAGTTTCGATCTCGATGCGCCGTGTTCCGAGACATAGACCGAATGTTTCAATACCTGGTGAACAAGGCAATTGATTGCCATCCAAGAGACGAACGGGAGATAGCCAGATGACGGACGTAACCTGCGCACCCTATGCAGGATGGGAGCGATGTTTGCATGTACGACATAACGACATCACGCTGACAATTACCCTGGATGTAGGGCCGAGAATTCTCAGTTGCCGCTTTGGCGACAAGCCTAATTTATTCTGCGAGTTTCCCGACCAGCTTGGCAAGCTTTCCGCCGACGAGTACATGTTGTTTGGAGGTCACCGTCTGTGGCACGCACCCGAGGCTGAACCGCGCTCGTATTGTCCGGATTTCGACCCGGTCGAGTTCGAATGGCAGGACCCGGTCTTGCGGCTGGTCCAGGTTCCTGAACAAACGACCCGTATCCAGAAAGAGCTTGAGCTTCATTTTCAGCCAGGTAACCGGGTGCTGGTGCGTCACAAGCTATCGAACCGCGGCTTGTGGCCCGTTGAGTTGGCGCCATGGGCCGCAACGCTAATGGCGCCCGCGAGCCGCGGCATCATTCCACAAGAAGAGTACAGACCGCACCCGGAAACGCTGGATCCGGCCCGGTCGATCACGCTCTGGCACTACACCCAAATGAACGATCCGCGAGTTTACTGGGGGAGCCGGTTTATCGAGTTGCGCGAAGACAGTTCGATTGAACAGAAAATCAAGTTTGGCGCTCTGAACAGGCAGGGCTGGGCAGCAAGCTGGAATCACCAGACGTTGTTTATCAAGAGCTTTGCTTTCGATAACGCCGCAACGTATGCCGATATGGGTTGCAACTTCGAAACCTTCACGATGCCCGGATTTCTTGAGATTGAGAGCCTTGGGCCTTTGGCTGTGCTCGAACCACAGGCGACCGTGTCGCACGATGAAATCTGGCACCTGTGGTCCTGTGAAACCCTGCCGGATACGCGAGACGAAGAGGCCCTCGCGGTGGTTCTCAAGCCCTACCTTGCCGAATTAGAGATGCCAGCTGCCTAGCGGAATCATCGCGCGGGCCCGGTCCAGGCGCCAGTATTTCGATGGCTAAAGCCAAGCGCATTGTAGGCCGCATCGATGAGCGACTGGGCGCGTTCGTCAAGGGAAGGACTGCTGTTCATCTGGTTCATTGTGTAGGCAAAGGCTAGCCGCGCTGACGGGTCCGCAAACCCGATTGAGCCGCCCATACCCGGGTGACCGAATGCCCGGCTGCCAATTGCGTAGCCACAGCCAGGCGGCATTCGTCCGACGCCCCAGGACTTTGCGAACCCGAGACTGAACGCCGTGGGAATACCCAGTGTCTGGTCTTTGCCGGTTGCGGCTGTCGTTTGGGCCATGCGGGCTACGGCATCAGGTGATATGAATTGTCTTCCCGCATGGCTTCCTTCCATACTGAGCGGCGCGTACATGGCGGCCAGCGAGCGGGCATTGCCGAATCCTCCACCCGCCGGTATCTCGGCGGCACGTGTTTCACGTTCATCCAGTGAACCTAGAAAAGCGCCGAGATTGGCTTTGGTGAGAGCGGCAATACTGTCGGCCGCAAGGGTTTTCTGCGGAGTCGAGGCCGCGGGAAACAGGGTTTTCGCAACTCTTCGGTCTTCGCTGGCAGGTAATCCGATCCAGAAATCCAGGTCCAGCGGGGCTGCGATTTCACGACGAAAAAATTCCCCCACGCTGAGACCGGTCACCCGGTGTACAAGTTCGTTGGCCAGCACACCAAATGTCAGCGCATGATAAGCCAGCGAGGTACCGGGCTCCCAGAACAGCGATTCCGTCGACAGGCGCGAGGCAAGTGTCGCGGAGTCGAACAGGTCATTCTTGGTTACGGGCGAACGCAATGCCGGTAAACCTGCCTGGTGGTTGAGTAACATCCACACCGGAATCGTTTGCTGGTAGTGCTTCTGAAATTCAGGCCAGTACTTCCTGACATCGGCATTGAAATCAAGCGCGCCGCGGTCGGCGAGCAGGTGCAGGCAGAATGCTACTGCCCCTTTGGTACAGGAAAACACCCGTGTGATGGTGTTTCGCTGCCACGCGCTAGCTGGCGCAGTGTCCAGTGTGCCGCCGTAGAGGTCAACGACGATGTCGCCATCAACTATGGCGCAGACCGATGCACCGACTTCCCCACGCGCCGCGAAGTTTTTTTCAAATTCACTCTTGAGCTGCGCGAACAGGGGCGAGCAGGTACCTTGAACTACACTATCGGTCACAGGCTGATCCGTTATGCTTGCTTGTGCGTCAGGAAAAAAAGCACTGGCTGGCGTTAGAAGCCGCCATGACGGGCGCTCAGGGCGGAGAGTGTCTGCGATGCTGCAACGAGGTGCTTTAACGCCTCGCAGGCATCAACTTTCGCGGCGCGGCTCTTTAGAAAGGGGACCGTGAGACAGGCGATAACGTGCTCATGGTCGCCCATAAAGACAGGGCATGACAAGTCTTCTACACTGTTAACGAGGACACTTTTGCGCCGGAAGTAGCCCTTTTTCCTGACACGCGATAGCACTTGGGCGAGCTCGTCCCGGTCGATCTTGCCGGGCTCACTTGAGTAACGCTCCAGCAGTCTCGCGCGCTCATTCTCTTCCATCCATGCGAGCAAAGTCAGTCCGGAGCCTGACTCAAACAGGTCCAGGTGATGCCCGACACGCACTGAAATACCGACGCTGGAGGGGCTCTGAACGCGCGCCACGACCACCATGCGCTCGCCGCTTGCAACAGCAAGATGACAGGACTGTTCAGTTGCTTCGGAAAGCGCGTGAAGCGTAGGGAATGCAGCTTCGACAAGTGTCCCGACCGGGCTGGCTTGCATACCCAGGTCAAACAAGCGGTTGGAGATCATCAGTTCATCGCTTGCAGGATCCCGCAACAGATAGCCGCGGTCGACTAGCACCGCCGTCATTCGGTACAGCTCGCTTCTGGAGCGCTTTAAGACAGATGCGATCTGGGTGAGGGTCATCGGCTGCTTAACGTCGGCGAGTAATTCCAGAATCTCAAGACCCTTGTCGAGCGCCGGTGCTCTGTAAACTGTCGCTTTTTTCTTATTGGTCATTTCTTAATTTGGTCGGGTGTCCTGGTGCGGCAGAAGTCTCATTATCGCTGCGGGGATTGCCGATTACCACGTCGATGTAAGTCACGCCCGGACCTTTCTGGGCGCTGATCTCATAAGGCGTGGTGCTCTATTCGCTGCGCGGGTTTTGCTCGGCTACTTTGCTTGACAACAATTGGTGTTAATAGTACGGTTGATCATATATGAACTTATAGTTTATATGCAATCGAATGGCTCAATGCTTGGTTATCAGAGCCAATTTTGCTTATTTCGATTTTGGGGGATATCCACAATGAATCGGCCAGTCAGGACCATCAGAAATTCACTGCTTATCGGATTGCCGCTCGCGATCAGTCCGATGTTCGTTCACGCGCAGACCGAAAATACATCCGGCCAGTCAGGGGCCGTACTCGAAGAGATTGTGGTGACCGCTACCAAACGCCCGCAGTCTGTTCGAGATATTCCGACCAGTATCAATGCTTTTAGTGGCGATGACCTGACCAGCATCGGTGCAACTACGCTTGGTGATATCGTCAAGCTTTCGCCGGGCGTTACGCTGGAGCCCGGTTTTACTCCGAACAGCTCCACGGTCCAGATTCGCGGCATTACGAATGAAACACGCGGGGTGGGACCGCGCACGGTGGGCCGCTTTTTTGACGGCGTTCCGCTAATAAATCCGTCGATCATCGGTGCTCAGCCGGATCTCGATACGGTCGACATGCAAACCGTAGAGGTTCTCAAAGGGCCGCAGGGAACCCTGTTTGGTGGATCCGCACTTGCTGGCGCCGTTCGATACGTTCCAAACAGCCCAGATTTTGAAGGCTTTAGTGGCCTGGCATCGGTAGGTTATGGCCAGACCGCGGACAGCGACGGACATAACTCAGAATATGCTTTGATGTTGAACGTGCCCTTAAGCGATAATTTTGCATTGCGTTTTGCCGGCGCTGTGCGTGACTTCCCGGGCTATATCTATGACCAAGCCGGTGATATTGATGACATCAATAGCTACAAGTCAGAACACGCGCGCGTTGCTGCGTTGTGGCAGGTTACTGACAACCTTTCTGTACGGGCCAATTACCTGACTCAGTCAGGCGACGTTGATGCTTATAGTTTTGTTGAAGGCACCGAAGCCAGTCTCGTTCGTCAGTTCAAATACACTCCGGAATTCGAAGATTCGGAGTTGGACATCTACGGTGTACGTTTCGATTGGAGTAACGACGCATTTACTGTTGTCTTTGATAACAACTGGCTGGAAAAAGAACGTAGCAGTCAGGCGGACCTGACTTATGTTGTCGGGCTGCATGGCACTGGGATAACGGTCAACCAGAATTTCATGCCCACAACCGATCAATACTCGAATGAGCTACGCATTGTTTCCAATCAGCCAACGGGTGGCAACGGCCTGTTTAGCGACTGGCAATACACGGTGGGTCTATACCATATGAAGGCTGACCAGACGCGACCGAGCGTGGTGGCCATTGATTTCGGCGCGATGGTCAACCGTTCGATTGGTGGCGAGTTTGCAGATGCGACGGAAAAAGCGCTGTACTTTGATCTCACACGCATGCTCAGCGATAGCTGGGAGCTGAACCTGGGCGGCCGTTATTTCGACCAGGTAACCGACGGCGGCAACTTCCTCACTGGGGGTGACGACCTCGGTATTCCGGATGCCAGCGCCACAGCAAAACTTGACGAAAGCGGTTTTAACCCAAAAGCGGCACTCTTGTTCCACGCAAATGATGACCTGACCTTCTACGGAAGTATTGCTGAAGGTTTCAGGTTTGGTGGCATTAATGGCCAGGCTGCCGCCGATATTAATGCTGGTGTGCCGACCACTTACAAATCGGATTCGCTAACCAACTATGAGGTAGGCGTTCGTTCATCCTGGCTGGAGCAACGGTTGACGGCAGACCTCTCCCTGTTTCTGATCGACTGGAGCGATGTGCAGGTACAACAGCGCGCTGGTGTTGTGGCTTACGTGGACAACATCGGTAAAGCAAAATCCAAAGGACTCGAGTTTAGCCTTCATGCATTGCTCTCGGGCGGATTCAGTGCACACGTGGTGGGCTCGTATACCGATGCGTACACCGACGCCGACTTTGACTCTGCAACCGATGGCTTCATTGCCGCTGGGACAACGCTGGCACAGGCACCGAAATGGAATACGGCGATTGACTTGAGTTACGACGGCTCCTGGTCAAACTGGGACGTCAACAGTTCGCTCACTTATTCTTACCGCGACAGTTCCAAGAATAATTTGCAGAATACCATTCCGCTGGATTCGTTGAGCATGCTCGATTTTTCAATTGGCCTTAAGCGGGCAAGCGGTGAGATTCGTCCAAAAATCAGCCTGATTGCCAAGAACCTCTCGAACGAACAGGTTGCGACTTACGGTTTCACGCTGGGTGCAGCAAATCTGGTATCCATGAATATGCCGCGACAGGTAATGCTAAGGCTCGATCTGGAATTCTGATTTCCTGAGTGATGGTGCGAACTCTAGACCAGTGTCTGAATATAGAAGACGTTCGGGCAGTTGCTAAACGCCGGGCACACAAGACTGTATTCGAGTATATCGATGGCGGTGCTGATGACGAGGTAACGCTGCGCAAGAACTGTCAGGCATTTGCAAACTATGATCTGATGTATCGGGTCCTGGAGGGCGTCGACCAGATCGATTTGTCGACAACGGTACTGGGGCAGCCCATCGCCGTGCCTTTTATCTTGTCACCGTCAGCGGGGAACAGGCTTTTTCATACCCAGGGAGAGTTGGCGGTGGCCAGAGCGGCCGCCGCCCTTGGCACAATACACACGCTGTCGACCCTGTCATCCGTTTCAATCGAGGAGGTAGCTGCTTGCGCCGATGCGCCCAGATGGTTTCAGTTGTATGTCTGGAAAGATCGTGCACTCGTAAAGGAGATGCTGCAGCGGGCGAAAGACAATAATTTCTCCGCGCTCGTATTAACGGTAGATTTTCCAATTGCCGGGAACCGCGAACGTGAGCGCCGCAACGGGTTCACGATTCCTCCAAAGGTCACTCCGCGACAAGTCTTCGAGGCTATGCGGGCACCGGCGTGGACATGGGACTACCTCACCAGCAGGCCGATTTCTTATGCAAATCTCTCCAAAGACACCCCGGCCACAAGTCTCGCCGACTTCGTCGCCGAGCAGATGCACGCAGGCTTCAACTGGAAAGATGCCGAGTGGTTGCTTGGCGAATGGGGCGGGCCAGCGGTTATCAAGGGTGTGCTGCGTACCGATGATATTCGTAGCGCAATAGATCTCGGCTTTAATGCCATTCAGGTTTCAAACCACGGTGGTCGCCAGCTAGATGGTGCCGCGGCGCCGCTGGACGTGCTTGCGGAGGCGGTACAAGCGGCAGCAGGTGATGCTGAAGTTATTCTGGACGGTGGAATTCGCCGTGGAACCGACATACTCAAAGCGCTCGCGCTCGGCGCAAAGGCAGTCAGCTTTGCACGGCCTTATCTGTTCGGGCTTGCCGCAGGGGGCGAGAAAGGGGTTCGTTGCGCGCTCGGCATTTTGTACCAGGAGTTAAGGCGGGATATGGCATTGCTGGGAATCACCCGGATTGAGGATATCGACGAGTCCTTCGTTAGAAGGTCGGTGACGACCTGATAATGCTCGTTGCCGTTGCGGGGGGCGAGGTCAGGTTTTTTTTTTTCAAAACTACTTGTAAGCTTAACGTGGGGGGGCAGGGGTGCACAGTCTGACGCAAAGCTATATGACCGGCGAGGGGAAGGGGCAACTCCTCTACGAAACAATCGGTAGCTGTTTTGATCGAGTCGTCGCCGCTAATCAGGACAGACCTGCGATTGTAGTGCGGCATCAGGACAGACGCGCAACCTGGGCCGAGTTCCATGCCGACGTAGAAAATCTAGCGGTTGGTCTACTGGCAATTGGTATCGAGCCTGGTGATCGCGTCGGAATCTGGGGGCCAAATTCTTACGAGTGGGTGTTGACGCAGCTCGCGACCGCGAAGATTGGCGCAATCATGGTGTGCCTGAACCCTGCTTATCGACTGGTTGAGCTCGAGTACGCGCTCGGCAAAGTCGACTGCAAGGCGATCATCACGGCTGAGAAATTCAAGTCCAGCGACTACCTGGCGCTGCTTAACGAACTGCTACCCGAGATTGCGCAGGCAGAGCCCGGCGCACTTGAGTCTCCGCGGCTGCCGTGTTTGCGTACCGTTATTCGCATGGGCGAAGGCGTCACCCCCGGCATGCTGAATTTTGACGCAGTCTGCAGCCTGGGCGGTGAGACAGAGCGGCGGCAATTGCAATCGTTGATGAGAACATTGCAACCCGACGATGCCATCAACATCCAGTTCACCAGTGGCACGACCGGCGCACCCAAAGGTGCCACGCTCAGCCACGTCAATATTTTGAACAATGCCTGCAACACGGCGAACAGCATGCAGTTCTCTAACGAGGATTCCTTGTGCATACCCGTGCCACTCTATCATTGCTTCGGCATGGTTCTGGGCGTGCTCGCCTGTGTGTCGGTCGGCGCGACGATGGTTTTTCCCGGCGATGCCTATGACCCGGTCCAGACGCTGCGCGCTGTCGAAGAAGAGCGGTGTTCGGCTCTGCATGGTGTGCCAACGATGTTTATCTCACAGCTCGATCATCCGGAATTCGGGCGGTTTGACGTGTCAAGTCTTCGCACCGGTGTGATCGCTGGCGCACCGTGTGCGGAGAACCTGATGAAGAGAATCATTGCTGACATGCATATGGATCAGGTGCTGATTGGCTATGGCCAAACTGAGCTCAGCCCGATCAATCACATGACGCTTCCGGATGATTCCCTGGAAAACCGGACGCAAACGGTTGGTCGACCGATACCTTACGTGGAAGTAAAAATAGTCGACCAGGACGATCGGGTACTGCCAGTTGGCGAGCAGGGTGAGATATGCACGCGCGGGTATTCAGTCATGAGAGGCTACTGGAATGACGAAGAGCGCACGGCAGAGACTATTGTGAATGGCTGGCTGCACTCTGGCGATCTCGGCACCATGGACCGTCATGGCTATGTGCGTATTACAGGCCGCATCAAGGACATGATTATTCGCGGTGGTGAAAATATTTATCCACGCGAAGTCGAAGAGTTCCTCTACAGCCACCCTGCAATTTCAGAAGTTCAGGTGTTTGGCATTCCTGATGAGAAGATGGGTGAGTCCGTTTGCGCCTGGGTGCAGCTCAAGCCCGGTAGCGCGCTGTCCGAGGACGAACTTGGTGAATACTGTCGCGACCAGATCGCGCATTTCAAGATTCCGCGGCATGTCCGCTTTGTCGACGAATTTCCGATGACCGTGACCGGAAAAATCCGCAAGGTCGAAATGCGACAAAGCATGATTGATGAGCTTGGCCTGCAGGCCTAGTTTATTGTGCTGATGCGGGTTCCTGTGGGCTAGCCGATCATAGTCTGCTTGCGTTTTACGACCTTCAGTACGATGCTCGACGAAGCATCCTTGACGGCGGGCATGCCAAGCAGTTCGCCATCAATAAACGAGCCGAAGGCATCCAGGTCGCGCGCAACCACTTCGAGCATAAAGTCGATAGTGCCCGAAATCATGTGACAGGCCTGTACCTGCGGGTGCTCCCTGACTTTGCTCTGGAAGTCCTGCGCGAGCTCGGTATTTTGCCGGTCGACGTTTACGGCGACGAATGCCTTGACCCGGTTGCCGAGGGCTTTCTCATTCAGGTTAACCGTGAAGTTTTCGATCATGCCATTGGCGATCAGGGCCTCCACGCGGCGCTGGCAGGCGCTCGCTGACAGGCTGATTTCCTCGGCCAGCCGTGACCAGCTCATCCGCCCATCCTTCTGCAGCAGGGACAGTATTTTTGTGTCAAATCGGTCAAGTTCCATAATTTACTGCGCTAATTCAATAAAAAGTAAAAAAAACCTGCGTAATACTGCCT
>JAUHZT010000183.1 GCA_030425905.1 Gammaproteobacteria bacterium
TTGCTCCTCGTGATCAGGGCTGCCCGGGTATCGGAAACAGCCACGGATAGAGGGTATACACAAAAATTAGCACATACATTGGCAAATGTGCTGCGATTTAGCGCATTTGTTTGTGTAGACTACACAATTATGGCTGCCACGACTCCCGACCCCGATCCTTTCCGTCGCATTGTCGAATCGCTTCGCGAATACGGCATTGTGCCGGCCGTGGCGACGGCCATTGAGCCGCAGATCGAGGCCGTGTCGGGCCAGCTCCAGCAAGCCATCATCAGCGATATCGACGCATTCACGCGCTCCGGCAACCCCGATGTGCTGCCCGAACTCGAGCGGCTCTGCCGGCAACAGGTGGGTGAACTACACCGGCTTCTGACGGGCGCCAGGCCCGGCGAATTCGAGTTCATTGTCGACGCCGCCCAGCGCCGCGCCGGCCAGCGGTTCCCGCTCGAAGCCATGCTCCAGACCATGACCTGTGCACACCGGGTCCTGCTTCCGTGGGTGCGGGATGCGGCGCTCGCAGTTGCCAGCGAGACCGCCCAGGTGCGCAAGGTTGTCGCCACGATGACCGAGCTCGTGAACCGCTACTGCAGCGCCATGGGCACGCTGTTCACGGCCGAGTACGTCGCCGAAACGCGCCTGCTTGCCGAGTCCGAGAACGACCGCCGCTCCGAACTGCTGGGCATGCTGCTGGATGGCTACGATGAGTCCGACAGCCACGTGGCCGCTTTGCTTCGGCGCGCCGGCTACCTCGAGCAACGCCAGTCCTTTTGCGTCGCAGTCGCCCAATCAGTCGACCCGCGCGAGATGCAAAACCCGGCACGCGCAAGACGCCTCGCCGATGCACTCACAGATGCCACCCGCAAGCTGCCCGGCCGCCAGCTCATCGGCATTCGTGACAATACGGTTCTCGCCATATTGTCGGACACACGCCGCGCTTCGGGCTGGACCGCACCGCAAACCCGGCTCGCCGATCGCGTGATGCCAGTATTACTAAGCATCGGCCCTGCCGTCGTAATCGGCCTGAGCGCGGACGCGCCCTCAACGGCACACATACCCAAGGCACTGCAGGAAGCCCGCACGGCGCTGGACCTCGCCAGCGTAAAGGAGCGCGTTGTAGCCTACGCCAGCATCCCGGTCCGCCAGATCATCGTGCACAAGGCCCGCGCACACGTGCAGTCCGCTTTGCCCGCCTGGGTCGACACGCTCATTGCCGCCGACAAGAAGTCGAGACAGAAACTCAGCGCCACGCTCGCCGCCTACGCCGATACCAACATGAACCTCCTCAAGGCCGCGAAAGCCTTAGGGATACATCCCAACACGATTTATGCCCGCTTCGACCGCATCACCGACATCACAGGACTCGACCCCAAAGGCTTCCACGCATTGAACGAACTCCTACTGGCGCTGGATTGCCGACGGTAGATTCTTCAGGACTGGCGCGAGCCGGTAGCGCGTCGACCGAAGTAAAGCGCAGGAAAAAGGGTCAGATCCCAGCGGGATCTGACCCTTTTTTTGAGCCATGAGGGAGTGCGCTGCCGGCTCGCGCCAGTCTTGCGCCAGACTAACCGCCGGCTATCCAGCCCCTACTCATCAAGCGGCTTGCAAGACTTCCACTGCTGAACGGTATTCGTACCCGAGATCGCGGGCGACCGCTTCGTGGTTGACGTGTCCGGCGTGGACGTTAAGGCCGTTGGCGAGATGCGGGTCGCGGCTTAATGCTTCTTTCCAGCCGAGTTTCGCGAGGCTTTTTACGAACGGCAGCGTTGCGTTGGTGAGTGCGAACGTGCTCGTGCGCGGTACGGCGCCCGGCATGTTGGTTACACAGTAGTGCACGACATCGTCAACAACGTAGGTGGGGTCCGCGTGTGTGGTCGGGCGGCTTGTTTCGAAGCAACCGCCCTGGTCAATCGAGATGTCGACCATCACGGCGCCAGCGTTCATATCTTTGACGTTTTGTGCCGTAACCAGTTTCGGTGCCGCCGCACCCGCGACGAGCACCGCACCGATGATGAGATCCGACTCGGCACTCAACTCATCGATAATATCTTTCGTTGAGTACACGGTGCGCACGCGGCCGCCAAAGATATTGTCGAGCTGACGCAGGCGGGGCAAGGAGCGGTCCAGGATGGTTACCGAGGCACCCAGGCCAACGGCCATATCGGCCGCGTTGGCACCCGCAACGCCGCCACCTACAACCAGCACCTTGGCCGGACGCACGCCCGGTACACCGCCAAGCAGGATGCCGCGACCGCCATTCGCTTTTTGCAGTGCAAACGCACCGGCCTGGATCGAAAGTCGACCGGCCACTTCTGACATCGGCGTCAGCAATGGCAGCGAGCCGTCTTTCGCCGTGACCGTTTCGTAGGCAATCGCTGTCGTGCCTGACTTGACGAGCGCTTCAGTCTGCGCAGGGTCAGCCGCGAGGTGCAGGTAGGTAAACAGCACCTGCCCTTCGCGCAACATGGCGCACTCGTTCAATTGCGGCTCCTTGACCTTGACGATCATGTCCGCCGTCTTGAAGACGTCTTCGGCTTTGTCCAGCACCTTGGCACCGGCCGCCACGTAATCGGCATTGCTCATACCGATTCCTTCGCCGGCATTGGACTCGACGAACAACTCGTGCCCGTCATCAACGAGCTCGCGGACACCGGAGGGCGTCATGCCGACGCGAAATTCCAGTGTTTTGATTTCCTTGGGTACTCCGATCTTCATGCTCGTTCTCTCGTTGATTGCGCCGGCGGGCGAATTCTCCAGTTTATTCCCGCATTTTGGGAGCGACATTGCGTTTTCAGTGACACTTTGGTGTTATTGTGGCAGATTCCTTTGCCTTAAGCCCACGTATTCGCAGATTCCACCATGCCGCTTGACCGTTTTGATCGCGCCATCCTGGCCGCCCTGCAAAAAGACGGGCGGATCAGCAATGTGCAGCTCGCGAACGCCGTCAATCTCTCCGAGTCCGCCTGCCTGCGGCGCGTCCGGGCGCTTGAGGAGTCCGGGCTCATCGACCGTTACGTGGCGCTGGTGAGTCAGCCCAAGCTTGGCCTGCCCGGCAACGTTTTTGTGCATATCGGTTTGCAGCGAGAGGAGGACAGTGAGCTGGCCGCTTTTGAGAGTGCCGTGCGCAATATCCCGGAGGTGATGGAGTGCTACCTGATGACCGGCGAGTTTGACTACCTGCTGCGCGTCGCCGTTGCCGATATGGCCGACTTCGAAAGACTGCACAAGGACTTCCTGACGCGCCTGCCCGGCGTCTCACGCGTGAACTCCAGCGTCGCGATTCGTACGGTGCAGAAAAAGACGGAACTGCCACTGCGCTAGGCAAAGGCTGCTCTGCGCCTGCTGCGCGGATCTGGCGCGCCGCCGAGCACGATCACGAAACAATTCGCACGGTGGCCGGGTCTTTCTAATTCAGGTAACGTGACTCATCCCCCCTCGGCTCGCAAGCAGGATTCAATTGGCATCCAGCATGGAAACCCTGTCGCCTGATTCCGCCGACAAACTGTCGGCACGGTACGCGCGTGTTCGCGAGTTGAGCCTGGCGCTTACAGCGACGCTCGAGCCAGAAGATACGGCTATTCAAAGCATGCCGGACGTGAGTCCGACCAAATGGCACCTTGCACACATCACCTGGTTCTTCGAACGCTTCGTGCTCTCGCGCTTTGCCGCTAGCTACCGGGTGTTCGACAAGGACTTCGACTTTCTCTTCAATTCCTATTACTACACGGCCGGCCAGATGCACGCGCGACCCCAACGCGGCCTGCTCTCCCGCCCAACAATGAACAACATCATTGCGTATCGACGTCACGTTGATGCCGCCATGCAGGAACTGATCAGCGCCCAGGGGGGCCATGCGGACTTCGATTTTCTCGTCACGCTTGGCCTCAACCACGAGCAACAGCACCAGGAGCTGTTGCTGACCGACATCAAACACGTTTTTTCCTGTCATCCGCTGCGGCCTGCTGTGATGCCGGACTTGCCCACGCCCGACAGCATGCCGGTGGCCGATCTGCGTTTTAGTGCGGGTCCCTCCGGCATCCTTGCAGTTGGCTCAGACGGTACCGACTTCTGCTTTGACAATGAGACACCGCGCCATGATGCGTTGCTGCATGAGCACCGGATCGCTAACCGGCTCGTCAGCAACGCCGAGTTTCGTGACTTTACTCGCGATGGCGGCTACCGCAATCCGGCCTTATGGCTCTCGGATGGCTGGTCAGTTATCAACGAGCGCGGCTGGCAGCATCCGCTGTACTGGAACGACGATCTGGATACAGAGTTCACGCTCGGCGGCACGCGTGAACTCGACCTTAACGCGCCGGTAGCACACGTCAGCTATTACGAGGCCGACGCGTTCGCGCGCTGGGCAGGCGCGCGCCTGCCGACAGAATTTGAATGGGAAGCCGCGGCCGCGGAACACCGCGTTGCGGGCAACCTGCTTGATACGGGTTTACTGCAGCCGGCCGCGAACAACGACAACCCGCAGTTTTTTGGCGATGTCTGGGAATGGACTGCTTCGGCCTACGCACCCTACCCCGGCTTCAAGCCGCTCGACGGTTCACTCGGTGAATACAACGGCAAATTCATGTG
>JAUHZT010000184.1 GCA_030425905.1 Gammaproteobacteria bacterium
CAGGAGCTGTATCTTTTCGTTGCGCACGCGCAGCGTTTCTTCATCTTCCACATAGCACGCCCGTGCTTCGGCGGCAGGGCCGCGGCGCGCTGGCAGGCTCACGACTTGCAGGGCATACGGTAGTCGCTCACGCAGCAGTTCTATCCGGTCTCCTGGCTTGACGCGTCGCCCTGGCGCTGCGCGTTCACCGTTAACCTGTACATGCCCTGCGCTTGCGGCGGCCGTTGCGAGAACGCGGGTCTTGTAGAAACGGCAATAGAAAAGCCATCGATCAATACGAAGACCCGGACTCATGGCTGCTGTTCACCCGGCTTCATCCGCACCTGGCTACAGCCTTGCCAATGCCGGCGCGACGGAACCACTCGGCTGCAGGGGCGCCGCCGCAGCTTGAAACCCTCGTCCCGATTGCCTCGCCATTTGTCTGCCCTGAATCTGTTTCGCTAGCAGTTTATCAGTGTGTCGTTGCTACGCAATGCCCGCTACGAAGGCCGCTGTTGAACTGCCGCCACAAAAAAACCCCGCCTGGCTTGCGCGAGGCGGGGTCATAGTCATTAGCTTGCTTCTTGTTAGGCTTTACGTTGTTTGCGACGCATCGCCATGCCTGCCAGGCCGAGGCCAAGCAGCGCGAGCGTACCCGGTTCCGGAACGCTGGCGCGTACCAGTCCGGCAACGGAATGGTCGTCGTTCAATTCTGCCGGCGTACCGAACAGGATCTGCGACACAAGCAGGGCAGAACCGAAGTCCAGGAACACTTCGCCGTTGCTCGATCCCATCGGATCGGTGCCAAAGGTCATGAAATCCAGAATCGCGCCGCCGCTGAGGATGATCCGCGTATTCGCGGCTTCCTGTGGGTCGCCGTTACCGCTGAAAAGGTCTGAAAACCAGATGCCCGACAGCAATTCCGGCGTACCGAAAACGAGGCGCAGGAATTCTGCATTCGGGCCGTCGATTTCGTCATTCTCCTGACCGCCCATCACGCCGAAGCCATCGGTCGAGTCCCAATAGATATCGGCCGGGCCGCTGGAGTTACCAGCTTCCACTGTTACGTCACCAATGACGCAGGTGGTTTCGCCGGCACAAGCCGCCCACGGAGCCGTGCGGAAATCAATTTCTCCGTCCAGGCCGGTCCCGATGGGATCCGCCACAGCGCCCATCGACATAAATACGCCGATTGAAGCTGTAAGTACTTTAGCTGTCTTCGCTATGTTCATTTCAAAACGTCCTTATTTGTCCAAGCTGGCCGGGCTCTTTCAACCGTGAAAGATTCTTAGCCCGGCTTCCTGTATAGCTATAGCAAGTTCCGGGCCAGAAGCGCTAACTTGTTGAAATAGAAAGCAATACTGCATCAGCTTGCGGACCAGCGCAGGCGGTCTGTAAACCTGCCCGACAAGCAAGCAGCAAAGTTTTAGACCAGTCTGGACAATTGTTCGCTTGTGGCAATGTCAGGTCCGGCGACCGTGCAACTGGCGTAATTCCGCCCGGGCGTGCCGCCATCGCAGCGTTTGCATTAGAATGAGCGCCACCTGGGCCCGCGCGGGCATGCTCGTCGCGGGTCACTTCAAATTCGGAAATGTAAGTACCGTGAAATCCAGCCTGATCTCCCTGGCCCTGATCGTGCTCGCCATGATCATCGGCACCTGCCTTGTTTCGATGATGGTGTTATTCATGGGCGGCGGCCAGCAAGCGCCGGACCTGCATGGCTTATTGTTGCTGCAGGTTGCCGCTATTCCCTTGGCACTGCTCGCCTTCATGGTGAGCAGCTTCTCTTTTGTTGCGGGTGCCGGTTGGCGCAGCGGTATGGCGGATTTGTGGCGCGCGGCACCCCAGTGGGTATTGTTCGCTTTCGTCTTCCTGAATTCGCTATTTATCATAGGTGAGCTGTCCTTTTATCTCGTAGCGCGCGGTACCGGCGAGGTCGCCGTCTGGCAGGAACATATCCCGATTCTTTGCATGCTGATTTGTTCGTTAGCATTCTGCGGATTGCTGGCGCAACTTCGCGTCATGGACGGTCATACAGGCGCGGTGTCCGGCCGCTGGTCCTCCTGATAGCGCCCTCAACACGGAGCGACAACTTGGAAAAAACAGCAGCGCACCTTAGCCGGTGCAAACTCACCAACCGACGCTGGCTGCCGCTACTGGCTGCCGCCGGCCTGGGCGTTAGCATTGCGGTCGTTCATGCCGCGCAACCCGATACACTCACCAGCCGGGTCGACGCGCTCTTTGCTGATTACAACTCCGACAGCCAGCCCGGTTGTGCCGTTGGCGTCATTCATCAGGGCCATTATGCATTGGCGAAAACGTACGGCTCCGCCAACCTCGAACACAACATACCACTCAGCACCCAGTCCGTATTTCGTGTGGGCTCAGTCTCCAAGCAGTTTACGGCGGCCGCGATAGCGATACTCGCAGTACGCGGCGACCTGGACCTGGATGCGGATGTACATGAATACCTGCCGGATCTGCGCCGGTATGACTACCCTGTCACTATCCGGCAGATGCTTCACCACACGTCGGGCATGGGTGAGTACGAGGGGACCAATGCTTACGAATTGACACCGGGCAAGAATTTTCGCTTCGGCAATGAAGACTACTGGACGATCGAGGAATTCTATCAACGGGTTCGTCAGCAGCCGCTCGCTTTGCGGCCTGGCGAGCGTTTCGAATATTCGAACATTGCCTACTTCTTGTTGAGTCAGGTTGTCGAAGCGGTGTCCGGAAAAACCTTGCGGCAATTTGCAGATGCCGAACTATTCGGCCCACTGGATATGAGGGCATCGTTCTTTAATGACAATGTGAACGCTATCGTGCCGCATCGCGCCGATGGCTACGCGGTACTTGAGGACGGCAGTTTCGAGATCTTCATGACCAACCTTGACTGGGTTGGCGACGGTGGCGTGTACACGACGCTGGACGACTTCATCAAGTGGGACCGTGCTTTCATAACAGGCGGCGTGCCCGGTGGTGAGCAAGTGCACTCGCTGATGACGACGGCTGATCCACTGACCATAGCAACCATGGCTCGAGATTCGCTCGACATGGGCAGCGGTTACGGCTTCGGCCTTGAAGTTGGCACCTACAAAGGGCACAAAGCTCACGTGCACGGGGGTTCCTGGGTAGGCTTCAGGGCGTTCTATGCGCGTTTGCCCGACGATGGACTTTCAGTGGTGATGTTGTGTAACCGAGAAGATGCATTAGAGAATGACCGGTACCTGGCATTGCTCGATATTGCGATGGCAGAGTTGTTGCCTGCGGAATAGCCTGCGGATTGCCAGGGAGTGTGAGATGTCAGCCCTTTGACGCACTGACCGCGGCTATGACATCTATTTCGATGAGCTGGAATTGTAGTCTTGACGTTTCATCCGGGCGTTTAGAGCTTCGCTTTCTGCACACCCAGCTGTTTCATTCGGTATTTGAGCGTCGATGGATTCAGCCCAAGTAGCTCCGCTGCCCTTGGAAGAAATAGTTGCTCGTTCTATTACGTTCCTTAGCTCTCAAATGTTTCGGGCCAAGCGTGTTTCTCGTCAGCGGTAAACTCTATTTGTTCGTTAATGCTGCAATCTTCGAGAAATACCTGGCAGACAAGGAAGCAATCCTCGCCAAAGCAGAGAAGGTGTGGCCGTCCATTCAGCATAAGGCAGTCAGCGAGCTGTAAGGTCTCGATGCGGTCGGGAGTCAGCGCTCCCGTCCGCATCGCTTGTCAGGACTTGACGTAGACCGGCGAAGAGAAACAGGCAACGCCGTTGGCCGTCGGTACTAGAACGTTTGCCCGAGAAACAGATAAGCAGATTTACGGCCGCCTTCGGCCGTGCCGTAGGCGAGATAGAGCGGTCCGAATATTGAGTCAAACACAATGAAGACGCTGCCGGCTGTAAGGGAATTGCTTAAGGAGACTTCACTGGTATCGCCCCATACGTTGCCGACCTCTACTGAGCCACCGACGTAGATGGGTGTGTCAAAGAACGGCAACGCCTGATCCCCCAGTTGCCGGTAGTAAAGCAGTCGCCCGATACTCACGTGCTTGCCGTCCAGCTCTTCGGGCGCATAGCCACTCAGGTCGAATAAACCGCCGAGAGAAAAGGGTTGCAGGTCAGCAGACGTACCTTTGGTTGTACTGCCGAGCGACCACCAGGGCAGCAAAGTGTTCTTTCCCCAGCTTATCGGTTTCAGGAAATCCAGTGTCAGCGCGTCCAACGCGACGTCGGAGCCATAACTTTCGCGCGCGCTGAACCAGTGTAGTGACAGGTTCGTCCCTGAGCGCGGTACTGCCAGCCGGTCGATCGTGTCAATTACGAAATCCGCTTCAAAGTTAACAATGTTCGTTGTGCCACCAAGCTGTTGAGGCATACCAATGCGAACACTGTTCTCGCTGGAGGTATGCGAGTAGCCAACACTGAAACCGCCCCAGTTACCGAACTGGCGCCCGATGGCGAACGAGGCCCTTGCTGTGTCTGAGCCGAGCTCGGCGAGTTGCAGCCCGTTCCCGTCGAAGACCGCTGATCCGCGAGTCGTTCTTCTATGACCTTGGGCGCCAGTCGTGACTGGTTTTCGACAAC
>JAUHZT010000044.1 GCA_030425905.1 Gammaproteobacteria bacterium
AGGAATAATGCAGGCTGGCATACCGAACATGCATACGCCTTGGATATAGCCGCCGTTTCTCTCGCATTCCTCAACATCGATCTGAGCCAGCCTCTCATCCCTCACGCGATCTAGACTTCGTTGAGTTCTAAAATCGTTCCAAGCACTGCATCCGGCTATCAGGATGACGAGAAACAGAAGTGCGAAGCGTTTCGAACCAGACAAAGTTAAAGTCTCAAATGCGTTGTTTATGACCGGCTGGAAAGGGTCAGTAGCAGAAATTATAGCTCAAGATCTGCGACTGGCGGCTATGCGACGTGAAGCAGTCGCACATTTTTGCGCCAGGCGACTTTCTCAGAACGGCCAGAAGCAGGCTTTCACGCCACGCCAAATACCGAGTCAATAAGTGCTGTATCCATATACTCCGTTACAGCCGCGAACTTCCCGTCCCTGATCGTGATGACCTGGCAGTATGTGTTGTTATACGGGACACCATCTGTTGTCTCAGCCGTTCCGGACGCTTGAGCGACGACTACGTCACCCTCGGCAGTCAGTTGCTCAATCCGTGAAGAGATTCCTGATTTGAGTTGACTGAATAAGGGGCCAAGAAGATTTTCCGCAAGTGCCTGCTTGCCGACGTACGTGCCCGAAAACTTCGTGGCGCCAATATTCGTCCACGTAATGTCATCGGCGAGGAGCGCGAAGCACCCATCAATGTCACCGCGCGCTCCGGCCTCGTAAAAGTCGATAACAATCTGTTTGTTCTTAGCAATTGCCATTGCAACTCCAGCAAAGACTCGTATTTGTCGAGGGTCCGGTAAGGGTCAGTAGCAGACGCCCAAACCTAACCAAAAAAGCTATTTTGAGCGGCCGGTATGCGACCGTTATCAGACGGTCAGTGTCATGCATTTATACGTCAGTTTGCTCGGATATTTCCAGTGCATCGTCGATCTCAATGCCCAGGTAGCTGACGGTGCTGTCGAATATAAGGCCAGGTTCTGGCGTCGCCCTTCATCCGCAACGGCTTTTTTACGGTATTCTGAGGGTCCGAAACAGAGAGGCTACCGTTCTGTCAGAAATTCGAGAACTCTGGAGAGAACTACGTCGGCGCAAGGTGATCCGCACCGTCGTCGTGTATTGGTTGGTTGCGTGGGCGGTAATCGAGGTTGTGTCCGTATTAGAACCCGCGCTGCAATTACCGGAATGGGTCGATCGGTTGGTCATCGTGCTTTCGATTGCCGGGTTCCCCATCGCAATCGTTCTTGCTTGGGCTGTTGAGCTCACCCCTGATGGTGGATACCAGAAAACGTCGCGGAAGAACGGCGATGGTGTCATACACTCTGGCGCCACAACTAAGTCGTCTATTGCAGTATTGCCATTGGAAAATCTTAGCGGCAGTGCCGAGAACGAATACTTCGGCGATGGAATTGCGACCGAAATACTTAACATTCTGTGTAAGTCGCCAGAGTTGCAAGTTTCATCAAGGACATCTTCGTTCTCCTTCCGTGGTCGGAGCCTAAGCGCAAGAGCGATCGCTCAGGAACTCGGCGTGGTCACTATTTTGGAAGGCAGTGTCCGTCGTGCCTCTGGCCGAGTGAGGATATCGATGCAGCTCATCGATGCGATATCAGACTCACACCTCTGGTCTGAGACCTACGACCGAGAACTGCAGGACATTTTCGAGGTGCAAGACGAGATTGCAGGCAACGTCGCGCACGCGCTTCGACTCAAGTTATTCGACGACATGCAGATTGCGGTGTCACCAGCTGCGATAACGAATGACACAGTAGCCTACGACTTCTACTTGCGAGGTACGTTTCAGTTCGAACGAGGTAATATGCGTGCGGCTATCGACCAGTTTGCCCATTCCACGAAGCTAGATCCCAATTTCGCGAGAGCTTGGGCGGGCTTGGCAAACTCCTACTCTTGGATTTGCATGTGGGAGGACAAGTCCTCTGAAAATATTCGAAAGGCCGATGAAGCGAGTAACGTGGCTCTGAAGCTCGCACCCAATTCGGCAGAGGCTAATGCGTCACGGGGGTTCGCGCTCATATTTCAGAGAAAGTATGACGAGGCGTGGCAGGCGCTCGAGAAATCGATACAACTGGACCCACAACTGTACGAAGCCTACTACTTTGCCGGTCGTCTAATGATGCCGCAGGGTCGAATGGAAGAAGCAGCCGTATTCTTTGCCAAGGCAGCCGAAGTTCGGCCCGATGACGTTGCCGCACCTGCGCTACAAACCGGCGCATTGATCGGGGCAGGTGACGCGGCAGCCGGCATGAAAGCGGCGCA
The DNA here is from genome assembly GCA_030425905.1 of Gammaproteobacteria bacterium. Taxonomy (GTDB): domain Bacteria; phylum Pseudomonadota; class Gammaproteobacteria; order Steroidobacterales; family Woeseiaceae; genus UBA1847. The sequence goes on from JAUHZT010000044.1 coordinate 2,275, forward strand.
AGTCACTGTCGCGGCTGCGGAGCGTCAGACGCGCCTCAGCCCGGACGACTCTCGCTCATGGTCTCTCGGCTCCGGCGCCCTCGCAACACTGGGTAGAACCGAAGAAGCGGTCAAGTGGGCAGAACGAGCCTTGGTTGCAGACCCGGATTACTCTTCGCCTTCCACGACTTACAACGTTGCTTGCACGTTCGCGTTGTGTGGGGAGGATGAACGCGCCATGGACGTGCTTGAGAAACTAAGTCGTTCGGCCACTCTCTATCGCGATTGGATAGAAAACGACGCGGACTTCGATAGCCTACGAAAAAGTTCTCGATTCGAAAATCTGATGAAAGGCATAGGCCAATGATTCTGCGTCGGGTGTCTACACGCCAACTGTTCAAGGCAACGTAGCTGGGGCCCCAATACCTGGCAGCCATACTTGACGCGGCGAAGATCGAATCGCTGGTAGATCAACGTCCCTTGGCTCCCGATGGAAGCTCGTTGCGTATTTGAACCCGCTACGCGGTTCGATGCGGTTGCCACAAACAAAAACGGACCCGCTGTTTAGCGAGTCCGTCGATGTTGGTGGAGGTGGCGAGAATCGGCGTTACGCCTGCAGGCCTCTATCTAAGCCATTCTGGTGCTTGGTATATCGAAAGTTACACACATATCTACACACAACCAGAGAGTATTGAACAATTCACGTAGAAAAAAAGTTTTCGAGTCAGAAAAATTACCTAAGCGCGGGGCATTGGTGAATCGACAAGTCTCACTTTGAATCCAACTTAGTTTTCGTCCGTAAAATACCTATCACGTACCGACAGGTTTAACGAAGGACGATAGGCAAGTCGGTCGCTAATCTGCGGTGCTTGTTAACCAGCCTTGAGTGAATCCGATGCCAACGATCAATATCTACCGTCTGCCCCAAGTGATTGCAAAGACTGGCCTGTCGCGCTCGTCCATTTATGCGATGGTGGCCGCGGGCCGTTTCCCGAAACAGATCAAGCTCGGTCCCAGAAGAGTGGGCTGGGTTGAAAGCGAGATTGTCGACTGGATCGATGCACAAGTGGCAGCGTCTCGTTTGAGGCCAGGCTCAATCGAAGCTAGCGGCCCAAGTAAACAACCGTAATAGCCTCGCGGCTGTGCCCGAGTTCCTGACTGATCTGTAGCCGGGCCTCCTGGTCACGATCACGCTGTTCGTCGGTGAGTTGGCGGCGTGTCGGTCCACCGGCCACCGGTGCCCGCCAGCCGGTCAATTCGAGATACCGTTGCTGGGCATACGCATGGCGTAGCCCGTGCATGCGCCGCAAGCCTGCTCGGGCACATTGTCCTTCGTAGCAGCGCAGCTGCTGCACGTAGCGCTTAGGGCCGGGGATAAGGGAGCCCCGGCCAGCCAATCTCCTGGCGCGATCCAGAACGTCGCGCTGCTCGGCCGTCTCAATCGGTACCTCGCGTTCCCGCCCGCCCTTGGTCCAGCTCGCTTTAAGCCACAGGGTTTTGCCTTTGTCGGCCAGGCGGGGCACGATCTTGATCGCTTCTTCTCGGCGCAGCCCAAAAGCGCGTTGCAGCTCGAGGCTCATTCGGACGTGCGGGTCGGTGACCTTTTCCAGTGCCTGCTCACCCATGGACGATCCCTTGGAAGCGCCGCTCACGTACTGCCTGCGCGGCAGCCCATAGGCGTCATTGCTGCGGGCCACGACGTTCTGCTTGTTCACCTTCTTTGCCCACCAACGAATCACTGACATGCGGTTCTTCATCGTCCCCGGTGCCGTACCCGACTCGATCCTGTGCTTCGTCAGGGCCTCGATGTGCTTGGGCTTCAAGGACCGGGCCCGCATGCGCCGGTAGCCCAGCTCGTGCAGCTGATTGGCGATCAGCGTGAGCATGCGCTCGCGCTGTACCTGGGTGCCGTAGCTGCCGTCCCGGTTATCCCGGCACAGCTGTTTCAGTTGGTAGTTCAGGTCTCGCACGGTGTCTGGACCCCGGTCCAGTGATTATGTGATGAGTGTTTCTGATCGCTTGCTGATCGTAATCAAACAAGTCCATCCACTAGTGAAGGACATTGATCTCGGGACACCACTCCCGTCTGACCTGACGTTGCCGGGATTCGGCAGCACCGGTAGTCGAACTGACCGGTGGGGACCAACCGTGCTCCAAAGGGAGCGAAGATGAAGCTAGTTTACGAATACCTCCTTTTGTGAAAGTGCAGGGAAGCCCTGCGGGTGAATGAGCATGGACTGAAGGAGAGGAATCTCCTGTGCTGTCGAGCAGTCCTTATCAGCACGGTTGCCACTTTATGCGCGAGTGGCGGCGCTTGAATACCAGGCAGTGTAGCGGGCCGTACCTCGCCGGTACCTCGAAAAACCGGGCGCTACGCGGTGTGCTTACTGGTGTGGCGGTGCGCGTCATTGCAACGCTGCGGTCGCAATGACGCGCACGTTCGGAGCCACGCTGAGTGGATCAGACGCCGGGCAGGGCAGACAATATTGTGGATCACATGTGTGGAGCAGCGGTCATTACCGCCCCGACGGCGGCAATGACCTATGCCCCCAACAGGTAAATGCCTGGACCTGGTCGGAATGTACCCAGCGAGTGGCCTGACTCTTCGTCCGTATTGGCGGTTCCGCGTCGGACGCTTGTAAAGTTATCCACAGGCTGGATGTATTACACCGTGTAATCCACAAGTTATTCATTTGCGCTCTGCGATGCGGCTTTTCATCAGGCGAGTGCCAGGCTTTATCATTATCCCGCAACATTGCGCAGACCTGACAGACTGAATTGAGGGGATGGTTCTTCTTTCACCGGCTCGCGTCGGTATTCTGTCGCAATAGAATTCACAGTCGCAGTCTCGACGGATTCCGCAGCGGTGACTGGCGCTCGATTCAAAGCGACTGGCGCGGTTTGCTCGTGGCGTGCTGGCTTCCCGTCATAGGCGAGCTCGAAGAGCTGGTCGACCGCTACGCCAAACACATCCGCGATTCGGATGGCCACCGCAACCGTCGGCGCATGTCGGCCGTTTTCAATAGCGTTGATCGTTTGTCGACTGACGCCGACGCGTCCGGCCAGTTCCTTTTGCGTCACTTCGCCGTGGCGGAATCGGTTCTCGCGAATCTTGTTTGTAAGAGTATCCATGTTTGAACCCTCAGTTGAGGCCGTGGCAGCTACGTGCTCGTCGCACATCCAAGGCCGAGACCAGGCGTCAACTTTTCTGGACGTTGCGTCTACATTCGGTGACTTGGTCAATCACTGTTGACGTCGAGTCAACCGGAGGTGACTGATTTCAAGCTAGGTATGATTGACACGCTTGACATGCGGTCAACAATCGCTGACTTGCATGAGACCTGCCATGCTTCGTATTAGCGGGGCCGCTGACTAGAATCGAGGGTGAATCCTGTCGGCCGATGATGCGATTGTGAGCGATTCGTATAATTTTCGGATCTAATCGTGCGAGCGATGTTGGGTCAGCAACGCGAAAGTCGTGAGAATTGCTCGGTTCAGCAGGTGCATCGATTTTCGGCTTGATGAAGTTGTCGCTCATAGAAGCCGAGTCCAGAGTCTAGTCTTGCGCGCCAGATTCCGGAGCATTGGAGCCGTAATCGTGGCTATCTCTGAAACATTCGCCTGGGTAGTCAAGCTTTCTCACATACTCAGATCCAGCGCCTATGGGTAAACCAAGCGTTGATTTGGCCAGTGCTGTCCTCGCCTTGGCGTCGGCGGATCGTACAATATGAGCGCCCTGTCCTTGACTATGAGCCGTTACAGAGATGTACTCTCGACCCCGAAACCACGTATATTTCGGCATGGCCCTGGAGCTCTGCGGTCCCGGGCTGAAAAGCTAACGCTGCGACATGAGAGAATGACTTGAGTTTAGCGTCAGACAATAATCGAGCGCGCCCGAGCAGAATGCGAAGCATTTTGGGCGTGATCCTTGTTGCCTGGCTGAACCTTGCTTTGCAGCCATGTGCTATGGCCCTTGGTAACGTGGAAGAGCAACCTTGCCCACGTTGTCCGCCATCACACGCGCAAGTTCAAACTGATCACGGGATGCACGGCGGCCACACGGTGGCTGGAGAATCGGCATCCGTCGATATGCCTTGTGAGAATTCCGCGACTGACTGTACGTTGCTCGATGAATTCAACTATGACGGGCGACTCGCCAAACTCGAACTAAACGACGCTCCGAGCGATTCTCCAATTGTAATCGCCCCTCCATACGTTTCCGAACCGAATCTCCGGCCTGCCGAACGGTACGGTTGGCACCCCACTCGAAGTTCTCCACCACCATCGAGCGTTCCCCTCAACGTTTACTACTGCGTTTATTTGAAATAGCGATTCCTTCGCGCGAAACCGGATTTGTCGGTGAATCACGAAGGAGATCGTTTTGATGTTTTCGACCCGTGGGCGTGGATCCCACTTCAATAAATCTACACATTCGCTTGGTTGCACAATCGCTGTGTGCCTTCTCGCCCTGTTGCCTTATCGGCAGGTAACAGCGCAGGTTGCAACGCCGTTAACCCTGGCAGAAGCCGAAGAACTGGCGCTCCGCGAGGAGCCCGGGCAATCGGCGCTTCAGGCGAGGGCGGATTCTCTCCAGGAGCAGGCTATTGCTGCCGGTCAGCTGCCGGACCCGGTATTGCGTATCGGAATAGCGAACTATCCGATTGAATCCGGCGGCTTCACGACCGAAGGGATGACGCAGGGGCAGCTCGGCTTCCGACAAAGTTTTCCGCCGGGCAAGACTCGATCGCTCAGCACACACCAGTTCCAGGCCTTGTCTGCAGAGATGGATTGGCGTGCCATCGCGCGAGCAAGAGATGTTCTCACATCGGTTCGTACTGCGTGGCTCGACGCGTACTACTGGGAACGTGCGCACGCAGTTGTCAGCGACTCTCGACCGTATTTCGATGATCTTGTCACCGTCACGCGATCGCTCTATGGCGTGGGTAAAAAGAATCAGCAGGACGTGCTGCGCGCCGAACTCGAACTGAGTCGCCTCGATGACCGTTTGATCGAGATTGAACGCCAGCGGCGTACGGCAAGTGCCGCCCTGTCACAATGGATCGGTCCGGATGCAATACGATCCATTGCCCACCAGCCACCCGCCTGGGACCGCGTGCCCGCACCGCAGACATTGAGAGATGAGCTTGCAAGGCACCCGGCAGTACTTGCCTCGGATGCGAAAATCGATGCTCGCACCGCTGAAGTTCAACTGGCCGAAGAGCGTTACAAACCGGGGTGGGCAGTCGATCTCGGTTATGGGTACCGGGATGGATTCATGCCGGACGGCAGTCCGCGATCCGATTTTGTCAGCGTATCAGTAATGGTCGATCTGCCCATTTTCAGGAGAAACCGGCAGGACCGGAATTTGGGCGCGGCATTGAGTGAACGACGCGCTGCGCAAGAGTCGCGGGAAGGGCTGCTGCGCAGACTCTCGAGCCAACTCGAAGGAGAGCTGGCTCGGTGGCAGGAGCTAACTCGCAGGATCGAACTGTACGAAAGGCGGCTTGTCGTTCAGGCCGCAGATCAGGCGCGTGCAGCACTTGCGGCGTATCGAAGCGAAGCAGGCGATTTCGATGACGTGATGCGCGGCGTTGTTGAGAAGCTCAACGTGCAACTGGATCTCGAGCGCCTGCAAACAGAGCAACGAAAAAGCTACGCGGTACTTGCAAACCTGGGAGGTTTTCCCCATGACTAAGACAATAGCAATCGCCGCAGGATTGATTGCGACACTGGTGATCGGCATAGGACTTGGGCTTTGGTGGCCAGGCGAATCCAATACGAGCGGGGCAGCCTCCAGCGGGGAGCGCAAGATTCTGTACTGGAAGGCGCCGATGGATCCCAACTACCGTCGTGATGAGCCTGGCAAGTCGCCGATGGGCATGGATCTCGTGCCTGTGTACGCCGATGAGTCGGAGGGCAGCGACCCGGCTCTCGTTTCGATCGACCCTTCGATTATCAGCAATCTCGGAGTACGCTCTGCGCCGGCAGAGTCTGGCGCGCTCTCGCGCCGCATTAATACCGTCGGCTATGTCGGCTACGACGAAGAAACGGTGCACCATGTGCATACACGTGTCGATGGGTGGATAGAGAATCTGTCAGTGACAGCGTCCGGTGACGCTGTCACTGAAGGCCAGGTGCTGTTCGAGCTTTATTCGCCGACCCTGGTCAACGCGCAGGAGGAATATCTCGCTGTATTGAAGAGCCGTGACACGACGTACCACCAGGCATCTCGTGACCGCCTTGCCGCACTCGGATTGACCGCCGACGAGATCAAGCGACTGGACTCGGAGCGCACGGTTCGACAACGCATTCGGATACGTGCGCACGCCGACGGAGTCGTCGCCCACCTCGGCGTGCGCCATGGCATGTACGTGACACCGGCAACCGAGATCATGTCGATCGCAAATCTCGATCGAGTATGGGTGCAAGTCGATGTTTTCGAGCGGCAGTCCGCATGGGTCGAAGCCGGCCAGCGCGTAGAGGTTAAGCTCGACTATTTGCCCGGAAAGCGGTGGCAAGGCACGGTCGACTATGTCTATCCCGAACTCGATCCGAATTCACGCACGCTGAAAGTGCGGCTGCGCTTCGATAACTCTTCTACAACATTGCGTCCAAACATGTTCGCGAGCGTCACTATTTTCGGAACTCCGACGGACACCATCGTCCACGTGCCCCGGGAAGCACTGATTAGAGGTGGTACGGTCGACCGGGTAGTCCTCGACATGGGTAACGGAAGATTTCGTGCGCAGGAGGTGGTTCCCGGCATTGAATCGGGCGATCGCATAGAAATTCGATCGGGTGTCGCGCCTGGCGATCGCGTCGTTGTTTCGGGACAGTTCCTTATCGATTCCGAGTCCAACATCGGATCTGCTCTGACGCGACTGAACAACGAATCGCGAACCTCGCCGGATTCTACGAGTTCTGGGGACCTGGCAGATTCCGACGAAGAAGCGCCGATGGATCACAGCCTGCACAGCGAGGAGCACAAGCCATGATAGCCGCGCTAATACGCTTGTCGATTTCCAATCGCTTCCTTGTGTTGCTGGCGACTTTCTTCCTGGTTGCGTGGGGGATCTACTCGTTGCGGCAAACGCCGGTCGATGCCTTGCCGGATCTGTCCGATGTCCAGGTCATCATCAAGACGTCGTTTCCCGGTCAGGCACCCCAGGTCGTGGAGGACCAGGTGACGTACCCGCTCACCACGGCGATGCTGTCCGTGCCGAAGGCCGTCACGGTACGCGGCTACTCGTTCTTCGGTGACTCCTTTGTCTACATCATTTTCGAGGACGGTACGGACCTCTACTGGGCTCGGTCACGCGTGCTCGAATACCTGAGCCAGGTCGCCGGCCAGCTGCCCGACGGGGCCAAGCCCGCCCTCGGCCCTGATGCGACCGGCGTCGGCTGGATCTACGAATACGCGCTGGTCGATCGCACTGGCCAACACGATCTTTCAGAGCTACGCAGCCTGCAGGACTGGTTCCTGAAATATGAGCTGCAGACAGTTCCGGGCGTGGCCGAAGTGGCCACGATTGGCGGCATGGTTCGGCAGTATCAGGTCGTCGTTGACCCGGACAAGCTGCGTGCGTACGGCATGCCACTGACAAGGATCAAGATGGCGATCCAGGACGGCAATCAGGAAGTCGGCGGCTCGGTCATCGAGATGGGCGAAGCCGAGTACATGGTCCGAGCCACAGGCTATCTGCAGGGGCTCGACGATCTGGCGCAGATCCCATTGGGGGTGGACTCCACCGGCACGCCAATAGTCCTGTCTGACATTGCCGAGTTGCGGCTCGGACCGCAGATGCGTCGCGGTATTGCCGAGCTCGACGGCGAAGGCGAGGTGGTTGGTGGTGTCATTGTTATGCGCTGGGGTGAGAACGCATTGACAACCATCGACGCGGTCAAAGAGCGCCTGGCCGAGCTTGAGCAGAGCCTGCCCGACGGCGTTGAAGTCGTCACGACCTATGACCGTTCGGCGTTGATCGAACGCGCGGTTCAAACACTGCAGGGAAAACTGCTGGAGGAATTCATTGTGGTCGCGTTGGTGTGTGCAGCATTCCTGTTTCACCTGCGCTCCTCAGCCGTTGTTATCCTGAGCCTGCCCGTGGGCATTCTTGCGGCGTTCATTGTCATGCGGCTGCAGGGGCTCAACGCCAACATCATGTCACTCGGCGGTATCGCAATCGCGATTGGTGCCATGGTCGATGCGGCGATCGTAATGATCGAGAACATGCACAAGCACATTGAGAAAGAACCGCTGACGGATGAAAACCGCTGGCGCATCGTCGGCGACGCCGCGAGCGAAGTGGGCGCACCGCTATTCTTCTCACTCCTGATTATCACCTTGAGTTTTCTGCCGGTGTTTACACTCGAAGCACAGGAAGGTCGACTGTTTGCGCCGCTCGCATATACCAAGACCTATGCGATGGCGGCCGCCGCCGGACTCTCGATCACATTGGTGCCCGTACTGATGGGGTATTTCATTCGTGGACAGGTCACGCCGGAGCACAAGAACCCGATCAATCGCCTGCTGATCGCGGTGTACGAGCCGGTCATTCAAGGAGTGATTCGCTATCCACGTAGCACACTCTTCGCTGCGTTACTTATTCTTGTCGTGGGTTTATGGCCGGCGACCAGGCTGGGTTCCGAGTTCATGCCGCCGCTAAATGAGGGTGACCTAATGTACATGCCGACCACCTATCCCGGCGTCTCCATCGACAAGGCGCGCGAGCTCCTTCAGCAAACCGACAAGATGATCCGTACGGTACCGGAGGTTAAAAGCGTGTTCGGCAAGATCGGTCGTGCGGAAACGGCGACGGATCCGGCGCCGCTGACGATGATCGAGACCGTTATCCAATTCAAGCCCCGGGAGGAATGGCGCGAGGGCATGACAGCAGACAGCCTGCGCGCTGAACTCGACCGCATCGTGCAGGTGCCGGGCCTGACCAACGCGTGGGTGATGCCGATCAAGACGCGCATCGACATGCTTGCAACCGGCATCAAGACACCGGTAGGCATCAAAGTCGCAGGACCCGATCTCACGGTTATCGAACGTATCGGCAGGGATCTCGAACGTGTCCTGGCCGAAGTGCCCGGCACGACATCGGTGTATTCGGAGCGCGTGGCGGGCGGCCGGTATGTAGATGTCGACATAGACCGTCTTCGAGCATCCCGATACGGACTCAACATCCGCGACGTGCAGGACATCGTCCGCACGGCTGTGGGGGGAATGAACGTCACACAGACGGTGGAGGGACTGGAACGTTACCCGGTGAACGTACGCTATACGCAACGGGTACGCAGCTCGCTGGAGGAGTTACGCCTGCTACCGATCGTTACGCCGCTGGGCGCACGCATCGCGTTGGCCGACGTCGCCGATGTCAAAGTGGTTGATGGGCCTCCGATGATAAAGAGCGAAAATGCGCGCCTGAACGGCTGGAGTTATGTCGACATAGCAGGGCGGGATCTCGGATCCTACGTCACCGAGGCGCAACAAACGGTTGCCAACCGCATTGATCTGCCCGCTGGTTATTCACTGGCGTGGTCCGGGCAATACGAGTACATGGTACGGGCGAAGGAACGCCTGGCCCTCGTCGGACCGGTGACGCTGGCGATTATCGTGTTGCTTCTCTACCTAAACTTTCGGCGTTTCGCTGAAGTCGCAATCATCATGGGAACGTTGCCGATGGCACTGATCGGCGGCATCTGGCTCTTGTACCTGCTCGACTACGACCTGTCGGTAGCGGTCGGTGTCGGCTTTATCGCCCTCGCCGGTGTCGCGGTTGAAATTGGTGTCGTCATGCTCGTCTATCTCAATCAGGCGATTCGCCGGCAGAAGACAATCGCGGAATCGGAACATCGCGATCTGACTGAGGAAGATGTTCGCCAGGCCGTCATCAATGGTGCGTTGTTGCGAGTTCGGCCGATCATGATGACCGTTGCCGCAATCATCGCCGGCTTGTTGCCGATCATGCTTGGTGGAGGAACCGGCTCCGAGGTCATGCGACGAATTGCGGCGCCAATGGTCGGCGGGATGGTAAGCGCGACCGTGCTGACACTGATTGTTATTCCGGCCTTGTTCTTGTTGTGGCGAGGCCGAGCGGCAACGAAATGAATTCACGTTGCTGAAACGCCGGTTCGGCCACTAACAGACTGTCCGGCAGTTACACAGGAGAGAACGATGTTGAATCTAAAAGTGGTTTCCCTGTCCCTGGGCTCGATGTTGGCAATTTCCTTCGTCGTCTGTGTCGGGTGGGGATTGATCATGCCGGAGAGTCTGCACATGCACGGGTTTCTGGAACCCGTGCTTCCCGGCTTCAACTGGCTCAGCGGCTGGAGCTTCGTCTTGGGCCTGGTGGAGAGCTTCTTATTTGGTGCCTATTTCGGGGTCATTTATGTGCCCGTTTACAACGCCCTGAACCGGCGCTGGGGTAGCGACGGATAAGCTTGACCTTCCCATATTGGGAAGGTTTAGGATCGTGCCGTGACCGTCAGTTGATGACAGTCAGCGGAGGGTAGAACTTATGAACATTGGACAGGCGGCGGCCGCGACAGGCGTTACCGCCAAGCGAATTCGCTACTACGAACAAATCGGCCTCATCGAGCCGGCCGGGCGCACCGATGCCGGGTACCGCCATTTTGGCGAGCGTGACCTGCATACATTGCGCTTCATCCAGAGCGCGCGCCGTCTCGGCTTCTCGATGCCGAAGATCTCGAACCTGTTGGCTCTGTGGCGCGATCAGAACCGCAGCAGTGCGGACGTCAAGCGACTCGCAAAGGAGCACATCGCGGAACTGGAACTGAAGATCGCCGAGCTGCAATCGATGGTTGATACGCTCAGGCACCTGTCCCACAAGTGCAGCGGCGACGCCCGTCCCGATTGCCCGATCATCGCCAGCTTCGAAGGAGAACCATCATGAGCGCAACATGGACCTGCCCGATGCACCCCGAGGTGCAGTCCGACCAGCCTGGCTCCTGCCCGAAGTGCGGTATGGCGCTGGAACGCGCCGACGTACCGGTACGCAAGACGCAATACACGTGTCCGATGCATCCGGAGATCGTTCGCGATCATCCCGGCAGTTGTCCGATCTGCGGCATGGCGCTGGCACCGGTTGTCGCAAGCGGCGAGGAAGACACGAGCGAACTCGACGACATGACGCGGCGTTTCTGGGTCAGCGCCGTGCTGACTTTGCCGCTGTTCATTTACGCGATGGCTGAGATGATCTCGGGCGACCCGCTCGCACACCTGCTGGCCGGTGGCTGGGCCCAGTGGGTACAACTGGCGCTGGCCACACCGGTCGTGCTTTGGGGCGGCTGGCCGTTCTTCGTGCGCGGCTGGAATTCGGTTCGCACAATGAATCTCAACATGTTTACGCTGATCGCCCTCGGCGTCGGCGTGGCGTTCGTCTTCTCGCTCGTCGCGGTCGCGGCGCCCGGCCTGTTTCCGCCGGCGTTCCGGAATCACGGCGGCAACGTCGCCGTGTATTTCGAGGCGGCAGCGGTCATTACGACGCTGGTGTTGCTTGGCCAGGTACTCGAATTGAGAGCCCGGAGTCAGACGTCGGGCGCCATACGGGCGTTGCTCGAACTCGCGCCCCCGACTGCGCTCAGGATCGGGTCGGACGGCACCGAGAAGGAAGTATCACTCGACGACCTCGCACCGGGTGATCGCCTGCGCGTAAAGCCGGGTGAGAAAGTTCCGGTCGACGGTTCGGTCGTCGATGGCCACAGTTCCGTCGACGAATCGATGGTTAGCGGTGAGCCCATCCCTGTGGAGAAGCGTGAGGGCGACTCAGTCATCGGCGGCACCGTGAACGGCACCGGCAGCCTTATCATGGAAGTCACACAGGTCGGTGACGATACCCTGCTATCGCAAATTGTGCGGATGGTCGCCGAGGCGCAACGCAGCCGGGCACCGATACAGAAGCTGGCTGACCTAGTTGCGGCGTGGTTCGTGCCGTCCGTTGTTGTCGTTGCGATCGTCACGTTCATCGTCTGGTCGATCTGGGGACCGGCACCTGCCATGGCTTACGCCATCGTCAACGCCGTTGCGGTGCTGATCATTGCCTGTCCCTGTGCATTGGGCCTCGCGACACCGATGTCGATCATGGTCGGCACCGGCAAAGGCGCCCAGAATGGCATCCTGATCAAGAACGCCGAAGCACTCGAGACCTTCGAAAAAGTCGATACGGTCGTCGTCGACAAGACCGGCACTCTGACGGAAGGCAAGCCTAAGCTGGTAATGGTCCAGGCAGCGGGCGGACACGACGAAGACCAGATGCTGAGCCTGGTCGCGGCGGTCGAACGAGCCAGCGAACACCCGCTGGCGCAGGCCATCGTCTCCGGCGCCGAATCGAGAGGACTCGATATCGCGTCCGCAAGCAACTTCGAGTCGGTGACGGGCGAAGGCGTGAAGGCACGAGTCGGTGACGCCAATGTCGCAATCGGCAATAGCAAGTTCATGAAGCGGCTGGGCGCCGAGGATGCGACGCTGGCGAATGCTGCCGAGAAGCATCGGGCCGAAGGCCAAACGGTGATGTTCGTTGCGATCGACGGCAAGCCCGCCGGCATTGTCGGTGTTGCCGATCCGATCAAGGAGTCGACGCCGGAGGCGATCCGCATACTGCACGAGGCTGGCCTGAACGTCGTGATGCTGACCGGCGACAGCCGTGGCACCGCCGAAGCCGTTGCGCGTCAAATCGGGATCGACGAGGTGCACGCGGACGTTTCGCCCGAGGACAAGAATCGTGTAGTGCGCGAGTTGCAGTCCGCCGGCGCAATCGTCGCGATGGCCGGTGACGGTATAAACGATGCGCCGGCACTCGCCCAGGCCGACGTCGGCATCGCCATGGGTACGGGTACCGATGTCGCCATGGAAAGCGCCGGTGTCACACTCGTGCGTGGAGACCTGATGGGTGTCGCCAAGGCGCGCATGCTGAGCCGGGCAACGATGCGCAACATTCGACAGAACCTGTTCTTTGCATTTGCGTACAACACGGCAGGTGTGCCGATTGCTGCGGGCGTGCTGTACCCGGTCTTCGGCTTGCTGCTGAGCCCGATGATCGCGGCCGCGGCGATGAGCTTGAGCTCTGTTTCGGTGATCGGCAACGCGCTTCGTTTGCGAAGCCTGAAGCTATAAAACGATTTAACGGTCAGGAACTATGGAATCGAGCAACGACTACAAGTCCGGCAGCCTTTCGCTGACGTCGACCGTCGCAATGGGTACCGGCGTCATGATCGGCGCCGGTATCTTTGCGTTGACTGGCCAGGTGGCGGAATACGCCGGGCCGATGTTTCCACTGGCCTTCCTACTCGCTGCGGTCATTAGTGCATTCAGCGCATACACGTATATAAAAGTAACCAGCAAGTATCCGTCCGCAGGCGGCATAGCCATGATCCTTCAGAAGGCCTACGGCAAGACCATGATGACCGGCGCGTGCGCGTTGTTGATGGCATTCTCGATGATCATCAACGAAAGCCTGGTCGCTCGGACCTTCGGCACCTACACGTTGCAACTGTTCGATGCCGGGAATAAAGCGTGGCTCGTGCCCGTATTGGCCGTCGGCCTGATCGTCGTTGCGTTCCTGATCAATATCGCCGGCAATCGCCTGATCGGCACCGTGTCCAAGATTACAGCAGTGATCAAGATTCTGGGCATCGTCGCGTTCGCGGCAGCGGCGCTGTGGGCCGCTGGCTTCTCATTCCAGCCAGCGACGAGCGGCGTCGTCGATGACACGTCGGTGACTGGGTTTCTCGCTGGCGTCGCCCTCGCAATTCTCGCTTATAAGGGCTTTACAACAATCACTAACAGCGGTGGCGAAGTCGTCGAGCCGCACAAGAATGTCGGGCGCGCGATCGTGCTCTCCCTCGGGATCTGCGTCGTTATTTATATGCTGGTGGCATACGGAGTCGGCTCCACGCTGACGATCGACGAAATTGTGCGAGCCAAGGACTATTCGCTGGCCGAAGCAGCACGCCCGGCACTTGGTGACAATGGCGTCTGGTTCACGGTGGCCATTGCCATCGTCGCCACGAGCTCAGGTCTGCTGGCGAGCGTTTTTGCCGTGTCGCGCATGCTCGCGATGCTGACGAATATGAATATCATTCCGCACCGGCATTTCGGCATGCCGGGCGGTATCCAGAAGCACACGCTGGTATATACCGTGGTACTTGCTGCCGTGCTGGCGGCGTTCTTCGATCTGAGCCGGATCGCGTCGCTCGGTGCGATCTATTACCTCGTCATGGACATCGCCGTTCACTGGGGCGTCTGGCGTCACCTTCGAGATGACGTCGGTGCCCGTGCCTGGGTGCTGATTGCCGCGATGCTTCTCGATGCACTGGCCCTGCTTGCTTTCCTGGTCATCAAGGGAGGAGCGGACCCGCTGATCGTTGGCATAGCCGCTGGTTCGATCGCACTCATATTCGGATTTGAAAAATACTACCTGGCGAGCCGGCGCGGGCAGTGAAATCAATGATATACAAACTTTGCGAAATGCCAGGAAGAATTCGTAATCACCCCGTTTGTGCTCTGCAATCGAAAGAGCTAGCCTTATAACAATGATGCGAGCGCGAAAATCCATTGCCGGCCTGTTCGCCATAGTCCTCGTCTTGTCTGCGTGGACCGGGGCAGGGGCTATGTGCGAGATGGATGCGGCGCTAACCACGGCGTCCGCCTCCGCAAGTAAGGTTGCCCACGCGCATCACGCCACCAACACGGCTTCGCAAGATCACAAGGGCATGGATCACAGCAAGCATCTCGCTGCTAGCGGCGGCGCGGCAGAACAGGGATCCTCGGTCGAGTGCCCGTGTTGCGGAAGTTGCGCCTCGATGTGTGTGCTTTCGAGCGGCAGCCCGATCGCAACGTCCGCCGCTACCGGCCCGTTCTCGGTTGGCGCAGGCGCTGTGCGTTCACCGAAGGCAGATGCGTTTCGGGCTGGCCCGACGCCTCACGCACCCTACCGACCTCCAATTCCCTCTGCGTAGTTAAGCCGCCCTCCGGGGCCGGCAGGCCGTTCATCGTTTGATAACGATGAATGGTCGTGAGTACTCGCATTCGACTCCGGCCGAATGCGAATTAGCGACACCATTTAACTCTCAGAGAATTGCCATGAAAACTTTAGTGAAACTTGCCGCCGTGTTGGTGATCGGCGTTGTCGGCATCATCGCGTTCGCCTATTCCGGCCTTTACGATGTCAGCGCGAGCGCGCCGCACAGCGGCGTCGCTGACTGGCTGCTGTCGACCACTTCCCACGCATCCATCGAACGGCGTGCAAAGAAAATCGATGTGCCCGACCTGAGCGATGAGTCACGCGTTCGGGCGGGCGTAAACGACTTCGAAGCCATGTGCGTCGGTTGCCACGGCGCGCCAGGCAAAGCCCCGGAAGCCATGGGCCAGGGCCTGAATCCACCGGCACCGGATCTTGCTGATTCGGCGGGACACATGACCCCGGCAGAACTGTTCCAAGTGACGAAACACGGCATCATGATGACCGGCATGCCGGCCTGGGGCGCGACACATGACGACGATGCAATTTGGCCCGTCGTCGCATTCATGACACGGCTGCCGTCACTGGACGCTGACGAATACGATGCATTTCTCGCGAGTGCGGCCGGCATGGGTCATCACGCGGCTGATGAGCATGGCGCAGGCGGTCACAGCCACGAGAGCGAACATGCGTCGGAGCAAGCTGAAACATCCGTTGAGCACGATCACAGCACTCACGCGCACGACGACAAGCCGGCGCAACCCCAGCTGGACGATTCTCATGATGATCACGATCACGATCACGATCATGAGCACTGAGGCGCAACGTTTTTGGAGCCAAAACATGAATAGCATCGATATGAGACGCCGAAAATTTTTACAGTCAGCCGCCGGCTTTAGTGCCATCGCAATGCTGAATGCCTTTGTGCCGGCATGGGCACGCAGCCTGCAAGTGGGGCGGGACTCGTCGCAGTTCGACGCCGCCGATCCGCTAGTGTTCGATTTGGCCATTCGCGAGCATCAGCTTGAGATCGCCGGCGGTATGGGGAACGGCATGAGCATCAACAATACGATTCCCGGGCCGTTGCTGGAATGGTACGAGGGTCGCGATGTATTGCTGAATGTCACCAATCGCATGACGGCGGACACGTCGATTCATTGGCACGGCATTCTACTGCCATTCGAGATGGACGGCGTGCCGGGTGTTACGTTTCGCGGCATAAAGCCGGAGACGACGTTTGAGTACCGCTTTCCCGTAGAACAGAGCGGGACGTACTGGTACCACAGTCACTCCGGTCTGCAGGAACAGTCCGGCGTGTACGGTCCGTTGGTGGTTCATCCGCGAGAGCCCGAACCTCTGTCATACGACCGAGACTACGTCGTGATGCTCTCAGATTGGACCTTTGAAGATCCACACGACGTCATGCGGAATCTCAAAAAGATGAGCGACTACTACAACTACCAGCAGTTCTCCCTCACGGAACTCTACGGTAAGGGCGATATGAGTCGCGGCGAGGCCATCAGAATGAAGCTCGCCTGGGATCGGATGCGCATGATGGCCACCGACATTTTGGACATCACCGGTGCGACCTATACCTACCTGATGAATGGGCTGCACCCCGCCGGTAACTGGACGGGTCTGTTTCAAGCCGGCGAGCGGGTGCGCCTACGATTCATCAACGGCTCGGCAATGTCCTATTTCAATGTGCGCATTCCAGGTCTCCCGATGACGGTCATTGCAGCCGACGGACAAAACGTACAACCCGTCGAGACTGATGAGTTCCAGTTTGGCGTTGCGGAAACCTACGATGTCATTGTCGAGCCCAAGGGGGACGCGGCTTACACGATCATGGCTGAAGCCATGGACCGCAGTGGTTTTGCCGCCGGTACACTTGCGACGCAACCTGGTGAGCGCGCCCAAATTCCGTCGCTGAGAGAGCGTCCGCTGCTCTCCATGGTGGACATGGGCATGGATATGTCGGGTATGGGTATGGATCACATGTCAATGAGTGAATCCGCAACAGCACCTGACCAATCGACGGGTAGTGGCGCCATAGATCACTCGACGATGGATCACTCCACTATGAACCACGGTGCGTTGAAGCAGGGGCCGTCCGTTAGACCGATGCACCAAGGCCATAACATGGGAGACATGGCCAGCGTCGGTCCGGTGATTGCCCGTCATAGCTCTGACAATCACGGTCCCGGGAATATCAGTGTGGCCACCGTGCAACGCGATCGACTGGGTGAGCGCGGTACCGGGCTTGCCGAGGTTGATCATCGCGTTCTCGTCTATACCGACTTAAGACGCCTCGCAGATGATTTTGATGAGCGCCCGCCGACACGCGAAATAGAGCTACACCTCACCGGCCACATGGAACGCTACATGTGGTCGTTCGACGGTATGCAATTCCATGAAGTCAACGGCCCGATCGAATTCGAGTACGGCGAACGGCTGCGTTTGACGATGGTGAACGACACCATGATGAACCACCCGATTCATTTGCACGGTATGTGGATGGAGCTTGAGAACGGCCACGGTGCACACATCCCGCGCAAGCACACCATCAATATGATGCCGGCGGCCCGTACATCGGTCTTGATTTCCGCCGATGCCCAGGGTCGCTGGGCGTTCCACTGCCACTTGTTGTACCACATGGACATGGGAATGTTCCGTGTCGTACGCGTCAGTTAAGGAGAGCAGCATGACACGATCAATTTGTACTGCCCTGATGTTGCTCGGTTTCACTCCCTGCGTGTTGGCCTATGAGCCCGCCGGAACGCCGCCCGATTGGGATCCGCCAATGGGTCCGAAAATGCTGTTCTGGCAGGTTTTGGGCGATCGTCTCGAAACGGGTTTCGACGATGATGTGAATACCTACGTCTGGGATGCACAAGCCTGGTATGGCGGTGACCGCACGCGCGCCTGGTTCAAGACCGAAGGGGAGGGGGAGCAGGGCAAGTCGCCGGAAAGCGCCGAATTGCAGGTGCTCTACAGTCGGCTGATTGCGCCATTTTGGGATTGGCAGATCGGCATCCGGCACGATTTTGAGCCGAACCCGACTCGCACCCATTTCGTCCTCGGTTTGCAAGGCGTGGTGCCTTACGAATTCGAATGGGACAGTGCCCTGTTCGTTAGCGACGAGGGCGACGTATCGGCACGAATTGAAGCGGAATACGACCTCAACATCACTCAACGCTGGGTGTTACAGCCACGATTCGAACTTAACGCCGCGTTCTCCGACGATCCGGAAATCAGACTGGGCGACGGCGTGATCAGCACTGAGTTAGGCGTTCGTCTCCGCTACCACTTTCGTCGAGAAATCGCGCCCTACATTGGTATCGCGTGGGAGCAGCTGTATGGCGATACGAAAACCTTTGCAAAAGACGTAGGCGAACCGAGTTCGACTACCTCGCTGGTACTCGGTATTCGGTTTTGGTTTTGAATGGCCGGTACCACGAGCCGAAACAATGGCCCACAATTTTTTCATTGATAACTAGTCAATCGACCACAAGAGGAATAATGCCATGAGCTATAGACGCTTTTCACTAATGATCTTAACCTCGACGGCGCTGATGCTGATCTTGATGTATCTCAACAGCTACTCGTTTGACCACATCTTTTGGAGCGAAACCCGCTTTTACATGGCGCTGTACATGGGTGCAATGATGGCGATCGTCATGCTTGCGTTCATGCTGGCGCACTATCAAAACAAAAAGCTCAATATCGGCATCTTCGCCGGCAGTGCAATGCTGTTCGTCAGCGCGCTATTTCTGGTGCGTAGCCAAACCACGGTTGACGATACGGCGTGGATGAAAGCCATGATCCCGCATCATTCGATCGCGATCCTCACCAGCGAGCGGGCCAAAATCAGCGACCCGAGGGTGCGCAAATTGGCCGATGAAATTATCAAAGCGCAGCGCTTGGAAATCGATGAGATGAAAGCACTCATTACTGACCTGAATGGTGGTCCTAGCGCCACACCTGAGATCGATGGGAAGTAAACATGGCGAATCGGAATATTGAACAGCAAACAGGTTTAAAGGTCGCCGAACTTTTCCGCATGGTGATGGACGACCACGTATGCCCGTACGGCCTCAAGGCCAAGGATTTGCTTGAACGGAAGGGTTTCCAGGTCAACGATCACTGGCTGGAAACTCGAGCAGAGACGGATGCGTTTCAGCAAAAACACCACGTAGAAACGACGCCTCAGGTTTTCATAGACGGCGACCGGATTGGCGGCTACGACCAGCTGCGAGAACATTTCGGCGAAGAGGTCAAGGACGAGGATGACACGACCTATCAACCGGTCAAAACCATCTTCTCAGGGGCGCTACTGATGGCCCTGGGTTTCAGTTGGGCGGCGTATGACTCGATCTGGACGGTGCGTGCCGCAGAGTGGTTTATTGCTATTTCGATGTGCTTGCTCGGACTCCAGAAGCTCCAAGATGTGGAGTCATTCAGCACGATGTTTCTCAGCTACGACCTCGTGGCGAAACGATATATACGCTACGGCTATTTCTACCCATTCGCTGAGACTCTGGCGGGTCTGCTGATGATCGCGGGCGTGCTCACCTGGGTATCTGTGCCCTTGGCTCTGTTCATCGGGACCGTCGGCGCGGTGTCCGTTCTCAAAGCCGTGTACATCGACAAACGCGAGCTGAAA
>JAUHZT010000185.1 GCA_030425905.1 Gammaproteobacteria bacterium
CCAGATGTACAACCGCGGCACCGTGCTGTTTCTCGACGAAGTACACCGCTTCAACAAGTCGCAGCAGGATGCGTTTCTGCCGTTTGTTGAAGACGGCACGCTGACATTCATTGGCGCGACTACCGAGAACCCTTCGTTTGAATTAAATAACGCGTTACTGTCCCGGGCTCGGGTATACGTACTCAAGATGCTCGACAGCAACGCGCTCGTTGCAATCCTGCAGCGTGCCTTGAGCGACAAGGAACGTGGTCTCGCGGGTAAATTCAGCATTGCGGACGACGATCTCGAGCTTATCGCTACGGCAGCGGATGGTGATGCACGCCGGGCATTGAATCTGCTCGAGCTGGCCGCCGACCTCACGGTCGAAGGACATATCGCAAACGACATCGTGAAGGATGTCGCGAGTGGCGGGCGCCGGAGGTTTGACAACAAGGGTGAGTACTTCTACGACCAGATCTCGGCGCTGCATAAGTCAGTGCGTGGCAGCGATCCGGATGCGTCACTGTATTGGCTCATGCGCATGCTTGACGGTGGTTGTGACGCGCACTACATCGCACGGCGCATGATTCGGGTGGCATCGGAGGATATCGGCAACGCTGACCCCAGGGCTTTACAGCTGACGTTGAATGCCTGGGAAACGCTCGAGCGGCTGGGCAGCCACGAGGGTGAGCTGGCGCTTGCGCAGGCAGTGGTCTACCTGGCGTGTGCGGCCAAGAGCAACGCGGTTTATACGGCATCCAAGGCCGCGGCGGCCGCGGCGCGGGAATCGGGTTCGCTGGAGGTGCCGATGCATTTGCGAAATGCACCGACCGGGCTGATGAAAGATCTCGGCTACGGTGAAAATTACCGTTACGCGCATGACGAAGATGACGGAATAGCCATCGGTGAAAACTATTTTCCCGACGACATGACGCCGGGCAGGTATTATCATCCGGTGCCCCGCGGACTCGAGATACGAATTCGCGAAAAACTTGACGATATCGAGCGCCGAAAAAAAGAGGCGCGCCGGACAAAGCGAACGAACGATGATTGATCCAAAGCTGTTAAGACACGCGACCGCGGACGTAGAAAAAAATCTCGCACGGCGCGGGTTCGAGTTTGATGTTGCAGGTTATCTTGCCCTTGAAGAACGGCGCAAGAGCTTGCAGGTTGAAACCGAAACCCTGCAAAGCGAACGCAATGCGAGTGCCAAGCGGATCGGCATGGCCAAGGCCAAGGGCGAGGATATTGCACCCTTGCTGGCGGCGGTCAAAGACGTCGGGGATAAGCTCGAAGCAGCTGAATCTTCCTTGTCCGTCGTTCAGGCGGAACTGCGTGATATCGAGCTGGGCCTGCCAAACTTGCTGCAGGACGATGTACCGGATGGCAGGGACGAAGCACAGAATGTAGAAATCCGTAGCTGGGGTACGCCTGGCAGTTTCGATTTCGACGTTCGTGACCATATCGAGCTGGGCGAAAAGTCGGGCTTGCTCGATTTTGATTCCGCGGCCCGGATTTCAGGTTCGCGCTTCGCAGTCATGCGCGGTGGTCTGGCGCGCCTGCAGCGTGCGCTTATCCAGTTCATGCTCGACGTGCACACCAGCGAGCACGGCTACGAGGAAGCGTATGTACCTTACCTCGTGCACGGTGACGCTTTGCAGGGCACAGGACAACTGCCGAAGTTCGAAGCAGACTTGTTCAAGACGACAACCGAGACGCCGTTTTACCTGATTCCGACGGCAGAAGTGCCGCTGACCAATCTTGCCCGCGAGGTCATATTCGAGCCCGGCGAGTTGCCGCGACGTTATGCTGCGCACACGCCGTGCTTTCGCTCGGAAGCCGGGTCCTACGGCCAGGACACACGTGGCATGATTCGCCAGCACCAGTTCGAGAAAGTGGAACTTGTGCATCTTGTCGAAGCCAGTGAGTCGGCAGCCGCACTGGAAGAATTAACCGGCCATGCCGAAACGATCCTGCAACGCCTTAATCTGCCGTACCGGGTGGTAGCCCTCTGCGCCGGAGATGTGGGTTTTGGCGCGACCAAGACCTATGACCTCGAAGTCTGGCTGCCGGGGCAGCAGAGGTACCGGGAAATTTCATCGTGCAGTAACTGCGGTGATTTTCAGGCGCGTCGCATGCTGGCCCGAGTGCGCAATGCCGAGTCAGGCAAGCCGGAATTGCTGCATACGCTGAACGGTTCCGGGGTTGCCGCCGGGCGGGCACTAATTGCTGTTATGGAAAACGACCAGCGCGAAGATGGCAGTATTGAAGTTCCCGCAGCGCTCCGCCCGTACATGGGCGGAGCGACGGAAATTAGTGCCTGAGCTTAGTCGCGACTCAGGAAGAGTCGCAGGATGTACCAGAACATCAGCGCGATAGAGGCGAACAGCGCCATTGAGGCACCCACGTAACGATCCTGCGGGTAGTGATGCATGATGTTGGAGGTGTCATAAAGCACCGCGGCGCCGGCAAAACCGATCATGGCGACTGAAAACCAGGTACCGAGCTGGAAGCCGAACAACATTGAGGCGCCGATACCACCCAGAGCCAGCATGCCGCCCCAAACCATGAGACCGCGCAGGAACGAGAAGTCTTTGCCCGTAATCATTGCCACGGCGATCAGGCCAACGCAGCCAACGACCGTGACGCCGATGGCGCTATCGAGCACCCCGGGCTGCAGTGACGCGAGAGCGATCATGGGCGCGAAAATCAACGCTTCAGCGACCACGAGTACAGCGTAGGCCGCGTATTGTGCGGGTTTGGACTCGAGCGTATGGGCGACGTGACTAGCACCCCAACCAACCAGAATAAACGCGCCGAGTACAAGCCACCACTTATCCACCATGGCGCCTGCAATCTGGAACGCAATGCCTGATGTAATCAGGTACGCCTCAATCGCCGCGAATGCCAGAATGCCGCCCACGACATGGGCATAGCATTTCCAGATGAAATCTGCCCGGTCCTTGGCCGGCGCCTGGGAAACGGGGGAGACGTAAGACAGGTTATCTGCCATATCAAGTAGTCCTTTCGTTAAGTGCGTGGTGGCATTTTAGCACTAGCTTGTGCCAACCAACATGAAAACCGCTTACCACGGCAATCGATAGCCCTCGGCGTGCCAGAAGCCCCCGGATGTTTCCAGCGTAAGCTCGTCAATTCTAGCAATCAGGCCAGTCGCTGAATCGCTGGGCGAAATCCCGCGGCCGTCGGTCATAGCGGTGGCGACGAGGCCGGGATGGAGCAGAGCTACGGCAATGCCGCGTGGCTGCAATTCATGGTGAAGATTCATGCCCACCTGGTTCACTGCGGTCTTTGAAGCCCGGTAACCATAATGTCCACCCGAGCCATTGTCGTCGATGGAGCCGACGCGACTACTGACGATTGCAACTTTGGATCCCTTGACCAGATTGCCAGCCAGCGCTTCGGTGACCCGCAATGGGCCCAGGGTGTTGACCCGGTATTGCTCCAGCATACTGTCGTAGTCAATGGAGCCGAATTCTTCGTTACGCAGTATGCCCGCATTGTTGACAAGTACATCAATCGTTTCGCCTTCGAGCTCGGCCGCCAGATTGCGAATCCCCGTCGCTTCGCTCACATCGATATTCTCGATGAGGCGCAGGCCCAGTTCTTCCAGTTCGGGACTCGCTTGACGGCAAACCCCGATGACGGTGTCGCCGCGCTCGGCGTACTGCCGAACCAGCTCGAGACCGATTCCCCGATTGCATCCTGTTACAACGATCGTCGCCATTGAATTGTCCCTCTGATCTTTGTGTTGCTGTATCGTGCGGATCTGTGAACGCTGATGCAAATTACAAGGCTGGCACCTACCGTCGCAGCACGGTAATCGCCGTCGTTATTGCCAACATGATTGGCACGGGCGTGTTCACAAGTCTCGGTTTTCAGTTGCTCGAAATTCGATCCGGCTTCGTCATCCTTCTACTTTGGCTTGTTGGCGGCCTGATAGCGCTTTGCGGTGCCATGACCTACGCCGAACTGGGTGCCGCGATGCCGCGCTCCGGCGGTGAATACAATTTCCTGTCGCGCATCTACCACCCCAGCCTTGGCTTCGTGTCGGGCTGGGTGTCGGCAACTATCGGATTCGCGGCCCCGGTGGCATTGGCCGCCATGACATTCGCTGCGTATGCGACATCGGGTGTCGCAGGTGGCTCATCGGTATTCATCGAAAAAGCGCTGGCCGTCGCCCAACGTCAAAGCACGGCGGCCGGAATTCCCTACCGGCAGCTGGTGGTCTTTCACATGACGCCGCAGGTGAGCCGGGAGGCCGTCTATCGGGTCTCTCGGGACGCGGTGCGCCCGGTGGGCGTCGAGGGCAACGCGGTGCGCATCTTCACCCAGCTGTCGGAGATGGTCCCCGACGACATTCGGGCCTACCTGGCCTTGGTGCCGCCGCCGCGCGACGAAGAACTCCCCGAGGGAAGCAAGGGCAATCTTCACAAGGCGCTCGCGGCGCTGGTGCGCTTTCACGATTCGCACAACTTCGCGGGGCACATCGTGATGGTGGGCACCTACGGTGTGGCGGGCAAAGA
>JAUHZT010000001.1 GCA_030425905.1 Gammaproteobacteria bacterium
CTTAACGCGCGGTCTTGCTGATCGTGTCCAGCAGCCCTTCTGCAGCCTCTTCGACGAGGTCGAGCACTCTCTCGAATCCGGCAGCGCCGCCATAGTATGGGTCGGGCACGTCCGCGCCGGTCCGGCCACTGAACTCCAGCAACAACTGAATCCGCGCACGATGCTGCTCAGGGGCTCGCGCCTGCAGATCCCTGAGGTTGGCGTTATCCATTGCGAGAATGTAATCAAACTCGTCGAAGTCCGCGTCTGCGACGCGGCGCGCGCGGATGTCTGTCATTGAAAACCCGCGCCGCAGCGCCGCCTCGCTGGCACGCCGGTCCGGCGGTTCACCGGTGTGATACGCGTGTGTTCCTGCCGAATCGATCCGGACCGACTCTGTCAGCCCCGCCTGTTCGACCAGGTGCCTGAAGACGCCTTCCGCTGTTGGTGATCTGCAGATATTGCCCATGCAGACAAATAGTATGCTAATCTTGGGTTCTTGAATCATAATATGCTGTTTTTAAATATCTTTTTTCCGAGCGCTTCCGAGCCGATCCGGGGGTATCCGAGGTAATTTGTAGCCAGTTTTGTAGCCAGAAAGTCCATATTCATGCTCCACAGATTGACAGCCAGCAAAGTTGATGCCCTATTTCGCAAGACCGGCACTTCCTTGACCGCCGACGGCGGCGGACTGTACTTGCGCAAACGAACAAGGAGTGCGTCCTGGGTCATTCGCCGTATGAAGAACGGTGCCGCGTCCTTCTCGACCATCGGTCGCTACCCGGAGGTGAGTCTCGCTGAAGCCCGCCGAATGCTCAAGAAATTTGGCGTTGATGCAATCGAGGACAAGACTGTTGCCGACCTGCTCCAGGACTGGTTCGATCAGAACTGCAAAGTGTGGCGTCGTCCAGAGCAAATGGAGGGTTACATCCGAAGGCTGACTGCGGACGATCCGCATCTCGTGGCGATGAATATCCATCTCGTCGATCTTGTCACAGTTCGCAGGTCGCTCAAGAAATACGCGCGTAAGCATGGCAACGTTGCTGCCAATCGGCTTATGGAGATTCTGAAGCAGGTGTTCAAGCATGCCGTACAGATCGGATATCTTCAGTACTCCCCTATTTCGGAACTCACCCGCAAAGTTGTTGGTGGTGTCGAAAGCGCCCGGCAACGCGTGCTTACAGACCAAGAGATTCGACTTTTATGGAATACCGAGCGCCACACCGAGTTGTTCCGTTTCTTGCTGCTTACTGGCCAACGGATTCGTGAAACACAAATCGCCCATTGGGGTGACATTGTTGGTGATCGTTGGTTCATACCCGCTAAAAACAACAAATCCGCACGCGATCATTGGGTTGCGCTTTCGCGCCAATCGCTCGATCTACTTGGACGACGGGGTCCGAATCGGAGCAAGATCTTTGGCCACGTATCACCAACGGCCGTCCAAGCGTATCTGAGTCGCTGGTGCGCCAACAACAAAATCGGAAATGACATCAGGGAGCAAAAGCACCAGGGTCGTTTCACACCGCACGACTTGCGCCGAACTTTCGCCACCCGACTTAACGAGATGAAGATCGGGCCGCATATTGTAGAAAAGATTCTCAATCATCGAATGGCCGGTGTCATGGCCGTGTACAACCAAGCGGATTACGAAGAAGAGCGAATTGCTGCGATGCAAATGTGGGCAGACGAACTCGACCGCATTGTCCACCCAAACTAACGAATGGCGGTGCCCGTCGTTCCAAGACGGTTGTATAGACTACCAACGTGACCAGCCGAGACACTATGCAAAACTCCGTCAGTTCCTGCATGGCTTAACGGATTCACTCCGTAGCAGACTCGTCTAGATTCTTCGGATCCAACCAGCGCCTTACGGATCCAATCAATGCCGAATCAAAGAATCTGCCGGCTCCCTGAAGTCATCGCCCGTACAGGGCTTCCTCGATCGACGATTTATGAACTGATGCTCAACGGTGATTTCCCAGCACAAGTCCAGCTGGCCCGGCGATCAGTCGGCTGGGTCGAGAGTGAAATAGAGGACTGGATCGGTAGCCGAATCAACGCAAGTCGACGAAATCAGAGCACCAGTGCTACCTAGCTGTACACGACGCGGCTAAATAAGGACGCGTGTGTAGCATATCTAGCGCCCCGCCGGGAGATAACTTGATACAACCTAAAACAGCTGCTACACAGGCATGAAGAGCTGCGAATTCTAAAGAAAGGTCAGCTGTGAAGTATCAGGCGTTACAGGACTATTTGAGAGGTATGACACCCGGAAAACGCCAGGTGTCCCTCAGCTTCGGGCAGATTGAAAAGATCATCGGCACGAAACTGCCGAAGTCTGCGTTCACGTACCGGGAATGGTGGGCGAATCAGAAAGGCGGCTCACGGGCCCCACATTGGCACGCGGCAGGTTTCAGAGTGGAAGCCGTTGACTTGTCGCGCAAAATCGTTTGCTTCGCGCGAACCGGAAAAGCAGGGCAGCCGCCAGCTGTACGAAGAGCTACGAAAAGAACGGCGAAGCCACGCGCTTCAGTGACAATGCCAATAAAAGCGGAAGCGCTAATCAATGCCGGATTCAAGAACTATGGCGCGTGGGAATTGACGGAGAACGGAATTCATTTTAAAGGCAAGTTGCCGCGCGAGCCCGGCGTCTATGCGCATGTCGTTGATGGAGACGTATACTACATTGGCAGAAGCCTAAAAGGATTCAGGAACCGCATGGGCCACTATAAGAAGCCTGGTCCGACACAAAGCACGAGCATTCGTATTAACGGCCTGATCAAGGCCGCGCTTAGATCCGGCAAGACTGTCGAGACCCTCGCCGCCTTTCCGGAACCAACGACATGGAACACCCTGCCGGTCGATGTCGTAAGCGGTCTTGAGACCGGGCTTGTTGCCAAGGTGCGCCCGGCCTGGAACAAGCAGGGTGTGTCAGGATGAGATTTGTGCGAGGGATCGATGCCGAATGGCCAAGTCCATGACATGGGCTTGATTCGCGAGAGCTCGGTCGACCACGCCAGACTACGTGCGGGTGGACGCGCCAGAACAGGAATAGCTAGTCAATTACAGGAGCGGCAAAACAGCGCAGTGCTTTAAAGGCCGCAACAAAATGCTTGTCGGCATCCTTCTGCGCGAGCTCGTTCCCGCGCGCATAATCAAAATTGACACCAATCTGGAACTGCATGTTGGAGTGCTTGTTCGCAAGCAGCTCATAGGCCATTTCAGCCCATTGCGGCTGCTGCTTAACCGGACGCGCCATCACCGGATCGTATCCGGCATAGATCGTCCGCAAGTCGAACTCAGATAAAGCGTCCCTGACCGGGATCGCGCTTTGCGACTTGTAGCGCCGCTGCTGAATCCGAACAATTGGCCTGAAATGCTTGAGCTTCCCAAGCGCCTTGACCACAGCCTCACTGGTCTCTACAAGCCGCTCCGAGAATTCTTCAGCCGAACCTCCGTGCGTGGCCGCGCGCAGCGATGCGGGCATCCCCTGCGGGAATGTAATCATCGCTTCGGCATCATCAGGCCCGACACTGATCGTGCAGTGCGGATATTTGTCAAACTTAGGCGAAGACCCGTCCGGCGAAGTAAAAGATATGAAATCCCAGAGCCGCCCCTGATCGGTGATACTGGAGCGCTTGGTATCGGCATCAAGGCGCATGTCCCGAATGAAGGCAGCATTGCCCCGCAGCTGTTCTGAAAGCAAGCGCAATACGCGCTTACCCTCCAGGTAGGTATAGGGATCAAAATCTATGCCTGAGAATTCTGTAATCGTCCCCTCCTTCAGATATTCACTTGCTGCCATACGTGCCTCGGCAACATTAAAATAATCTACCAAGAAACCCGCCCATTGCGAGTCCCTTTTGTGATTGCTGGCCCAGGAATATACGTCCTTCCATGTGGTCATCCGCCAGCCGTCAAATGAAAAACCAGGTTCCCGCACAGTAATTGCCAGACCGGATATCCTCTCAAAGCCGCATCGCTCAATGGTGCGCTGATGCCGCCGCAACTGGCCCTTTGTCAGCGAGTCCATCACCTTGCTCTCAATGATCAGGGCCCAGCCCTCATCATCATAGATCAGCGCATCAGGCAGTCCCTGTGATTCACGTTCTTCCTCACCGGCCACCGGCTGTCCCGGCAAGCTCTGCTCTATCACCTCCAAACCTTTCACCGAAGGCCTACGTTTTGGGCCAAAAGCCGCCAGAAACGACTTGAGCAAATTATCATCCTGATGCAGCACACTCGCCAGGGCGTGCGTAAGCCTGTTCTCCGGCTGACTGTACTGATCAAAGATATTGCGCATGACTACAAGCTAAAGAAGATGCGCCGGGTGATGCAAGGAAAAAGGCACGTAGGCACTGCCGAACCGAATCGATACGCTATTCGCGCGGAAGCAATCCTTGTTCATTGCGCTCCGGAACCGGCAAGCCCTTCTCCTTGAGAATGCCGAGCAATATCGGCTCGAAATGTGGGTTCCAGCCATCGTGGTTACCCTGCCAGCAACCATCGCAAACCATGATGCCGCCATACCGGTGGAGCTTGTGACCTTCGTAGCGGTGCGGCCCTTCCTGATAGGGATTCCCGCACGTATCGCAGTTGAGCATGATCTTTTCTTTTGTCATTTCAATGGCCGCCGTCTTCGGGAACACGAGGGACAATATCGCCGAATCTCCTAGTGCCACTCTGTGGTCTGGCGTGGTCTTCGAGGGGTTTCACATTGATCTTTAGCGGCATCTGGCTCGCAACCCCGCTAAATACGCAAGTGCCGGTGGGCAACGTCGGTATCGACTCTTCCGTAACACGATCGATATAGGAAACGGCGCTGGCGATAGTGGCTAGGTCGTGATGATTGATCAGGCGATGGATGAAGTAATTGTGGGCTTGCGATGTAATTGTGGGTGATATGTCGTTCGGGCGCTGGCTCGCTATGGTGACAAACACACCGAACTTTCGCCCTTCCTTAATAATCTCTTCAAAAGTCTCAAGACGGTAGTCTTTCCAGCTCTCGGCTTCACGGAACGATTGTTTCGACAAAATATTATGGGCTTCGTCTATTATGATCGTAAGGGACTTTCCGACGCCATCCGCTTTGTGCTCTGAATAGAGCTTCTTTGACAGTAAGAGTGGAAGGGTTTTCTTCATATCGAGATTTACTTCGTTCAAATTTATGACGACGAAGTTTCTCTCCCAGAAAGACCCTTCGTCATCCAAAGTAAATAGCTTGTCTATGTCGCTCTTTTTGGCCTTGAGTCGATTGATAACCGGGGCAATATGTTCATTTTGTGCACGATTGGCAATAACATCGGCAACCAACTGCAAATAAAGAAACGTGATCAGGTTTGACAGTAAACTGTCTTCGAGCGAGAACTGATTAACATGATTGTATAGAAAGGTCGTTTGAATTCGATCCGGGTCTTGTTGTAGATAGTGATCAGTTCCCTTGATATAAAACTCTCCTACCATGTTATGCCAGTCGAGATCGGAAGCAATATCAATTGGCTCGCCGTCATCATCCTCCGCCGGTAAAATCTGTCGGAAATAATCAAGCAGTAAGTACACCCTGACCTTATCGGTCATCTGAAGAGCATCACGGATACGATTTCGGATGATATTCTTAAGATATTCTTCGGGATCATCTTTTGAATATACATGCTTGTATAGATTAATAGCTCTTCTCAGGAAGGGCTTCTGTGTCCTCTCTGTCGCATCTGCAAGGATAGACAAAACCTCAAGGTCAAGTAGGTCCTCTTGTCTCATCGGTATCTTGTCGGCATCGACTGCTCGTGTGGAGAGGCTGTAAACCTTCTTTCCAGTTGCTATGCAAGCTGGGTCTATATACTCACCATTGAAATCAAACAGGCAGAACCGAGCATTTTCCTTGAATGCATCTTCATTGCGTGCCGATAACGTTCCGACTAGTTCCTGGTAGAGATATGCGAGCGTGTTCGACTTGCCACTACCAGTATTGCCGAATATTGCTATATGACTGTTGAACAAATTGTCGACGGGAAATTCGATCTCAAAATCATCGCCAAAAATCGTAGCAATGCAGATCGTGGGAGAGTTCGGCTTTGCAAGATTGTGAACGAGATGAATTTTTTCGCGCGTTACAATATAAGCTTCGTTGCCAATTAGAGGCAGCTCCTTTGTACCGCCGTTGAATTCCCCGTCTTCGTCGATGTAGCCCGATAGTGATACGGTCAAGATTCGTTTGTTTCTATCCAAGACGTCTTGATACTCAGCATTAGGCGGAAAACGCTCCTCTTCGATCTTTTCGCCTTCGACGCGCCCGATGATGCTGAGGAAACCCTTACGAATTTCTATGTAGCTATTGACCGAGATATTTTTGAGTATGTCGCCGTCATAGAGTAAATCAGATAGATTTTTGTTGCGGTCGACCAGCACGTAAATTCTGCGACCATCGACACCGCATACCTCACCGACTCTTAGAACAGCGTCTTTGGTGAGCTTGTCTACGGTCATTTGTTCTTCCCAAAGAAGGGCAACACGCCACTAATCGTGTCATTAAACTTTGTGAAGTCGATGTGCTCACCATCTGGCGGCCCAATAATATTGACGTTGTTGTGTCCGTCAAACTTTTGAGCAAGGTCGTCCCGCCCTGCTTCGCTATACGCGAAGATCGCAAGTTTCAACGTCGGATTCTTTAAGGCGCGCTTCGTAATGCCCAGTATGTGCTCATCCCCGAATGAGAAACCAAAAGCCATCAATAAGGTGTTTTCGCGATCAAGCTCGTTGGCATAGATCCTCAACAACTCGTAGTACGTACTGTCCATCAGCGTTGTGCGGAACTTTGTTGTCTCTGGAAGAACCACAGCGTAAGACTCGATGAACGCCTGGATGTCATCGTCGCTGCTGCCGGTTGGGGGAACGTCCTTTGACGAAACGTCGAACAAAATCTGCTCGTTGCCCTTCTTCCAAGATAACGAGCCGTGGAGTTTGACTAAGCTGACTGATGGAATTTCGACCTTGTATTCATACAGGTTTCCAGTGTTGTAAATGGTATTGAAGAAGGATCGAGGCGCAAACTCCATCCGGTTATCCAAACTTGGGACACGGCTAAATCCGTCATTAAGGACCAGCCCCGGAAAGCTGACGGCGGCTTTCTCGACAAGAAGATCATAGTTTGTCGAAAAGATACTCGCTCGTTTAGGCAATAAGGTGGTTCTGCGCTCACTGAGAACTGTTTCAATGGTTCCAAGAAGAAGCTTGTACATTGCCAGCGATTCAGCGTTCCCCGCATCATCCTCGTCGGCGATGAGCCGGTTGGTGGGACCTTGAATGCCTGCCAGGAATTCACGCATGAGGTTTCGCGCGTCTTGTTCCTGACCGGCATCGAACAACGCAGCGATCTCTGCTTCCGTTGTGCCGGCAATCGGGATTGCTGGAAGCGAGGCACCGCTACCAATCAGGAAGTTTAGGTGGGCAGACTGGAATGAGCGCGCCAGTGTTTTTTTGACGTCCTCGCTGTTCTCGCTAATGTTAAATATGCGCGGCATCTAACCTGATCCTTTCTAATCGTATAAGTGCCTTTGAAACCCGACGAAGGTCTCCCGTATACGGGCTACACCGCCAAGCAGCTCTGCTGCTTCACGGACACCTTTGTATTTGAGCTCCAATAGATCGGGCAGCTTGTCCTGGTCGAGCTCACCTACCCCTTCATTGATGTACTGCGCAAGGACAAACTCAATGAAATGCTGTAACGGCTCGTCGTACCCCTCGAATATATTGTCGCGGTGCGTATCTACACGTTTCACACGTGTGATCGGCGGCGACGCGAAGGCAATATAGGCAAGCACATCGAAGACATCGCTCTTCTCCGCATCGACCATCTTTTCAATTTCGGCAAGCTGTTCATCGCCGTAGCCCTTCTCGGCAAGTGCCTCCAGGAGCGCTTTTCGCGTATCCGGCTTGCTCCATAGCTCCCGGAGTTCGTCCTCGTCTTTGAACAAGGCTGGCAGCTCACCAAATAGCTTTTCGACAAACTCCGCTGCCGACATGGGCTTACCGTCCGGGCTCCAGAAGGTTGTCGCCATCATGTGCTGGATGGTGCGCTCTTTGCCGTCGGCCAGCTTGATCTTGAGCTTTTTCGGTGGCGGCTCATCATCGCCTCCTGGATCGCCGGACTCATCCGGCCCGGGCCCGGGACCCGGACCGGGCGAGCGGGGCGTAGGTTCAACCGGTTCCAGCGGCTCGCCGTCCCATTCGTCGTCGTTGAAGTGCTCATAGGCCTTCACGAAATCGTAGATCGTGAAATAGTCCTTGCCGTCATAGAGCCGCGTTCCGCGCCCGATGATCTGCTTGAATTCAATCATCGAATTCACGGGGCGCATCAACACGATATTGCGGACATTGCGTGCATCCACACCGGTAGAGAGCTTCTGCGAAGTCGTCAATATCGTCGGGATTGTCTTTTCGTTGTCCTGGAAGGTACGTAGGTGCTGCTCGCCGAGCTCACCGTCATTGGCGGTGACACGGACGCAGTAATTGGGGTCAGAACTGTCCTTGCTCTGATTAATCAGGTCGCGTACTGCAAGGGCATGATCCTGTGTAGCGCAGAACACGAGTGACTTCTCACGCTGGTCAATCTGCTCCATGAAAAGTTTGACTCTGTATTTCTCGCGCTCTTTGATTTCAATGATGCGATTAAAGTCGTCCTCGTCATATCGCCTTCCGGTTTCGACCTCGCCCTCAATGACCTCGTCATCTGATGTGTAGACATAGTCATCGAGCGTGGTCGCAATTTGCTTCACCTTAAAGGGCGTCAAATACCCGTCATTGATGCCCTCTTTGAGCGAATAGATATAGACAGGCTCACCAAAATACGCATAGGTGTCGGCATTGTGCTTGCGCTTGGGCGTCGCCGTCAGTCCAAGCTGCACCGCCGGCGAAAAGTAGTCCAGAATCCCGCGCCAATTGCTTTCATCATTTGCGCCACCTCTGTGGCACTCATCTATAACGACAAAATCGAAGAAGTCTTCGGGATATTCACCGAAACTCGGGGCCGGATTGCCATCTTCATCGGTCCCGGTCATAAAGGTCTGGAAGATCGTGAAGAAGATCGAAGCGTTCTTCGGCACCCTCCCCTTCTTCCGAATGATCGCCGGGTCGATCCGGCAGAGCGCATCTTCAGAAAAGGCAGAAAATGAGTTGTAGGCCTGATCGGCCAGAATATTCCTGTCAGCTAGGAACAGAATGCGCGGCCGCCGCGTCGGCTCGCCCGATAAATTCCACTTGCTGTGAAAAAGCTTCCAGGCAATTTGGAATGCGATAAAGGTCTTGCCGGTGCCGGTGGCAAGGGTCAGCAAAATGCGCTTATCGCCTTTCGCAATCGCCTCAAGCGTCTTATTGATCGCATTGTGTTGGTAGTAGCGGGCCTCCCACTGCCCGCCTTTGTCCTCAAACGGCACCTCACCAAAGCGATTGCGCCATTCACTGGCCTCGACAAAAGTCTGATTCCAGAGCTCCTCCGGCGACGGATAGGCATCAACATGCCCTTCCTTGCCCGTGTGCATATCGATCTGATAGATGCCACGGCCATTGGTCGAATAGGCGAAGCGCGTCATCAATCGCTCGGCATAATCCTTAGCCTGACCAACCCCTTCCGTTTCAGACAAGTCTCGCTTCTTGGCCTCCAGGGCAGCAAGTTTCTGTCCCTTGTAGAACAGCACGTAATCGCACTTGAGAGCCTTGGCCCTCCTACCACCGCCGTGCAAGCGACCGGGCGCAATAACTTCACGCCGAATGCGGCTACCCTCGACAACGCCCCATCCGGCCTGCTTCAACGCCGGATCGATCAGCTCTGCTCGGGTCTCCGCCTCATTCATGCGACGGCCTCTTTTTTGACGAACTGGGCTTGCTCGGGACCTAGCTTCCCAGAGAATGCCTTGGCGAGCACAGACTTTCTCAACTGACTTAACTTGGAAATCTTGATTCGATTGTTCTCTTGCAAGGTAACAGCACTGCTTTGTAGTTCGTTTAGTCGATTGGCAATATCTTGTTGCGCAGCTAGAGAGTTCGGAAATCGTACTTTGATCGCACCCAACTTCTTGGGGGAAGTGTGACGGACTTTGAGTCCCGAAGCCGTTTCTTGAACCGCTCTGCGAAAGTTCTGTGTGTTGAACTGGTGAAGAAAGAAGTCATTGCACCACTCAACGCCTTCGGATACCTGTACCAACCCAAGACGTTGGTTGTGCAAATAACGGTTAGACTCCGGCACGATCAGGGAACTTCCGAGCAAACCGACCGCCTGCTCAGTCATAGCTATGAGGAAATCGTCTTTTTGAAGAATGTATCCGTCAGGGATGTCACCGTCGTAGAACTTGGTCTTCTCGCCCTGATCACGGAATCCACCTGTTTCGTGAAATGACCCTGGAGTCAAAACGACATAGTCACCCTCGGATGCGAAGAATTGGCTCTTGAAGGCGAACCCGTGCTTAATTGAGCAAATATTGCTGAGTTCCGTCTCGGTCCAATTCTCAGTATCGTGGAGGAATACAGAATTCAGCGCACTTTCGAATAGCTCCTTCGCGCTATCCTGGTTTCTACTTGCATTTGTTGAGGCTTGATCAATACCCTCAAATGCCCGATCGAGCGTTTCAATAATATGTAGTTGCGTATCAGTGTCGCCGGGAAACGTAATAGGAATGAGTTTCAGGCTATTAACATCAAGATTTTTCTGGGCAGCGCCCCTGCCAAGGCGATAGATTTCATCATTTAGAGAAAGTGTCTGGTAGTCTAGAAATCGTTGCAGAAGGCGGTTGTCTTTAGGGGTCAAAGTGAGCCCGCTATCATTCAGGAAAAACTTTCCTTCAACATAGCGGGTGCAGGAAGGTGACATGCCAAAACGTGACACTATGACCCTGTTTTCTCGATTGAAGTCGTCGACACTGAATGTCTTGCCGCCGCCTCCGTAAACAGGAAATTTCGTACCGGCATCGCGTTTCTTGACGACGCGAGTGCCATATTGTACATCGCAGAAATCGTCTAACTGCCCTACAACCCAGTTACCAGTCACAGCATGCCTCTAATGTCTTTCAGGATCATCGAACTTTGTTCATCAAGCGCGATGATCTCCTCGATGATCTCGTCCGGATCACGTAGCGGCTGTTCCGTATTGGCATTCGGATTCTTTACTGACAGTTCGAACGTGTCCTGACTAATCTCGGCGGCGTTGACCGACCAAGACTTCTCAGAATCTGCAAAGCTCACTTGCAGTTCGACGAACTCCTTCAGGTCGTCATCATTGAGTGGGTTGGTCTTGCCGAGGCTACGCCCAGGATCGAGTTGGTAATACCAGACCTTCCGCGTTGGCGCACCTTTTTCAAAGAAGAGCACGACTGTCTTTACACCTGCTCCCAAGAAGGTCTTGGCGGGACAATCCAGAATTGTGTGCAGGTTGCAGGTTTCAAGCAGCTCTTTGCGAAGTGCTTTGGAAGCGTTATCAGAATTTGACAGAAACGTATTCTTGATCACAACCGCCGCACGCCCACCAGCCTTCAAATATTTCATGAAGTGCTGCAGGAAAAGAAACGCCGTCTCGCCGGTTTTGACCTGAAAGTTCTGCTGGACTTCCTTGCGCTCTTTGCCACCAAAGGGCGGATTGGCAAGGATGACATCGAAGCGATCTTTCTCTTGAAGATCGCTGACATTCTCGGCGAGCGTGTTCGTATGAATGATGTTGGGCGCTTCAATTCCATGCAGGATCATGTTCATGATCCCTATGACATAGGCGAGGCTCTTCTTTTCTTTGCCGTAGAACGTTGTTTCCTGAAGGGTCTTGAGTTGCGTTGTTGTTAGTTTGCCTTTCTTCAGGAACTCGTAGCTTTCGCACAAGAAGCCTGCTGATCCCACCGCACCGTCATAAATTGTCTCGCCAACCTTCGGCTTGACGACTTGGACCATCGCGCGGATCAGCGGACGCGGTGTGTAGTATTCACCGCCATTGCGTCCGGCATTGCCCATGTTTCTGATCTTGGCTTCGTAAAGGTGCGAGAGTTCGTGCTTCTCTTTCTGTGAGCCAAAACTAAGCTCATCCATATACTCAAGAGCATCACGGAGGCTATAACCACTCTGGAATTTGTTCTTTATCTCCCCAAAGATTTCACCGATCTTGTATTCGATTGTGTCAGGACTGCTGGCGCGCTCTTTAAATCCACGCAGATACGGGAAGAGATCGCGATTAACGAAGTCGACAAGGTCATCGCCGGTTAAGGCATTGTCGTGATCGAAATTGCCATCCTTTGTCTTTGGTGCGGCCCAGCTTGACCAGCGATACTGGCCGTCGATGATGAATTCATAATCCTTGCCGACAAGCTCGGCCTCCATTGCCCGTTCTTGTTCCAGATCATCCAGATACTTGAGAAAGAGCAGCCAGGACGTTTGCTCGGTGTAATCGAGCTCAGTCGTGCATCCGGCTTCCTTCCAAAGGACGTCATCGATGTTCTTGAAGGCCTGTTCAAACATTTTATTTCCGTATTTGGTCGCTATAGCCCTGAATACCGGTTGTAGCAGTGTAAAGGCTCTGTTTCCAGCTAGAAATCAATAATTTGTGATCTAACGCCTCCCTTGCAGACACATTTCGTTTTCGTCGCAAATCTGCCACAAGGAACTTCAGAGCAATTCGGAGAAGCGCAGATTTCTGAGGGTTACGGCGGATCAAGATTTGTGGCATGAATTGGGAGTAGTCTCCCAATCTGTGGATCGGTTCATCGCTAAGGTATTGATTTGATTGGTGGAGCGGGTGATGGGAATCGAAGCCGCATGATAGTCTTAGCTTCTCGTACGCGAGAAACAACCGAGGACGCCGATACATCGCAATTGCGATATCATATCGGGATGGTTCACGCGAACATCCTACAGCGTGTCACTATCGTGATTGGGAGAGTCTTGGGCTTTTGGGCCTCGAGCGCCGATTCGACAAACGCCAATCACAAGTCGGACAATGCGGCACGCGGCGGCGAATTCAATTTTCGCACTGAGATGTTTGACGACGGTACCGATTCGTTTGGATGGTACGAAGACGACTAGCGCCTTGTGCCTTTTGCAATCAACGCTTTGCCCAAGTTGCCGCCCTGGGTTCCCGCATCTTGCACTGGTCCGCGCAGTGGCTGAGTGGATACATCAATTGTCCGGCCAATCCTGAAGCCAGCCCAAGTCATTATCCCGCTCCAGAGTAAGGGCAGGCCCAGATAGAGGCTCATGGTGATCATGTTGAGGAGCATGCGTTTGGCGTCGTGTTCGCCGGGGTTGGCGAACATCTGGAAGAAGATGTTGACGTCCGGGTACATTGATAGGATCAGGTTCTGATCGACCCACAGGGCCAGGTACCAGAGGACGGTCCAGAACTTGATGGTGAAGATGGCCATGGCGCCGGTCATAAGCATCGATATTGAGTAGCGGGACAGGACCACCAGCATGGGCAGGAGTGCGTACAGGCCGAGCAGCAGGACTGCCTGGACCATGGGCAGGCCGTGCAGGATGGCCATCATGGTCACTGAGAACAGCGCTGAGGCCGTGATGATGCCGCCCGTGGCAAGGCCACCTTTGACCGCCTGCTCTGCGTAGCTGATGACTCCGGAGGTCCCGGTGTTGTAGCCGGCGAGATCGTTGCTCGACCAGGACGGGGGTGCATTGGCGAGCACGACCTTGGCAACGGCATCGAATTGTTTTTCCCCGGCCAGGAACGGGGCGATGACGATGATCAGGCCGGACAGGCCGCCGGAGGTCAGGTCGGCTTCGGCAACCAGTTTTTGCCTGAGGCCGATTTCGCTGTCGGCCCACCATTCGTTGCAATAGGGCCGGCCGGCGGTTGGTGGATCCGTTGGATCGTATTCAGTGTCGCGTGCGGCGACGAAGGCCCAGCCGTTGATGGGGGATGTGGGTCTCAGGCTGTCGTAGTAGCCGGGTGTGTCGCGGTAGACGTGGGAGCCCAGCCAGTCGGGATCATCGGCGCCGTACTCCTCGAGAAGGTTCGTGATGGCGGCGGATCGCGGTTGCTCGGCCTGGTATTGCGAGCGTGCCGGGATGAAGCACTCACTGAAGAACTGGCTCACTTCCTGCCGCAGGTTGGGGTCGGCGA
This sequence comes from Gammaproteobacteria bacterium, assembly GCA_030425905.1. GTDB lineage: Bacteria > Pseudomonadota > Gammaproteobacteria > Steroidobacterales > Woeseiaceae > UBA1847. Next base: position 14,081 of record JAUHZT010000001.1, read on the forward strand.
TAGTGGCGAGGCGTGCCTGTTGTTCGTAGGTGCGCATGTCGGATGCCGAGGGCAGGCCTTCGATGACGGCGTGGTTGATGCCGGAGGTGGCGGCAATGACTGCGTACCACCAGATTGGGAGATTCACCGTCTCGGGGCTTCCCTGAAATCCCGCGCTGCCGTAGGTGCTCTGCGGGGCTGCGATGGTGGCCGACTCGGGATCGGGATTGGTGAGGGTCGGCGGCGGTGAGTAGCTCAGGGTGCCGGCATTCAGGGCTGTGAAGGTGGACGGTTGGCCGGCGACGACCACGACCAGCAGGGCGATGAAGAGCTCGATTTCCATGCGGCGCAGGGACAGTCCGGTCACGGTGCCGAACTCCCCGCCTTCGGCGGGTTCGCGCCAGTTGTCGATCAGGATGCCGAGAAACGGCAGGTAGACAATGCCGGTGCCGACCAGGACGTCCCAGAGGATGCCGTAGAAGGTCCAGCCGAACAGCGTCGTGAAGAGTTCGAGGTAGCTGTCGACGCTCATGCGCTGGGTACGGTCGGTTTGGGCCACACGGCGCTGATGAGGTTCTGGCCGACGAGGGCCTCGATCAGGAGCAGCCAGGTGACGATGCGCCAGCGCAGGGCGTGCAGTTCGGCACTGCGCTCGAGGCTGATGTGGCCGCGTTGCTCGGATGCCCGCACCAGCTTGGGCCAGGCCAGGGCAAAGAGCGCAATGGCGCTCAGCCTGACGGCCGTTGTGACCAAACGGTAATTCTTGATGTCGCTGTGCAGGGCCTGAAGGTCGCCGTGTTGCCCGGTCATGGCCAGGAGGCTGGCCATGACGACGGCGAGAATCAGCGCGAGCGCTGACAAGCGCATGAACCAGCGACGTTGCACGGTGCTAGTCCTCAACGCGGCCGTTTTTGAGGGGCCTGGGGTCGATCGGCGGCACCGTGGGGACGGTCAGGGAGGCCTGGCGGCGGGCGGCGGCACGTTGCAGCAGCGTGATCACGGTGTCGGAAACGACCTCGCGGCGCACGCGGGTCTCGAACAGCAGGTTGTCGATCTCCCGGTCGAGTTCCTCGATCGTCGTGTCAGTGTGCTCACGCGCGACTTCGGTAGCGTAGACCTCGGGGACCTGCCGACCCGAGAGCAGCAGGCGGCGTGCATACAGGGCTTTTTCCACGGTGCGGGCGGTGCTGATTTCGGCGACCAGGCGCCCGGCGATCAGGTCCTGTTCGGTTGCCGGCATGGCCCGGATCGCTTCGATCACCTGGCGCGTGATGGCGACGCCGGGAGCGTTGATGGTGGCAAGATTGGCACGTGTTGGCGACATGGTGCCCGTGACGAGTCCCTGCAGGTCCTCGATCACGGCGTCGCGTTCGTCCTGGAGCTTGGGCAACAGGCCGGTGCCCGGCACGCTCTCCTTGGCACAACCATCGCAGGTCGTGACGATCTGCTCGCCAAGGACTTCGACCGCCCACTCACGGGCGGCTTCCGGTGCCGGCCAGATCGTGGTTAGGCGCGAATCGTCCGCGGCCGGCGCTGCGGCATCGATGGGGCGATTGAGGTTGATGTTGTAGCCGGCTTCAACGATGTCGCCGGTGAGGCGCAACTCGGCTTGACCGCTGCCGCCGGCGCTCCCCGCAATCCAGGGCACGCCGTTGTCCCCGTTGGCGTTCTCGACGGCCTCCTTGGCCGTGACCGCATCGTTGCCGCCGATGCCCATCTGGCGTTTCCAGTCGTTGCCCTTGGACAGCGTGATGAGATCGGCGTACGGGTTCTTGCCGGCGGCGATCTCCGCTTCCATGATCTCGCAGGACTTGGTGGCGATCTGCATGGTTTCTTCGGCTTTGAGGAGCGCGTTTTGAAAGAGGTCGTAGAGCCCGGGATTGGCGCGCTGCAGGATCAGCGCGGGCAAGGCGGCAATGGCGCTCGTGGCGGCCTGGGTCATGGCATCCATCATGTTGTCCGCGCCGTCCTTGATGTTGTTGAGTGAGTTCTCGACGGCGATGACCGGGTCAAAGGCGCCGCAGCTGTAGCCGAGACCGAGCTCCACCGTGCCGCCGAGGGTCACTGACGTCACCGTCGGATTGGCCGGCAGCGACACCGGCTCGGCGCCGCCGATTTCGTAGTACCACAGCCCGTCCTCGGTGGGTGCGTCGTTCTGCGCCTGTGCCGTCGCGGCGAGACAGAGGCTGAGCAGCAGGAGTGCTCGGCGGGCGGCTTTTCGCGTGGTTATGCCTGGCCCACCAGTCTTGCTTGCGTGTCGGGGCATCATTGCGGGTACTCGATCCAGTTGATGTCGAACAGGAATAGCTGGCCTTCGCGATCGCAGCACTGGTACGGGCGCCACAGGTTCCAGACGTAGTCGCCCTGCTCGTCCACGCGCCCGCTCGCCCAGCTGTCCACGCTGTTGAGATCATTGAGCCCGAACACTTGGCAGTCCGAGTCGGTCGTGGGCACGAGCATTTGCCAGGTGCCGGTTCGGGGATCGGACTCAACTAACGGGCCCGGTGGCCAGATGCGCTGCTGGTTGGATTGCTGCTCACGCAATGGCCAGTAGACATGCGCCTGACCCGTTCGCGTCACGATGTCGCCGGCGCGCTGCGCGGTCAGTGCCGCCGCCTTGGGCTCCTCGGCCTGGATGGACCAGCCGGTGCGTGGGTACACCGCACCCCAGGTATTCAGTGGCCATTGACCGACTTCCCGGTAGCCTGGAACCAGACTTTCAGGGTACACGCTCTCGACCAGGCCAAAGCGCCAGGCCCAGGCATCAAGGGCGGATAGAAAGTACGGCATGAATGCCGTGGCCTGCGAGTCGCACAGTGTCAGTGGCGATGACCGGGGCAGCAGTGCCGAGGGATGACCGATGGCATCGGTTTCGCGATAGATCAGGTTCTTGTGGTCCCGGTGGCGCTGCGTGCCTTCACTGCGATTGCCACTGCTATCGACCGGCACGTCGATGAAGTGGCCAAAAATGCCTCGGGCGGCGGCCTTCTGAGCGCCACCCAGGAGTGAGCGGATGTCCCGCCAGGGATTGTTGCCGAGCTCGTTGTAACTCGACACCACGAGATCCGGGTTGTAATGGCCGACTTTGAGCGAGGTTTCGACGTTGCAGTCGAACAAAGTACATCGCAGCCAGAAGCACAGGCCCACCGGCTGCCAGTGAAAGCAGGCAAAGGTTGCGTCTGCCGTCTTGCTGATGATTTCGTCGGTCGTAATCTCGCCGGCGCGCGATGTACTGATCCAGGTTGCGAGAAGCAGCGCTGCGAGACTGAGCCGGATCATGGTGCCTTTCTCCGGGGCACGTGATTATCGAGCCTAAGTGCCGCAGTCAGATCGGTCAGCCCGTAGATCACGCGCGCCTGGTCGATGACAATAGCGGGCACACCCTTTATGCCGAGCTGCAGGGCGACTGCCAGCGACTTGGCCGTTTGCTGCAGTTCGTCCTGGCGTTCACTCGACTGGTTTTGCAATCGCCGGAGCACCTGCCGCTTCGCTTTGTCGGGATCGACGGAAAGGTTCAGGGATAACTCGGCCTCCAATTGCTCGATACGATCCACCCGATGCACACGCAAGATTGCCTGGGGATGGTGTCTTAAGAATTCGGCCGCACCTCGTACGGGGCGACCCTCAGTCGTGAAGACATCAAGGCGCAACCGCTCGGTGGGTACATCGGCGTATGCCGACGAGAGAGCCGCTACAGCAATCAGTGCAACCAGTACGGTATGCTGTCGAAACTGCATCATGTCTGCCTTTGTCTGACGGCCTTTGATGCTGAGTCGGCGCGGGCAAGATTGACAGGCTTAACCCTTGCGAGGCGTGAGGGCGTTTCGCAGCAAGCGACAGCTTGTCGCACTCGCTGGTTTACTTTGATATGTCGATTAGATCCCTAGCGCTATCCAATTTCGAACGGGTTAGCCCAAGTGCGCGATTATGCTGGGCTCGTCAGCGCCTCTCGCTGGCTACGTGATACGCTTAACTTCATAGTAGCCCGCACACGACACAGTTGGAAAATAGGTGATAGCCGACAACCGTCCGGCGATCCCGACCTGATTCGTTAACTGCGACACTTTTTTGCCGGTCATTACTAGATTCGATGAGCGGCGATTCTAGTCTAAGCGAGACTTTGACCGCGCAAACGACTTGACTGCTAATCAAGTAATCCTAGTTTTCGAGCCGCCATTCGTCTAGCTTGCCTGCTATGAGTAACTCAACTTCGGATAGGAACGCGAGATTATCGCCAGACAGCCAGAAGCTAAATTGGTCTTTCCAATCAGTGTTTCTTCGAAACCGGCATTGCGTGAAATATTGCGATTCATCGCTTTGGCGTCCAGGCTCATGATGACATGTACCTCGGATATAGTTCATGTCGGCCGGTACCGGTGAATCCGACGTAGGCCGTCGATCAAGGAGATAGAAACCCGAATTTATGTGTGGCTTCGGATCGCAATAGAGGTAATACCTATAGTATCCTGTAACCGACTCTCTATCGTCCGCAATGCACGCAGTTGATCTGTATCCAGTCATCTCCCAGAACTCCCGCCGCCGTTGTAATTCTCTTGCATCAGGCTTCCACTTGCCGTGCACGTCTTCGTCGTAAACCTGTACGACTACAATAAAATCATGACTTATCCCATAGAGGCCGTCGTCAAACCCGGGAATAGCGTTAGCAAGCTCCGCGCCGGTTAGCTCAAACGAAAATTCCATCGAGTTAATATGGGTCGCACCAGAAGACGAGTCGCGGACACCCGGTTCGGGAGAGTATTCGTCGGGTATCAAGTATTCGCTGCGATAATGCGAACCACTATCGTCATTGCCTTGGAAGCAGCCATACGCGCAAGACCAGAAGATTACAGTCGATATCGCGAGGCTAGTTATCCTTGTCACAACTTGGGCACCAATATCGTCCTGTTAGTACCACCTCCCATCTGGCTCCGCTCCGTGGAGTTCCGCCGAAAGTATCTGGCGGCAGCCCAATATTTCCAAACACAGTGTGATGATAATCAGCAATCTGACGGTGCCCCAACTTTCCAATTGTAAAGGGGCCACCTTGATCTACTTCATCATTTACGGCATCCCGGTGCCTGCGCATGATCTGTACACCTACACCGTTCAAACTATTGGGAACACCATGATCCGCGGCAAATCGCTCGTAGCGTCGATTCGCCATACAGCCAAGCGCCCACTCGTCATTTACAACATCTAATCCCAGTGGTCCTAACGGATCATACGAAACGTCCAACCTATCTTGCCAAAACGATCGGCGGGCCGCCGGGCTGCCCTGTAGGCTTATTTGTTGCTGAGCACTTGTTATTGAGAAATCATTTCCTGTTGGTGCATTAACTTTTGGCTCCCTGAATCCGTCGGCGCCAAGTACCGCATTTATCCCCGCTTCAATCTCGGAAAGCTCGCAATCTCGAACAATTTGAAGTTCGCGCTTTGGATCGTAGCCCGACTGCGACGGGTCACAATATACTCCGAGCGCCTCGCACAATACGTCGAGTACAACAGTGACTCCTGGCAAAGCGCCAGGTGAGTCCTTTGGTGTTGACCAAGGCGGTTGGACTTCCGGACCGCCGATTTCCACATCAAGTACGTCCTTTAGAACAATTAGGATCTTCTCGATAGCTGCAGCTACTTGCACATTTCCTTTTGTCGGACCAATGTCGTCCAATTCTTGGCTTAGTGAGTATGCTTCGGGGGAGATATTCGGATTCAACACATCAATCGTATCGTTGACTTCATAGTAGATCTGAATTGTCGCAAAACCAACATCAAACCATCGCCAAATTCCAAACTCATCATAAGCATAACCCGGAGAAACGACTAGAACATACACTACGTACCACCCGGCAGTCGTTATCGTCTGCGTCGTAATGGCATTATCGAAGAACGCAGGGTCATTCAAGCCAGAGACCGTATCAGCTATAAAGTCGACTACGTCAGCCGAGATGCGTATGGCGTTCTGTGGGCTATTGCCTTGCTGTGAATATGTGCTCCAGATCGCGAAATCGTCAATCGATTGCATACCTGTTAGAAAGACGTCTTGGGCGAAATCAAGAGTAGCGTCGCCCACCAGCACCTCACCCTGAAGCAAAGGTGCTTGCCTCGCGCTGAGGAGTTGCGCACCTGATGGTGATTCAAAAACAGTGAAGTTCCCTCCTCCAGATCCGCGAAGAATGAAGTCATCTACGAGTTGCTCATCGGGAAAAGGTGCTATTACAGCGATATCCTGCACGCCGTCCGAGTCGAAGTCGCCACTCGTAATAATGTGAACAGCATCATTTGGTGCCGCCCCGGTTGGATCGACAACAATGGTATGCGTATCCGCCTCTTGACACCAAAGCGAATTGTCCGGCGCAAAATAGACACAATACTCTTCACTATAGTCGTAAATGCCACTTGTTCGAGTCAGAGTTACAGAACCACCCAGGGGACCGCCGCTAAACGTGGTACCACTGTTCTTCTCGATCAGCCTTGTGAACGTATATGTGCCCGGCGGCGACCAAGTCAGAGTGAAGGTTCCCGACGATTGCGTTGGACCGGAAATTGACGCTGAGGCATTTCCCGCCAAGAAGATGAATGCAACAAGCATTACTCGGAAAGAGGCACTCATTGATTCCTGCCTCGCCCTTGTGTTGATGCCCGCCATTGGTCCATGATTACGGCATCGACAACTGCCATACTTTCCTCCACTACTTCAGAACTAAATCGTACCGCAGCGTCGTGCCTAAGGTCGTCACATTTCAATTTAGCAAGATCAAAATTAGTGGCGTAGTCGGGGGCACTTCGGATACAAGCGCTATATCTGTTAAGCGCAGCTGCTATGCCTTTTTCGTCCCTTGCGCGACCGTTGGCGACATCATTTTCGTAGGCGAGTCGTTGGGCCTCTCTTTGCGAATACCTCGTAGCCGGTCGCGGTCTGTTTCTGGTCCTTTCAAGCTGTGCGATAGGATCCCGCAGTTCACGTCGCTCATATAACTCCCGAATTCTCTCGTTAAACACTTCCAATCGATTGCCCAAAAATTTCGTCGCTTGTCTATACTCGGCCTGACACCGTTGATTTGCCTCCCCCATAGAAGATCGCAATTCCTGCTCCTTGGCAAGGCAGCTCACGTATTGGTTTGGCGCATCATTAGCTAACTGCACTTCCCGAAGCACCGCAGTTTCATTGGCAAAAGAGATTCCTGGGGGCATCGCGAGAAGCAACGCAACTGTGCATATACTCAAGATTCGTTTCATTACAAAGTTCCATTTTCCAACTGATTTTTCTTTGAAAATTGTTCGATTTAACCGTCTTAGTTCTACAAATATTTACTGCACCTGAGCAGCGTTCTCGTCTTTTAGGACGGAAACAACTGAATGTCAACGCCTGTTAAGAAAGACGTCCTGGGCATGGTTGGGTGTTTGTCTGCACGTACATTGCGCATTGACTGACAAGGACCCGTTGGTTGATTCGATTCTGGTGACGTAATGTCTTGAGTGGACAGCTCCGAGTATCTAGTGACAAACTTTGAGTGAGGTTTCGACATTGCACTCAAACTACGAACACCGCAGTCGGAAAAGCAATCCCACGGGCTGCCAGGTGAGACAAGCAAAGGTCACGTCTACCGTTTTGTTGACAATCTCGTCGGTCGATATCTCGCCAGCGGGCGATGTACTGATCCACGCCGCAACAGACAGCGCTGCGAGGCCAATCCAGATCATGGTGACCTGCGGTCTAGCAAGCTTTGATCGAGTTTCAGCGCTGCGGCCAAGTCGGTCAGGCCGTAGATCACACGTTCTTGGTCGATGACGATCGCAGGCACACGCTTGATGCCGAGTTGCAGGGCGAGTGCCAGCGACTTGGCCGTTTGCTGCAATTCGTCCTGGCGTTCACTCGACTGGTTTTGCAGTCGCCGGAGCGCCTGCTGCTCGGCTTGGTCGGGATCGACAGAAAGGTTCAGGGATAACTCGGCCTCCAATTGCGCGATACGATCCACCCGATGCACACGCAAGATTGCTTTGGGATGGTGTCTTAAGAATTCTGCTTCACCTTGTACGGGGCTATCCTCGGTCGTGAAAACATCAAGTCGCAGCCGCTCGACGGATACATCGGCGTGTGCCGACGAGAGAACCGCTACAGCGATCACTGCAACCCGTACAGTGTGTGGTCGAAACTGCATCATGTCTGCTGTTGTCAGAGGGCTCCTGATGCTGAGACGCCGCGAGCAAGAATGACAGGCGTAACCCTTGCCAGGCGTGACGGCGTTTGGCAAGGCGCGAATGTGGCGAAGCCCGGAAAAATATTCGCGGACCCATGCCCGGCCGTGCACTGCGCCTCTATCAAGACGATATTGCGCTGCGTCGAGTCAGCACTGCTAAAGACTGAGTCAAGATGTCAGCGGTCGACGTGTATTTTTGCTCAATGGTTGTTTCTGGCGCCACATGTGGTCAGCGACTCGTTCCGCTGCCGCCAGACGATCAGGACTGACCCGAGTCTGCGGATTTTGAGTTACTTATCGAGTGTATTGTTTAGGCGGCGCATGAATTGTTCTCAATCCAAGTTGCCAACGTATCTTCGTCCACTTCGCCGGCCGCGACAGCGCGGATCATGACGACAGCCTCCGCTTCATTGGCAGCAAACTCTACGCCGTTACATATCAGAAAGACGTCGATCGCATTTAGTGCTACTCGCTTGTTGCCGTCAGCAAAGCAGTGATTTCGCGCGAAACCAAATCCATACGCGGCTGCCAGTTGGTGAATTGATGCCCCGGGATTGTAGGCTAACAAGTGTCGGGGTCGCGCGAGTGTCGATTGCAGCGGGCCATCATTGACAGGCCCGCGCAATCCCCCATCTTCGGCGATGGTCAGTTCCAGGAAATATTCGATCTCGCGTTGATTGAGCCAGACAGGCAATTACTTGGCGAGCTCGCGGTATGCATTGCGATACTTTCGACGCGATCGATCAATAGCTTCTACTTTGCGTGCAAAATCATCGTCGTAGGCAGTAATGAAAACGCCATTCTCCCGATGCTCAATGGCAACGCAATCGCCAAGACCAGCCGCAAGATGCTGTAAATCTGCTGGCGACAAGGTAACTGCTGCAGAGTTACCGTGCTTGCTGATTTTCTTGACTGCGGTCGTCATAGTGAGCCCTCCATGTGTACGTACAGATGTACTAATGGAGTATATACCTATGTACGTACAGACAGCAAAGCCAAGGTGCGAATCAGGTCACAGTACTGACAAACGACGAAAATATCGAAAAACTCTTGAAACTCAATAGGATACCAGGCTAACGGCCGGAAATAACCCGGTGCAGCTCTGCAAGATGCCTTTCAGCCATCGCCGTCATTCCTACGCACAATGCGTTCAGCCTGGATGTAGGCAGCCTCAAGCTCGGAGCACTGGTTTTCGCGCATGATGGCCGTGCGCTCGGCTTTTTCGTGCTTTTCGGTCATGGCGAGCGCGAGCGACAATGGTGGTAGCACGTTGCGAAACAGAGCCTCGATGCTGTCGGCGATGACCACGCCTTCGGTGTAGTTGCCGGGTTCCTTGCGGGCTGACAGCAACAGGCGTCGCTGCTCGTCGGTCAGGTCTTTGAAGCGTCCGATCTGCTCCACTTCCTCCTTGGGCATGACCAGACACAGCCACCACTCCATCATGTTGAGCATGCGGCGACTGGCATCGGGAAAATCCTCGAGGTTCTGGGTTGCGATCCAGAACCAGGCACCGAGCTTTCGCCACATCTTGGTGATCTTGACGACGTAGCGCGCGAGCAACGGATTGGTTGTGATGATATGCCCTTCGTCCGTGACCACCAGCGTCGGCCGGTGGTCGTGCTGTTGTGCTTCGACCAGCGCATTGATGTGGCTCATCATGGAGAGATAGGCGACGGTCAACTGGTCCTCGTAGCCTTCGCGAGCCAGCAGACCCATGTCGAGGATGGTCACATCGACCAACGGCCACGGTCTGCCGAGGCGGTTGAAGAACTTCCCGGCAAGCCCGGAGCAAAAGAGCGCCATGCCGTCGGCCATTTCAGTTGCGCGGTGCCGGCGGACCTCGGCGAGGGCTTCCTGCGTGCCGAGTTCCCGCAGTGCGGCGACCACGTCCGCGGTGAGTACTTGCTCCCGGCCTGCAATGCGGGTGCGCTCTGCGGCCAGGTAGATGGCGTTTCGAATCAGCAAACGGTCCGCGCGGGTCATGCGTGCATCTTCGCGTTCGTCGCCACCCGTGATCATGATGCGCGCAGCGATTTCCATTTCCCCGAGGAAGTCACGCCCGCCCTCCTCGTCGGTTTCTTCTTCGGATTCCCGATCCTGCGGTGATTCCAGATCGAACGACGTACCGACGCCCGGCCGCAAGCACAGGGCATCGGCGAAGGGCGGCAGGCTCACGTCGGCATCCGGGTTCAGCGTGATCGAATTGACCGAGAGTCCATGGTGGCGAAGATGCTGGCCCAGAAGACCGAAGGAGTTACCAGCCTCAATGATGAACACGCGTGGCCGGTAGACGGCCAGCATCTGCTGCAGAAGGTAGACGAGCAGTGCCGACTTGCCGGCGCCGGTGGGCCCCAGGATCAGCGTGTGAGCGTTCTTTTTGCGGTCAGCGACATTGAGCGGATCGAACACCAGGGGCTCGGCGCCGCGATTGAAAAACACCAGACCCGGATGGCCGGTGCCGCGCGAGCGGCCATAGAGCGGCAGGAGATTGGCCGCGTGCTGGGAGAACACCAGCCGGGAGCGTCGGCGGCGCTTGTCGAGCGCCGGCTCGTAGGCCATGGGCAGGTTACGCACGTAGCTGTCCTGTTGCAGCAGATCAACCTCGTGCCGAATCGGCTGCAGTCCGTTCGACAACAGCAGGGCCTGGGCCTGATTGAGTTGGGCACGCAAATCGATCGCGTCGGCGCCACGCAGGTAAAAGCCGATCTCGAGCGGATACAGCTTATTTCCGGCGGCCATCTCGCGTTCCACGGCCTCGGCATCTTCCCGGACAAGCGTGGCTTCGGCCGCATCGCCAACCGCGGCGCGACGCATTTGAGCAATGTGATTGCGCAGGACGTGCTGCGCCCTGACGGTCAGGGTCAGGACCATGACGCTGTACTCGGGTAAACGGTCAAAAAGCGCGTAGACCTGGTCGCCGATGTGACGCTCGGCCGTAAAATGCCCGATGTCCGGGGCGCGCCGCAGGCTTTGTACGCTGAGCATGGTGTGCGCCAGCTCGTCAAACCACCAGATGCCGTCTTTCGAGCGGGGCGTCGACAGCGTGAGTTGCTCAGCGAACTCGTAGCCGAAAGGCATGGCGGTATCGCCGGGGTACGGCGCGAGTTCGGCGATGTCCCGGCAGCCGCCATTGACGATCCGTGGCCCCGGGTTGAACCAGCGCAGGAGCCAGGTGTAGAGCCCTTCGCCGGTGCCGCGATGCGCCTGCACGCCGGCCGCGGCCAGTGCTTCGGTCCATCGTGCGGCCACGTCATTCAACTCGTCCTCGCTGTGTCTGAGCGCGGTGCCGCGATGGGTCGTGCTTTGACGTCGATAGAGTGTTGCGCGGACGATGCGTCGTTTGCCCCGCCACGCGGTGCCGGTAACGCCCTTGTCCGTGAACAGTCCACCCTGACGGCTGATGCGGGCCAGGTGATCGCTCATCATTGCTGCGTGGTGTTGTGTGAAACCGCTGCCCTGCAGGCGCTGGTCCGGGTAGTTCCTGAGCGTATCGGCAAACGGTTCCAGGCGGGGTTCGTCCTGGACATAGATCTGCAACACCCAGGGATCCGGGTCCTCCTCGGGGATGGCATCATTGAGGGCCACCTGCAGGCTGTCGCGCAGTTCGGCCATGAACGCGGGGCTGCGCGCTTCGGTGCCGACGGGCTCCAGGCGAAACAAGGCACCGACACTGATGCCGTCTTCGAGCAGGAACGACTTCGTGTCCGGACTGTACTCGACCCAGGGCAACAGGTCGGTGAAGGATCGTGGCTCCGTATAGAGTCGCTTGGCCGCCGAGTGCTCGACCGCCTGGCCGCTGTGGGTCACTGGTCCGCCGCGCCGCTGGACGTTCGCTCGGTGGACAGTACCTCACCGGGGAGTGCGTACTCGACGCGCTCGTACAGCGAAAACGTTGTCGCGTACCCCGGCACGGGCACGCGCGCGCTGCCAGCCAGGTGCGGATAGACGTACAGCACAAGAGTCGGGTTCGGCAATCGCGGAAAGTGCAGGTTCAGCTCGTTGTACGCATCGCGCGTGTAGCCAGCGAGATCCATGTCGTCATCCTGGATCGGACGCGTGGCCACATGCCGGCGCAGGGACTCCGTAAGCTGCAGGCCGATGTCCGAGAAATGCCGCGTGTAAATCGCCTGCATCGTCGGACCGTGCGTCGGCAGAATTCGGTCCTTGTCCGAGGCGCAGCCGACAAGACTAGTCCAGAGGACGAGCAGCAGAAAAAGGTGGGGGCGTGTCATGTTTAAGTCTCCGTCCGTTCGGGTCGCGATCGATACTGAGTTCCCGGTCGACGTGGATCGCGACTTCACCGCCAGCCGGGACGAACACAGCATCGAAGTTCTGCGCCTGGCGCTCGGCGAGCCAGGCGGTGATCTCACTGCCGGCATCGGCCAGGGTCTTGCCGAGCACGTAGTCGCCCTTGTTGCCGGCAACGTGGCTGCTGATCGCACCGCTGTCGCGCAATACGGTCGTGGTCTGCGATGCGGCCGCGGCTTCGGCGGCCGCCTCCATCGCCGTGATACCAATGCGCTCGCTTAGGTAAGCGGTGGCGTTTGATTTGCGTTCGCCCGAGATGCAGGGGATGCCGTGGGCATCCGAGATCCAGCCCAGCGGCCGGTTACCATCACCGCCCCGGTTGTCGTTGTCGTCGGTCGACAGGGTGCGAATGGTGCCGTCGTCGAAAACGAAGGTTACGGATTCCAGGCGACCCGTGATGCAAGACAGCGTCCAGTCACCGATCGCCGTGCCGCTCCAGATCATGCCGTGGATACCCGGAACGCTGAGGCCGTTGGCGGCCAAATTGTCGCGGCCGGTAATGAGCTTGAACGGCATCGGGTCGCGGACTTCACCGCGCACAGGAACCCGGCCAATGAGTGCCGTCATCGAGGTCGCGCCCATCAGGGTGGCATTGCGTGGGACGGTGTACACAGGAATGGGTTCCGCGACCGTCTCGATGTCACGGCGACCCAGGTTTCGTGCGGGATCAACCTGTTCTCGCAGGGCCTCACTGAGTCCGGGCGCGGCGCGGTCCAGTGGCTCGATCCAGACCAACTCGGTCGATACCCCGGTCGTCGGCAAACCCAGCCCGACCGGTATGTCCGCACTATCGGCCGCGAGCCGGGCCGGGTCCAGCGCATCACTCAGTGCCGCAACGCGTTGCTCAAGACGTGCCAGCGACGCCCGATCCTTCGCCGTGGCCGCGTCCGATTGCAAAGCACCAAGTACCTCGTCGATGCGCGCCTCGAATCGCTCCTGGATATTTGCTTCGCGCGCCGTCAGGGTGTTCTTGTCGACCCGGAGCCGGTCGTTCGCCTTACGCAGGCGTTCAAGTTCGGCGGTCATGGCCGCAACGTTGGCTGTGAGGGTCTCGATCGTGTCCGCCGGCGTATCGGCATCGGGACGCGCGGCGATCGGGACCGCGTCAAGGCTGCCGGCCGCCTCATGCTCGTCATTGCAAGCGCGCATCAGGACCAACAGCAACATGAGCACGACCACGCCAGTTAAGATTGGCAGCAACCGATTCTGTCGCGTGATCAGCATCAGGGTAAGACCGAGGCGGCAAAGGGTTGTGCCGAGACCAGATACACGACCGTGGTGTCGGCCTCGTCGCCGGCCGGCAACAAACGGGCGTGTTGAAACGTGGCGCTGAGCCACTGACCGCGCAGCGCCCTTGGATCGAGGACCTGAGGCTCGGTGCTGCGATTGGTGAGCTTGACGGCCGTCACATAGTGCGAGCCGGCGCGCCAGGCAATTAACGGCCTGGCCTCGACGGCGCCGCCACGCACGAGCGACACGGCATCTTGCTGCAGCGGCACTCGCACCACGCCGGATAAGGCTGAGACCAATCGTGCCGGAGCGTACAATTGCTGTGCTGCAAAACGTGTCATTTGAACGTAGTCGTACTGCACCGGGCCCGTTGGCGTTGTGACGCCATCCTCACCGATTGCCGGCGTGTCCAGCGTGATACGAATCGGCGCGTTGTCGTTGGGTGCGAAGCTGGCCTCAAGATCGATCAGGACCATGCGGCCGCTGTCGAGCTCGCGGATAGCGACACGTGTCGTCGCAAACGGTGCCGCCGCACGCCAGTAAACCGTGCCGTTCACGGTTTGTGTGCGCAGGCTTGAATCCAATGACTTCGGCACACCGACGCTGACCGCGCCGGCAAAATGCACCAGCTGCTCCTCGCCGACCATGAGTTGAACCGCAATCGGCACTTTTTGCCAAGGGATGTGCCGGGCCGCTGTTTCCTGGGCCTGAATGCCCGTAGCGAGACAGGAGAGGAGCAACAGCGACCCGGCACAAAGCCATGTGATGGCGTGACGACCCATTATGAGGAGTCCTCGCGTGAGGCTGATCGTGAGTGTTCCGGTTGGGAGTCTGCTATCAGACGTTCGGGGCCAGCGCCGGCAAATCCGTCGAGCGCCAGGCCCCAGGGGTTGGATTCCGGATCGATGGCCAGGCGCACAACACGCAACGGATAGCGGATCCGTGTTTTCTTGATGGTCATGCCTTTCACGGATTCCTGCAGTTCGAGATCCAACCACACGACCCAGGCGTCGGCGCCCAGTACCTCGACGCGCTCTGCGCTGTAGGCAACGCCCGGCAGGGCCTGCAGACTGCGCGTGCGGTGTGCGAGTTCACCGCGTTTGCCGCGATTGTCCATGTCGATAACCAGGGCATTGCGGTAGGCGTCGGTCAGGTACGGCGCGATGCGAAAAATCGCCTTGCCGTAATCTTCGGCGCCGTTGTTCGGCCAGCGGTTCAATTGCTGAAAGATGTAGTAGGCGAAACTGTAAACATTGGGCGACGGCACCTCGTCGAGAGCCAACCGGGATCCGGAGCGAAGATCGGGCGGAATATGCACGGTGATCGTCGACGGCATGCGCATCCAGCCGATCCACAGCGCCAGAATGACCACCAGTTGCAGGCCGATGACGGCCCATAGCGAGCGCAGGTGGCTGCGTACATTGTCGATCTCGTAGCGATAGCGTTGCATCGGGCGACTCTAGCCGGATCGTTGACGGCCGATTGACCAGTCGCCGTCCCGTCGGATAAACGGCGCGGGCTTCAGGCGTGTCCTGGCGAACGCAATCGCCAGTTTCTGCTGGTAGTAGCCATCGGGCCGACCGCGCTTGATGCGCTGAAAGAGGCTGCCCATATCAATGACGGTTGCCACAATGGCAACACCCGCAAGGCCGAGGCCCATTGCGGCGGCGCCCAGCACCCAGGCGATCAGCACACTGACGGGCAGCCATATGAGAACTGCGAGACCCGTAATAATGCCAAGTTCGGACGATGAGCAGCCACGAAAAATTGGCGGCTCGTCGTTCAACCGTTCGGCGAGCAGTCGTCCGGTGGCCGTCATACGATGATACCGGCGGCTTCGGTGAGCAGGTAGCTGGCGAATATCAGCACGATGGCACCGACAATCCCGAGCACGCCGACCTCGGCCCACTCGGCCTTACCCTGGCGCGCTTCGTTGAACTTGGCAAAGGCCAGGTAGGCGACCCACAGGAAGCCCAGCACGGCAATGGCCAAGCCAAGTACAATGCCACCGTCCTTGATATAGCCCTCAATCAGGCCGATCCAGTCGCCGTCGGCCGGTGCCGTGCTCGGCGCCACGGGTGTCGGCAGATTGGCGTTCGCGAGGCTCAGCCAGCCGAGACTCAACGCTCCGCCGAACACTAGTTTCCAGATAGTCTTCATCAGTACAACTCCAATGTGTGCGAGCACGCTCGCGTACCCTATGACCCGGCCCATTGCCGGGTACCCAAGTAATCAGCGCAGGTAGAAGCCGAGCACCATGACGACGATGCTGGCGCGAAGCGCACCCCAGGCCAGATCAAACAGACTGGCGCTGCCCTCTTGCCAGGCCCGAAACGTGCCAAAGGTTACCCACAGCGCCCAGACAAAGATCAGCACCATGACCATCGAGGCGATGCCGATGAGGACCGCATTGGGGCTAATCCCGGCAGCGGACTGAAACACGGCCTGCTGTGTCGCATTCACGAGTTTCAGCGCCGATAGTCGCCGCGCAGCGGCTTGACGGCGCGGGGTTCGTTGTGCGGTGCATCGATGTGTTCCTGGATGCCGCTGCGCACACGCTCGAGATCCTGACGCAGCCAGTCGTAGCGAAAACGAATTCGCGCATCTCCATCAGCGGCTTGCTCGGCACGATCGATGAGCGTTTGCAATTCCTCGAGTTCATGGACGATGCCCGCAAGGGCCTTGCGTTCGACATCCCTATCGGCATAGGCCGATGCGCAAGTGAGGGAAATCCAGGTGAATCCGATTAGGAAAAGTGATCGCATGATCTTGCCGCTTTGTTGAAACTGGCGGCGATGATCCGCGATTGCATTGCGGGCGGCGATAGATAAGTAAATCCGGTGGGCGTGGGATATTCCGCAAATCTGCCTGTGGCCACGAATCTTTTGCCTACCGTGCTGCGACAGGCGCGGCCAAACTTGCGCAATGAAACCGATGCAAATAGAGATACAGTCGCTCGGAGTAAATCGCCATCTTGTTGCGGTAGGTGTACGCGCTTTCGCAAAGGACGCCAATAGGACATTGAAAGTGCGCTTTCCGCACCCGCAGTCGGCGGCGATAGAGGAGCTCCAGGAGTTGGCTAGGCATGAAGTCTTCCGCTACCTCGACCCTGCCTGAGTCTTGTCTGCAAGCGGTGTGTGAGTGGCGCCTTTTCGGTCTGGTAGAGTTGTATCTGTCGCCGGCGGAATAATTCGTTGGGTTGGTCGGTACAACTAACACTTAACACTTGGGCGGAGGTTCCAGCGATAAGCAAGGGGAAGAATCGGCCATTACTTGCCGCTGTCGGCTTCCGCTATTGAAGCAACAGCCACTCAATCCGAATAGAGCGTATCCAC
This sequence comes from Gammaproteobacteria bacterium, assembly GCA_030425905.1. GTDB lineage: Bacteria > Pseudomonadota > Gammaproteobacteria > Steroidobacterales > Woeseiaceae > UBA1847. The sequence continues at coordinate 31,131 of JAUHZT010000001.1, forward strand.
GATTGGACAGTCAGGCAACAGTCCACCGTCACACTTCGACGCCATCGTTTTTAGCGTATTCTGCATTTTTCGAAGATCACGAATCTTCGTTGCAACTTCATCCAGGTGACGCAGAGTCCGATCACGGATCTCGGCGCATGTATACTCGCCACCATCGACAAATTCCAGTAGTTCACGGATTTCTTGCAGCGTGAATCCAAGCTCCCGAGATCTCCTGATAAACGACAATCTCTTCGTGTGTGATTGATCGTAAATGCGGTGACCGCCGGAACTTCTGGCGGGATCCGGCATCAGGCCGATCTTCTCGTAGTACCTGATCGTCTCGATATTTACGCCCGTTTCTGTGGAAAGCGCGCCGCGTGACAACTGAACATTTTGGGATTTCATGACGTCTGCACTTGAACCTGTAGCTACTACAGGGTCTATATTAATGCACTGAAGAAGTCCGTCAATGAGAGGCATACGAGTTGCTTGATCAGCTAGCCGAAAAATCCACCGGGAAAGAAAGGTTCGCCGCTAGCGGCGGCATCGTAGGAGCGTTGCTTGCTTCTTCCTGCTGCATCCTTCCACTGGTTCTGATAACGCTAGGCGCAAGCGGCCCTTGGATCGGTAAGCTGACGGCTTTGAAAGCCTATCAGCCGATGTTTGTTGGGCTGACCGCGGCCTTCCTTGGCTACGGATTTTGGCACGTCTATTGGAAATCGGATCGGGACTGTGACGATGAATCCTGCGCGACGCCAAAATCAGATCGAATCGTGAAGGTGGCGCTCTGGACGGCCACCTTGTTGGTGATCGTCGCCCTAACAACCGACCTCTGGGCGCCGCTCTTTTACTGAGGAAATCGATATGAAAAGCTTATGGGCATTAGCTGCCACTTTATTCCTGCTGACCGGCGCTTCGCTGGCGTCCGAGACTGACGAAACAGTGACGTTTGACGTTGAGAAGATGACGTGCGCGACCTGTCCAATCGCCGTCCGAAAAGCCATGCAACGAGTTGAAGGCGTCAAAGAAGTTCAGGTCAGCATGGAAGACGAGTCGGCGGTTGTGACATTTGACTCAAGCGTTACGACGGCCGCGGAAATAGGGCAAGCGTCCTCAAATGTTGGATTCCCTGCGAAAGCCAGAGGCAGCGAATGACCGTGGCAGGGCGCTCGACCGAACCATATTCGACGATAACTTGTCCCGAGTGCGGGCATCAATCCAAGGACTTGATGCCTACGAATGCGTGTCAATTCTACTATGACTGCAAAGGATGCGGTGCCGTACTCAGACCGCTAGATGGTGACTGCTGCGTTTATTGTTCGTATGGCGACGTCAAGTGCCCGCCGATTCAAGAAGGCAGTTCGTGCTGTGCTTAATGACTTCGAATGGCTACAACCGACCTAGAGCTTGACGAACCTGGTTCACTGCCGAAGCCGGGACCTATAGGTCGGCTTGCCCGATTGGCATTTGGTCTACTCTGCGCTTGGTATGTGAGGGGTCTAATTGACGTAGCAGGCACCCTTGTTACCAGTGACGGGCATATCCGTACCTTGATTTGGAACGGGATTCTTCCGGGTCTGTTTTTGATTAGCTATGTTGTCAATATTGGCTTCTCGCGTGCATGGCGAAAGGGGCCAGCGATTGTCAGCGCGATTGCCATTCTGGCCGTGGCCGGAGTCGGTTACTTCCTACGAGGTAATATGGAAACTGAGCTTTTGGCGCGCACGATATGGACTTGGGAGACTTACCTCTTCTCACACTTGGGTCTGGCATTTTTGATCGCCGGAGTTATCGGAACACCTGGATGTGAAATGAGAGCGTTCCACGACCTCTACTCGCGAATCACACGCGCACCAACCAAAGAGCACTTCTGCCCCATTGGACCGCTCCACCCTATTGATCAATGGGAATCGCGGCGGTCAAGCACGTAGAACGCGGCCCCGACAATCCATACAAGCTGCTACTGTAGCCCGAGTGCGGAGGTGCCGCTGGTCTGATGTAGAGGACGGCTACTCCCCCAAACGGGCGTCGGCCAGCGGTGCGATTTACACGGAGAAGGCTCGTGATCGAACGTGGTAATTGGACTTGGCTCGTCATCGAATCCGGCACAATTGTGCTCAGCATTTACTAGCACTTGGAATAGCGCATTCGTACTTCCAGAAGTAAAGAGTTCGATGCGCGAATTGATTTATTGGCAGCAGGTCAGTGGGATAAATTTCCGTCGACGTGGAGGAAATCAGGTACCAATACCACGTTACTACGAGCGGGCGGGGCCTATTTAGTATCAAGTGATGCCATCGCGTTAGACGATGAAAAGACTGCGCTCATTACGTATTGGGTCGGACCGGAAGGCTCCGAGAGCCAAGATATCTATCGCTGCGTTGATGTTATGGCTCGAGTCGATTTTGCACATGCTACTCAGAAATGCCGGAAGATAATGCGCGCGGGTAGTCCCACGTGAATCAGTTTATTCATGACCGTCCGCTTCTGACCTATTCTGTTGAAAAGCTTTGTTTCTGTGAATGGCGAATTCTCATTTGCGATTTTCGGCAAGTTTCGTACTGCAGATACCAGGAGGTAGTGCAATCACTATGAAAATATCTCCTAGCAACGCTCAGTGATGCTAACCAGTGCTATCAATTGCGCACAGGACTGAACGAAATTCTCTGCGAATTTTCCCGCCATTCGGAATTCCGAGCTTTTCAACAGAAAAGACCGTTGACGGACTCCTGAGGCTGAAGTTTGAACGGCTATTTTCGGTGCGGAAAAGCTGCTGCTCAGCCTGAGTGGCGAGTAAGTCAATACCTGCCGCTTGGAAAATCACAATCGACGCCCTATCCATTCGTTCTACTGGAGGCACTGCTGGCCAAACCATTGGAGACCCAAGCCAAAATGGTGATAGACCTTATGGATATGTTCGAAAAGCTCTTCCCATGAAACACACCGAACATCGGAACGCTCGAGCACGTTGACGAATTGTTGTTCAATTCACATGCTCTCAAATGAATCATCGTTTTCGGAGACGCACCTGTTTACCACAAACCGGTCTCGATTCTATTAAAAAAAGTCGCACAAGCTACTCACAGCTCAGCCAGGACTTGCTGGCAACACGACAAAGTCGCTATCCGGATCCGATTACATGTACTTCTTGAAGGTGCTCGCAGTAATGTTGATGCTGGCGGCAAACAGTATTGCGAAAGGCACTAGAACGAATGCCGGATGCAAGCTGATGGGCAGTGCCAGGTAAGTGATCGCAGCAATCAGCACGAAACGCCAGACACTCTTTTTGGCGTAGTGGTAGAGATAGGAGCTTTCTCGTCCGCCACCCCAGCGGCGCAGGTCGCGGCGTACCAGCCCGTCGATCAGGCCGACCACGAAGAAGAGGACAAACGTCGGCAGCGTGAGTATCAGCACCGCCAGGCGCACGGCGAACAGCTGGACGATGTTTCTTGCGGCTTCTGCATGGGTTGCAACCGCCTGACGGAGGTGCTGCAGGTAGGCGCGCAGTGCCGAGCGTTCCTGGCCGGCACGGTTCCAGGTGCCGGATAACAGGTGTCGGATGCCGGTCAGTTCGAATAAGGATCGTGCGCTTTTCGCAAAGGACGCGGCGAAGCGTCCCGGGCTGTCGGTCATGAGGCTCCTCCTAAAATCTTGCTGTAAATAGCGGAGTTCTGTTTGCAGCATGGTGCGGCTGTGTTCGGGGCCGGCTTCCGGCCACCAAAGGCCGACGCCGAGGCACTCAATGGCGATGGAGATCAGTAGTGATAAGGCAAGCCAGCGCAGCGCTCTCGTGATGCGTGCTGCGGTGCGGGCAAGCAATCCTTGCCGGCGCTCGGACAGATCAGCCTCATGGCGATTCGGCGCACGCCTCGTCATTCTATATCTCGGGGCGCTCCGTGTGCGCACTTGCCGCGGTGCTGCCGTGAATCCACCAGTATTCGCGTTGCCGATACCAGTGATCATTGGTGATGTAGCAGCGCGCCATATCCGCGGCGACGCGCACCAGGGTTTCGGGTAAGGCAGATTCCGGAATTGTGGGTGACATGGGCATGCGCAGCTTCCACAGCTGGCCGCCCGAGAACATGGCGAATGCTTGACCTTTAGGCAGGGTGACGAGTTCGGCGACACCCAACAGCGGGACTTCCGAGACACTGATGCGGTCTTCATTGCGCGAGCGAAAATCGATGCCGGACTCAGGTTCCGATGAATCGTCAACACCCGAGACGCTCATCAGGCTGAGTACGTCGACATTCGGCAGCTGGTCGGTAAGCATGCGGGCCGTCGCGAGTTCCTTGACGCGCAGCATGATCATCGTGTTGAAGTTGCCGGCCACCTGCCCCGCCTTGGCCCGATTGCCGAGCCGCGCTTCCACGTCCGACCAGGTCTGGGTATAGGCCGTGACCTGAAATCCGGCACCGCCGGCTTTGTTCAAGAGCGGAATGAACTCATCGCCGATGAGTTCGTTGAATTCATCGGCGTGCAGTGACACGGTCGGAACACCTCGCTCGGTACCGGGCACGCCGTGCTTGTAGACGTGGCCGGCCACGGAAACGAGATCCGCAAACATCGAGTTGCCGACCGCGCTGGCCACCGTCGTGTCGCTGAGCGCATCGAGGCCGACGTAAACAATGCCGCGATGTTTGACGACGTTCAGCCATTCGAGGATTGGTCGTGTGTCGCTGTCGTCTTCGGTTTGCGGCGACAACAGCTCGCCGATGTTGCCCGTGGTGAGCTTCTCAAGCAGCGGTCCGAGGGAGCTGACGATCTTGTCAAAGTAGGTCTTGTCGTATTTGAAGGCCGACATCAGCCCGTCGAGTACCGGCTCGTACACGCCGGTCGCCCCGATATAGCGTGCCAGTGCAATGGCCTCCGGGTGCCGGCCGCGCATCGCCGGTATGGCACTCTTGTTGCCGTCGTCTCCGGCCAGCATTTCTACTGCCTCTTCCCAGTGGGCATCGGCCTGCACATTGAGCACGGCGCGGGCGTATTCGACAAACAGCGGTTCGATGTCATTGATGTAGCGGCGGATCTTGTCGTAGTCGGGGCGCTTGCCGAGTGCGATCAGGGCGCGGGCGATGATGTTGACGAAGCGCCAGGCGAATTCCTTGAAGGCAGCAGAATTGCCCGCGCTGGGCAGTTGATTGGCGATGCGTGTCGCCACCTCGGTGATGCGAGCGAAGTTACCGATCGCGTTGTAACGCACCGATGCACCCGGGTAGCCGAGGTGAAACATCATGAAGTCCTTTTGGCGACCGCACTGGCAGGCCTCGGAATAGACGCGTTTCAAGAGATCGGCATCGCCTTTAGGGTCGAAAACAATCACGACGTCGCCGCGGCGAATGTCCTGGGCTATCAGGAGCTCAGCCAGCCGTGTCTTGCCGACCCGCGTGGTGCCCAGCACCAGGGTGTGCCCCACCCGTTCCTCAAGATCCATCCATACAGCCTGTTCCTTGATGCCGACACCGTGCAGGGCACGATTACCGCCGAGCGGTGGGAGAGGCGCCAGCGGGTTCCAGCGGCTTCGGGACTGCAGGCCTCTGACCAACCAGGACAGCATGGGTTTGCCCTCCCAGGCTGTCTCGACGCGGCGGGCCCAGCGATACAGCGGTCCCGGGCGGACGTATTGCTGCACCTCGGGGCGAATCGTGTCGCGCAATCGCTGCGTGTGCGCCTGGTTCCAGCGAAATCCTCGTCCGAGGAAGAGCTTTTGTCGGCTGACCGGGATCTTGTTGTGCGCCAGCCGGTAGGTTGGCAGCTGCCTGAGGCGGCGCTGATAGCGCCATACCCGCCAGGCCTGATGAGCCCGCCACGCGGCAAAGCCCAGCAGGCTCGCCGCCACGGCGTAGGCAACACCGGGCGGCATCATCAGGGCCCAGGGGGCGGCGGCGGCGATTGTGGCGGCACAAACCGCGGCCAACGCCGTCCAGAGTTCCACCAGCGGACGCAACATCGCTTCGATCACGTGGCGACTCACTGCCAGAGCCGCGTCGGTGTGATGCAAACCGGGTAGTGCCGTATTTTCAGGATTGCGGCCAGGTCGGTGGCCGGTGCCGGCACGATCGGCAGGGTGCCGGCCAGTTCGGCAATCGCCTCGAGATCCGTTGGTGTCTCGGCCTCGACCAGCAGGCCGATTGCGCCGAGCGATTCGAGGCGCGCTCGATGGCGGGTCAGCCAGCTTTTGGAGCGCTCTCCTGCGCCAATCAGAAACACCGGCTGTGTCAGCGAGAGTGCGTGTCCGCGGGGGGCAACCGGCCCCGGTGTCAGTCCCGGCGAGTGAATTGGCAACAGGGTTCGAAGGTCCCACGCTTTCGGTCCTTGTGGCAACGGCTTTCGTATCGAAGTCTGCCTCGGTGTGCCCAGAAAATCGCTCAGCGGTTGGGCTCCGGGCGCCTCGTGGATCACGGTCAACTCGCCCATGGCCGGCACCACAGCGAGCAGCGCGGCGAGGATCACGGCGCGTCCGAAGTGCAAGGGCCAGCGTGTCATTTCGTGTCCTTTACGCTGCGCCAGGCAGCACGAACCCGTTCGGTATACCGTTTGGCCCGGCCCGCAGTGTTCGGTGCGTGATAGCAGCCAACGCTGTCCCACCAGTCACCGCGCTCGGCGTAGCAGCGCTTGAGGATCTCGGCCGCCACGTCCAGGTTGTGTTCGGGCTGCAGGGCCAGCCAGGTGTTCCCGAGTTGCTGCCGGTGGTAGTGCCAGTTGACCTGCATCAGGCCAATATCAATGCGGGTTTCACCCGCGGCCAGCGTCGCATCGAGCACGCGCCAGGCGGCCAATCGTGTCGAAAAATAACGGCCTTTGCCGGCAATGTTCAGGGTCCAGGGCCAAGGGCGTCTGGCCGACAATGACGGAATTCGTTTGCCACTCTCGGCAAGGGCCACGGCGTACAGCATCGCGGCCGGTATCTCGTGGCGGACCGCAATGCGCTCGTAGATCGGCGGAATACCCGTGCCGGCGAGACTTGCCTCCGGTGACGAGATTACGACGACCAGGCAGATCAGCCTGGCCAGAACTCGGTGCCGCCGGGCCATCAGAGATCGGCATACGCGAGTGCCTCCACGGCCTCGCCGCGGCGGCGAAACAGCACGGGTGCCTGACTCTTTTCACCCGACAGAGAAGCCAACATGCCATTGTCAATATTGAGCGTGACGCGGCGACCCTGTACCCAGGCAGGCTCGATGGCATGTTCGTCGGCCCAGGACCGAATACGCGCCTCGCTGCCAGGGCCCAGATCGGTGAAGTAAATATCGATGCCGGCAACGGTGTTCAAGTGCGTCAGGAGTTTTACCAGCATGGCTTCACAAGGCGGACATTGGAGGGCTGTGAAGAACAGCACCCGGTCGCCCGCGCTGAGCGCACTGGTCATTTGCGGCACGGTCTTGAGCCGGCCGGCATCGATAAGCGTTTGCCCGGCGAACAGTTGCTCGGCCGCCGCATCGTAAGCACGCTGAAATGCGAGGACGCGTTCGGCGTCCGCGCGCATCGCCTCGGCCCAGCGCAGGGCGTAGTGGCGCCGTTCGGCCGCATCGCGGGCGTGGATGCCGAGCACTTCAACGGGCGAGAGGCGCGCATCGCTGACACTGCCACGGATGCCAAGCATCAGTTGCCGGTAGCGTCGCCATTCGGATTCATTGAGTTCCCAGGTGTGGGCTTGATGTTGTTCCGTGACTGACAGGGCCGTCTCGCCTTCATCGCTGGGCACTGTTCGCGTGATGTCGGTTTCGCTTCTGGCCGTTTCCTGCGCCGGCACTGAGTTTGTTGTGCTCAGCAGCACAATCATTGCCGTAACTGAAATAGCGCAGATGACGTGAGCCGATCGCACCTTCAGCTGCTGCAGTTCATAACCGGGCATCGTCGCCCTCGCCTGCGCTGTCCGCGTGGATGAGTTCAAAACTCACGAGGCGGTACACCGGATCGACGACCAGACGAAACGCCTCGCCGCTCACGATTTCGAGCGCATCGCGGCGCGTAATGGGACCGAGCTGGCGCTGCACATCGGGCAGCGGCAGTGCAAACAGGTGCACGCGGTAGGACTCGGCGAGCTGGGCACTCAGCAGGCGATAGCCGCTGCCTTTGAGGAGATCTTCAACCGCCTCGCCGACGGTGCGAATGTCCTTGTCAAATTGGTGCGTAATAACTGCCGAGAGCAGGTCCAGCTGCACGGCCTCGGGTCCCGCGGCCATGCTCTGGTAGCGTCCAATCTGGATATCGTGTGAGTGGGCCACGCACGGCGACGCGACGGCCGCCGGCCCTATCGACGATGCGAGTAAGCCGCTCAGAAGCACAATGATCGGGCGATGGCGGGGGAGACTTGGACGATACATGCGGATTCCTTCTCAGTGGGTCCGGGTAGCTGTTGATAGACAGCATCCCCTGCCCAACCCCATCGATGAAGCCGGAATCCCGCCCGCGTGTCGCCGGATTTTCTGGGCTATCGACCGATGTAGACCGCGACGACCTGCTCACGCTCGTGCCCCAATTCCCAGCTGATCGTGAGTCTTGCCGCCCTGTCGATACGGCGTTGCTCAGCGCTTTGGTGTTTGCAACTCGGTCCGCCGGCGTGCGGGCAGCGCCAGCCGGTGAGCTCGAAGTAGCGCCGCTGCGCGTAGGCGTGTCGAAGCCCATGCATTTTCGAGAGTCCGGCGTTCATGATCTGCCGCACATACACCCGAAGGTGCTGAACAAAGCTGCGCTCCGGCGGGATCAGTGAGCCGTTGCCGACGAGGCGCCAGGCGCGTGCCAGCACAATGCGCTGCGCGCGCGTTCGCACCGGAATCTCCCGCGCCTTGCCGCCCTTGGTCCAGCTGGGCCGTAGTACCAGCTTGTCGCCGCGATCGGCGTAGCGCGGCTGGAATTTCAAAGCCTCTTCGCGCCTGAGGCCGAAGGCGCGTTGCAACTCCAGACTCAGGCGCACGTGCGGATCGGTGATCCGCGCGAGCTGGCCTTTGGACAGGTAGCGTGCTTTCGAGAAACGGCTTACCAGGCGCCGCGAGGCGATACCGTAATAATCGTTGCCGGCCGCCACGGCCGCTTCCCGGTCCACCTTGTGTGCCCACCAGCGGATCGCCGCCATGCGGTTCTTGATGGTGCCGGCGGCGATGCCTTCGTCCTGCCAACGTGCCACGAGCGCGTGCACGTGTTTGGGCTTTAAGGATCGCGCCGACATGCCGCGATAGCCCATCTCGTGTAACTGGTTGGCAATCTGAGAGAGCAAATACGCGCGCTTCGCCTGGGTCGCCCGACTGCCGTCGCGATTCTTGTCGCCGAGTTGTTTGAGCTGGTAATTCAGGTCTCTCATAGTGCTGAACCCGTGGGTCAGTGAATCTGACTGACCGAAGTCGATGCTTCGGCAGCGCGTGAGCGCCAGCGTCGCGGGACACTACCCCCGTTTGACCTGATTATTGTCTGGTCGCAGACAACACTGCGCGTTCCCGGATGGGAACCGACACAGTGCACACCAGAGCGCCCGTGAGCGGGCGTGGTTGGATATTGATGCACATCACCTCCTTTGGATTGAGCGGGTTGCCCGCATGAAAAAAAGCATCGCGTGCCCTGCAGGCGCGCGCGTATACGCTCAAGGCGAATGCCTTGATGAAAAGGACAGAGCACCTACTCTGTTTGTTTTTGACAATGGACCGTCGATCGTTCGATCGTGGCACCCCGCGCCGGCCCTTGGGTGCCTTTGCCACGTTGTCCGGCGTGGCGCCGGCTTAAAATCGCTCAGAGGGCGACAGTATTCAGAACAGATCACCCGTCGGGAACCCGCAATTCCGGCCTGCAGGCGGCGTACTTTCAGGTCTCGGCGCCCTCGTCACCAGTGCACTGGTGACGAGGGCGCGTCCGAACAGTTCATCGCCCAAAACAGCGGCCGCCGGAGCACGCCTGCCCACAGGGGCCCACAGGCTGCTCGCATGGCGGTGCGGTTGCCGGCATCGCGAGTGTGAGGCTCGCGATGCGTTTGGGCTCAAGGCCTGTGGACTCTGTGGACAGCCGTTGCGCCTGATCGTCGCCCGTTCAACGCCCCCAACAAGATCGCGGCGGCGTGACCGCATAAAAAAAGGCCGCTTACGAGAAGCGGCCAAAGCGGGGGAACAGCCAGAGAAGCTGTTCAGTCTTCGCCGGGAAGCAGGATCGTGATCACGGGTTCGCCGTCATCGCCGGGCCCGAGGATCAGCGTCAGGGCGAGCTGCCGGCTGCGGCGCGAACGGCCGTCGCGCGGGATGCGATTGAGCGAGAACTTGAGCGGCTGAACGCCCTTGCTGTCGCTGCGAATCGCGTGGGCGGCCATGAAGAGTACGTCCCAAAGGCGCCCCGACTCGTCCTGGTAGGCCTGGCGCTCGTTGTCGGCCTCGCTCCAGGCGACGGCATCAGCCCAGGCCGCTGCCGTCAGGGCCACCGGCAGCGTAAAGCCGGCTTCGGCTGCCACGGCGGATGCATCGATGAGGACGCCATCCTCGATTGCCTGTTGGCGGGTGTAGCGAAAGATTACCTTGCCGAAGTCGGCGTGGTTCGGTGGTTGTTGTTGTGACATGGTGAGACTCCTTGCGTGATGAAAACGCCGGGCCATGCCGCTTCCCCTGCCGGGGACGCGCACGGTCCCCGGCAGGGTGTTTCTGCAGAACGTTAAGTTAGATAAGTCCACGTGCGGCCATCGACACGCTGTCGCCATGGGCCACAATGAAGTGGTCCAGAACGCGCACGTCGACCAACTCGAGGGCGCTTTTCAGGCGGCGCGTGATGCGCTCATCCGCCTGGCTGGGCTCGGCCACGCCGGACGGGTGATTGTGAAAGAAAATCACGGCTGCTGCGTTGGCTTCCAGGACCCGTTGCACGACAACCCGCGGATACACCGAGGTGCCGTCGATGGTGCCTTGAAACAGCTCCTTGACCTCAAGCACCCGGTGGCGGTTGTCCAGCAACACGTAACCGAAACGCTCGGTCTTCTTGTCCGCCAGTCGCAGTTGCAGATAGGCCTGCGTATCCGCAGGACTCCTGATGACGCGACCCCGATAGTGTCGTGCTGCCAGCGCTTTGAGCGCCAGGTCGATCAGCGTGCAACGCTCCTCCTCATTCAGACTCGATATCGCCAGATCCGCAAAGCGGTTGCTTCGCTTTCTGGTGTCAACGTTGTTACTCATGGCTGTTCTCCTCAAAATTGCGGGAGAATCAGCCCCCGGGCGGGGATACGATTCCCCGCTGGGTGGAAAAATGGCCGGATACGTGTAGTACCCGGCCTTGGCTTGAATCAGGCGACGCGTTGCGACTCGCTCGAGATACGCTCGCCGTTCACCTTGGCCCACGCAACCTTGATCAGGCGCGCTTTGAGGTTCACGCCGGGCTGACCGGCCTTCTCGCCTTGGGTAAAGGTAAAGGCATCGGCCTTGAGGTTGCTCAAGGTAAAGCCGATGAGTACCTTCGACTCGTCCTCGACGGCCGGCATGAGCTCGCGCACGATGCGCTGAGTCTCGTCGCCGTACACGCCGCACTCAAAGTACGTGTGCTGGACGTTGGTGACGCTGCCGTGAATGGCAGCGATGGTGACCGCGAGAAAAGGCGAACCCTCTTTCGGTGTCACCTCCCGGATGCGATTAAGGTAACCGATGCCGGTGGTGTGAAGATCGAAATACTTGCTGCTTTCGTTGTTGTTCATGACACGTTCTCCTGTCATCGAGATGAACCGGTGTCGGTGCCTCCCTGGCGGGGACACGTTCCCCGGCAGGGTGGATGGCAACCGCATCGGTTGCCGAGACAATGGACCGTCGGCGGATGCCGTGATACCCCGAAGTCGGCCCTTGGGTATCGGTTTGTCACTGAAACCGCAGTGACGGCGGATAAATCTTGTTCAGTCATTTGCGTCCTCGCCGGCGACGTAGCGGCCGTACTTGAGCATGCCGCGGGCGTTGGCGAACGCCGCTTCCGCCACGATCAGTTGGTTCGGAAACCAGTCGACGACATGCTCGGCGAGCGCCACGGTGCCGCCGCCGACGAACAGCACGCGTTCGAGCTCCGTGCCCGAGCCGAGCTGACGCCGAGTCTCGGCATAGAGCCGTTCGACGAGTTCGTGTTTGGCGGTGGTAACTTCTGCCGTCAGGTCGTAGTCGCGGCCATAGAGCCGCACGCGCTTTTGGCGCAGGGCCTGGCTCAGGACGCGATCGCTGATCCGGCCCAGATCGAAGCGTTCCTGGATCGCCTCGGCAAGCGCCTGCTTGACGTCCAGCAATCCGTATTCGAAAGAACCCGACGAGCGATGCAGAACGCCCTGATCGCGCACCACTACGATGTCGGTGGTGCGCCCGCCAATGTCCACCACGGCGATCGACGCATGCTGGCGCTCGCGATTGAGTCGCGGCGCGCCGTCAGCGTCGGCGATGACGTAGTCGTACCAGGCAGCAAGCGCTTCCGGGATCACCCGGTGCGCCACGCATGCGACGGGCAGCGCCTCGCTGCGCGGTGTCACCGGCTGCAGCAGATTGACCTGCTTGTCGTTGATCGCACTGCTGCGCTTGGCACCGGAGCTGCGGTAATACGCGCTGACCGGCAGGCCGGAAACAGCGTCGACATCAAGGCCTTCGAGACCGGCGCACTGCAGGGCATGCTGCACAATGGCGCGGTTCATGCCGGAGCAGGCATAGCCTTCGAATCGCGTCGTCGCGCCGTCAACATCTCCGACCGAATAGATGGAGTTCTCGGTCTGGTACTCGTGGATAGTGCGCTGACCCGGGTTCAGCCAGGTCACGTGAGCGCGCCCGATCTCGGCGCGCGATGGGCACGCAATGAGCCGCCCGTCCGGCAGCGCCAGTTTGGTGACGGCGAAACCGTCGTCGATACCGATCTTCAGCGGGGTCTTGGTCGTCAATGCTTCACTCCGTTGGCGCGTGTGGGCTGACAGGTCGGGTGGTAGTGCAATCGCCGTCATGCCGCTCAACCGATGACCTTGCGCAGCGCGGCAAAGGCCATCGGGGACGTCGTATCAGTAGCATCAGGATCCGGTTCCTCTTGAGCCGGTACTTCGGGCAGTGGATCCGCAGCTGCGTCTTTGACGATGGCAAGCGCAGAATCCCTGCTCGGTGCCGTCGTCGTATCCTGCGCCGCTATGAACGTGGCGCCGGTCGCCTGCACCGCCTGCAGGGCGCGGCGTTCGAACAAAAAGCCTTGCACCAGCAGCCCGCGTAACCATTCAGCCTGCCGGGCCGTTGCGCGGCGCCGGAGTTCGTTCAGGATCAGCGCTTCGAACGCGACCGTGACATCGAGCTGCAGCACGACGGGCGTCGAGGTGGCTGTGGGCCCCGCGTTCATGCCCTCGCCTTGCGCGGTGCAAGCCGCGGTCGCTGCTCACCGAGCAGAATAGCCGGCGGCACCGGGCCCATGATCTCGGCCGCCGCAATAGCCGCCGGAGCGCCTGCTTTGACCGCGGCCCGGTCAGTGCGCAGGACTCGATAGCTTTGCGGGATGGCAAATAATGAACGCAGCACTGCAGAGCAACGCTCGATCTGCCGGAAGCTCTGCTCTTCGCTGAGCAGCCCGACATGGCGCGCCGTCAGAATCGTACGCACCGCGGCATCGAACTCGGCCACGAGTTGCGCACCACGATAGGCGTAAGGATTGATGAAGCGCAGTTTGATGCGGTAGGGCCGCTCCGAGGTGGCGATGTCGATCTCGAGCGCGGGCTGCGCCCGCAGGTAACGTCGGATCTTGGTGGCCATCGTTTCCAGCCGGTGCTGCACAAGATCGATCGCATCGTCGATCTTGATCAGCCACCAGTCAGCCCAGGGATCATCAGCCCTAGACGCATTCCAGATACTGCGCAGCTGATCGGCGAAGGCCAGCAGACCCATGATCGCTGGTGTGTTGGCCGTCGCCGAACGGCCCAGCACCACCAGTCGTGCGTAGCGGGATTGCGTGGTCAAAGACACCGCGTGGCGCAGCGGGCCCGGCACACCGTCGGTGGTCGCCGCCGGCGGGCCGAAGTTGTCAGCCGACAGTCGAAAGGGCGTGGCGTGCTGGGTCATCATGGAATGCGCCGGTCATTGGGTTGGCGCTATGAACCCATATTGTGGGCCCGAGCCACAACGAAAAGGGGCGACCGATCAGCGTGTGACTTATTGGGCCTGGCGGCGCGTACCGGTCCCGCAGCTGTCTACAGTGTAGACAGCTGCGGGATTGGCATGCGCTGCAAGTTTCACTGGCGCTGCGTGCTTCGCTGGCGATGCGCGTTTGGTCCGCAGGGCGGGTTTTATTGGCGGTCCGTTGGCAGTCGACCGTCAGACCGAGAGCGTCGACAATTCGTGTGTGGCGGCATCGCGCACGCGCCGCACGGAATGCATCGCAAGGTCTTCGAGGTAAGACGCATAGCCAGGATCGAGGAAGATCGTGTCGGCCACCGGCAGCCGAGTTGGGTGCAGCGCGTAGGCCATGCCCACCTTTCGGCCACCACCGTGCCAGGCGGTCGCGCAGACGGACAAGTAGCGCCGGCAACGCAGCATCGCCAGGGCGGTTGCAATCGTGTCGCGCGTCGCAATGCGGGTGCTGCGGGCCAGCTCGGTATTGCTCGGCAAGGTCCGCTCCCCGGGACCCTGGTCATGCCGGATTCTCAGCGTCATCCAGAGCACTTTGTCAACAGGCGACAGCGCCGTATCCTCGATCAATGCCACCGGCAGGATCGATGCCTCCGGCGCCAAGAACAACAGCGGACTTGTCGCGCTGCCGGCAACGCGTTTTCGCCGCCTGAGCGCCAGTCGCACCAATTGTTTCAGATCCTGGGTTTCGGTTTTCAGGACAACCGATGGCAGCTCGTTCGGCCGTCCGCGCTCAGTGATCATTGCGCATCGTCGGCACGGTACCGTAGTCGACCCAGCGCCGGGTCTGGGTCCAGATGGTTCGCAAGGAAATCCCGGTTTCATCCTGGATGGGCAAATACTCCTCGCGCCGCAAGCGCTGCTCGTCCCTGCCCTTGGTGCGCGCTTTCCATGCCTCCCACAGGGTTTGGATTTCGTCCTCGCTCGGTTCGGGCGGCCGTCCCTGGACCGTTTTGACCATGAACATGCGTCGCAGGCGAACATACTCACGCGCACCGGTGCCAAAGAGCTCCTCCATCATCTCGGCGGACGCATCGGCAGCGATCATGTCCTTTTGCAGTTCACCGCTCACGCGCCACTCACGCAGGCGCCCGATCGCCGCCCAGAAGTTCTCCCGATCCAGGGTGACTGTCAGGCAATGCGAGTGCAATGTATCGAGTCGACCGAGATCGCTGAATTGCATGTCTTTGAGTGCCTCGACTTCACGCGGCCCAAAATTGAGGCTGCGTAGCGCCGGCTGATCACCTTCGGCCAGGCAGCGCACAGCGTACAGAAACAGCGCGGCGGTCAATTCCGCTTCTTTGTTGCTCCTCATGATGATGTCCTCCACAACGGGGTTTGGGTCTCTCTTGCGGCGCGATGTAACTCACGGTAGTTGTGTGCCAGGCACAGCCAGTGGCACCACGCCTCATGGTGAATCCGTTCCCAGAAGCCCCGGCCAATTCCTGCCGTGTCGGGCAACGGCACCCGCTCAGCGAGCTGTGTGGCGTCATCCTCCATCAGCGCGACGGTAAAATCGTTATCGCTCGAAGCCGCGTCGAGCGCCGCCGATGGTGCCTCGGCCATGTCGGCGAAAACAAAGAGCTGCCACCACAAGGCCAAAACCTCGGTTCGCAACCCCGCATCGAGCTGTTCGATGACGTCGCCGGGCGGGAGTCCGCACACCAGGTAGCCCAGTCCGTTGTCTGGGAGCGGCGCGACCAGGGATCCAATGCCGTGGCCTTCGGCGAGGTGCCTGGCCAGCTCGAAGGCGGTCTCGCGCAACAGGGCCAGCGGCACGAGCCCCTTAGGCGGCGACACGATGCGCTGTAACACGGCATGGATATCGGCCTGCGGGGGAAGCTCTACGGAAATCTCGTGGCCGTCCGGGGCCAACTCCACTTGCTGCCCTGGCGGGTTGTGATCGGCGTCGTCGGATTGCCCCGTACCGCTCGTCTTAACGGCATCGTTGACGCTCTGCGTCAGAGCCCGGTGTTCAGCAGCCGATACGACATCGGGCTCGTCCCGGCGGGACATTGGCGGGTTCACATTCGTAGTTGTTTCATCGCGTACGAATTGCGGAATCTGAGGCTCAGTCCCTTCGAGCCGACAATCGAATTCCATGCGCACCCGCTGAATCCGAATCTCGGCGGCTTCTGCGATCTCGGTCTCGATGGCCTGGCGCAGCAAATCGAACACCCAGTCCTCGTGATCGTGCCGCCGGCACAAGGCCTCGAAGACTGCTTGAAATTCTGCGTCCTCGCCCGACTCGCACAGGCGCCAGACCTCCTGCCCGACGCGTTGCAGACCGCGAATGCGCTGCACCTGCGGCCGCCCAAGTCCAGCGCCGAGTGCGCGCGGCAGGACGGGCAGCAACACCGAGACGGCGTAGCCCATCACCGAAATCAGGGAGCGGCTGGCGAAGTAGCCGTGCTCCTTGAGGAAATGCGCCAACTGGCGATTGGAGAGGCTTTCGACCTCGAGTTCAGCCGCGACCAGCCGCTGAATCTCGGCCACCGCGCGCGCCCGGTCAATGAAAATTAAGGCCCCACGCAGCTCGTTCTCGCGAAGATGAGCGAGCAAGACGGCCGATTCGCACTCCCAGTCAACGAACAGGCAGTCGACCCACAAGAACCGCTCCTCGCCGGTGCACTCGTGCAATTCCTTGAGCGCTTGCAATCGGCTGTTGCCGCCCGCCTGCACAATATAGTCCTCGTCGCCAGGCCGGCGAGTCACGCGCAGTGCCTGGTCCAGGCCAGTGGCGCGAATTGAGGCCTTGATGCGGTCGTATTCCGGATTGGCGCTGTGGCGCGGATTGCGCTCGTACGGGCTTATCCGCGTCACGTTGAGACGCAGTGCCCGAAGTGCATCGTTTCCTTTCTGCTCCGGCGGCGCAGTTTTACGGGTCCGTTTCTTATTGGACTTATTGGTCCTCGCCATCGTCGTCGTATCCATCGCTAGGCCTGCCCAGGTGTTCGGTCCAAATCGGGCCGAACCGGTGCAGGCAGCTAATCTCACCGCTACTGCCGCGTGAAGAGAAAAACGCTGCACAATTACGCGGGGCTTTGCTAATTCAATCAGTTATCCTGCCAGACTTGCTCCATTAGCCATATTTGGGCTACTTTAAACATATAGAAGCCAACAAAGTACACCAAATATCGCGATAAATAACCTTATTTGGGAATTTTTCCCCTTTTTTGGTATGCTTCTGACACCAAAGGCCGACAGGCATAGATTGCGCCGTGTTGAAAAGCGAACGAATCTCGGGAACGCCATGAATAATGAGATCGATACTGTCGATGTTTGAACAGACGCAATCCTCGGTCTTGATTAACTGGCTCAACCATGAGGAAGTGGATGAGCCGCTGGACATTCGTGCAATCCTGGAAACGTGCAAGTTTTTGCCAACGGTAGTCACCCAGGCAAGTTTAACGATGGTCGTCGAGCGCCTTGTTGATCAGGAACTCTTGAGTTCGTTGACCAGCGACGTATCCTGCCCAAACAGCTCAAGTGAGTGGGACGGGCGTAGAGAGCGGCGCGAAGCAGCGCTGTCTCGCTACCTCGGTCAGGTACTGATTTGCGTATTCATCAGATTGCCGGGCATTCACTACACGATCGAGATTGACCCGCAGAAACGGAGCGTCATTCACTGTGAATGGCAGGAAATCTGACGCCTCCTATCAACTGTTTGAGTTCGCCGCCACCAAACCTGGTTCGCAACGATTTAGTACAAAAAAGGAGGTCAATATCAATAATCATATCGTAGATATTGGTTTCCGACATCGTGACAGTGGACATCATCGGGGCGAGGGAAATTGGCGAACAAGTTTGCATGCCTCGTAATTCGGTCATATTTACCCGGAGCGTCCCAAACACGGTTCGTACGGAAGCGATCTCAACGACATGCTCAAAACTAGCATCGGCGATGCGCTTTGAGAACCTGTCAGTCGTATGCTCGCGCGTGCTTGAAAACCCATCGACATCGCGGCTGATTTGTTCGGCCAATACGCAATCCAGATTGCCGATAAGGATTGGTGGGACAAGGTCGGCATTAAACCACCCAGTAAGGCACCATGTATTTACCTGGGCTACCGGGGGAGTTTCGCCAGTTCCTCCTCGAGAACGACGAGAAAAATTAGCGCTTGCCGAACTACGGTTTCCGTCAGCCGGGAGGGCCGTCTCAACGGTAGGATTGGAAGACGGTCGCCTCTCCATCGGTACCTATCAGCAGTACGTCGTACGGATCGACGAATCCCCCGTAGATGGACCCATCCATGCCCGGCGAACCACGGGGCATGTCAGGAACAGACAGGCCGACCGCATCCGGTCGTTCGTGCAGCAAGCGATGGATCTCCTTCGCCGGCACGTGGCCTTCGATCGCGTAGCCGTTGATCTCGCCCGTATGACAGGCGCTGAAGCGGTCAGGCATGCCCAGGCGCGTCTGCGCGTCGCTGTTACCCTCGTCCAAGGCTATCGCCGAGAAGCCGTTCGCCTCGAGATGAGTAATCCAGTCATCGCAGCAGTCACATCTCGAGTTCTTGTAGACCTTGATCGGCAATCCCTTCGCCTCTAACAGACGGGGACTGACGAAGCTCGCTACCGTTCCGAGAGCGAGCGCGCCGACCACGCGGCGGCGAATTGGGTTCACATCTTGGTCCTTGTTCATCATTCGGCTCCGATAACGAAAGGTCAAAGGCTCTCAAGCATTGGCGGGTTTTGCAATCGACGAGTGCCCGATTTTCGCTGTGAAGATCTCGCGGACGCCGTCAATTTAACGTATGTCGGGGTTTTAAGTTCAGCTGGACCAAAAGTCACTTAAGGCCCAGTGACAAGGAAGCTGTTATGAGCGGTCATTTGAGTGCTCAATATCCCGGCCAGACTACGGTGCCCCCCCCCCCGGCTCGCCACTCTTGTCTAGTGCACACCTGCATTCAGATCATGATCGATATCAGGCCACCTAATTTGTAATACATTGTTTTTCATACGATAACCTTCGATCTTCGACGACACCGATTTAGGCCGCTCAACCACAATCGGTCCGGTCACCGTCGAAACGGGTCACGAAACCTGGCTGGATTTCATACCTCTTTGATACCAGCAATCACGTTTGTGCCGGTGACTCGAAATAGGCGACGACAAAGCCTACCGGAATGAGGCCCGACAGCAATTCGAACTTTGTTATCCGCAAACCGTTCTCCTCGAAAGCATCGCGGAGCGAGTGCCCGGTGAAACGGCGATGTCCCGGAAAACCGCTTAGTGCAAGAAGCCGAGAAACCAGCCAGGAAGACTTGGTCTGATCATGACAAAACGTCGGGGCGACCAGGATAGCGCCAGGTGCCGCCACCTTTCGAATTGCACTAAGTGCCTCAGGTAGATCCGGGACCAGGTGTAACACATTGGCGGCGACGACAGCGTCAAACTCGCCTTCTGGATAATGAAGTGCATAGATATCAGCCTGCTCGCACGTCACGTTCTTAAGCCCTGCACCCCGAACACGCTCCTCCAGTGCCTCCACCATAGCCACCGCGTAGTCGGTGGCAACGACGGAGTCGCTCGTCTGGGCAATGGCCGAAGTAACGATGCCTGTGCCTGCTGCGACTTCCAACACCCTTGCCTTACCGCGAACGGCCTCGCTGGCAAACTCCAACATCCGCGTCAGCGGCCGTCCAAGCACCCAACGCAGTGATGCATCATAATTTCGCGCGTGTCGCTCCCAGTAGCCTTTGTCACTCATCGGCTTCTGACCTGGCATCTCGTAGTATCTCGATCGCTTCTTTGATGACATAGAGACCAATCAACGTGCCGATTACGAAATCGGGGTACGGCACGCGGAGCCAGAGTACCAACAGACCAGCGAGGATCACTCCCAGGTTCGCGACCACATCTGCGCGCGTAAAGAGCCACGTCGCTCGCAAGTGCACTTCTCCCGATTTCATGGGCGCCAGCAATCGCAATACGACGAGATTGACGATCAACGACAGCAGCGCAGTGCCGATCATCCAGCCGCTTAGAGGTTCGGCGCCAATAGCCACGCGTCGACCAACCTCGACGAGCACCGCGACGCCGAGCAATAGCAGCAGGCTGCCACTCAGGTAAGCGGCATTGATCTTGAAACGAGCGGACCGTCCAATCGCCAGGAGACCGATTGAATAGGCGGTGGCATCCGACAACATATCCAGCGCATCAGCCAAGAGTCCAGTGGACTGGGCGATCCAGCCCGCGACACCGCCGATAACAGCCATCGCTGCATTAAGCGTCAGGGCGATAATTAGTATGCGCCGCTCCTGCGCATTGACCGTTGCGGGAGGACCGCAGCCACAATCGCTCATTGCACTGGCACCTTCGCCGGCTGATCACGTGCCTCAACCCGCTCATAGATGAATGGCAGTAGGACAACTGTGAGAAACCCAAAGCGCAGCGCTGGCATCAAAAGCCTCTGTTGTGTGTTCACCGCCTTCCCAGATCAACCCGTGATTTCAATGGCAGACTTGATGTCGCTGACGTAGATCCATCCTGCGGATGATTGCCCCGTCTTACCGTGTTCGCGAATAATCGCCACCGCCTCGGCGGTCTGGGTTTCGGTTTCGCAGACCAGCTCAAGCTTCACTTCGGTCACCACTTTCTGACCAATCTCCACAGAGTAGTGTTGCTCTTTGCTGTCCAATGATTTGAGCAATCCTTGCACGTCAATGACTGTCAGGTTCTTAAATCCCGCATTGGTGAGCTCACTGACGACATCCGCCACACGACTTCGATGTATGTAGGTTTTGACTTCACTCAGGCTCACGACGCACCCTCCTTTCTGGATTCGACCCATTCATAGATGGCCGGCAATAAGACCAGCGTGAGGAAGGTCGAGCTGAACAGGCCGCCAATTACGACAGACGCCAAGGGCCGCTGCGTCTCAGCCCCAACACCCGTGGATAGCAGGAGAGGAATAATGGCCAGAATTGTCGTGCACGCAGTCATCAGTACCGGTCTCAGTCTTAGTACGCACGCCTGGCGGACCGCGTCCGACAATGCGAGTCCCTTGGCGCGCAACTCATTCATATAGGAAACGAGCACAACGCCATTGAGCATGGCCACCCCAAACACGGCAATAAAACCAACCGCCGATGGTACAGACACGTACTGCCCGCTAATAGCCAACGCGAAAATTCCGCCAATCGTGGCGAACGGCACATTGGCGATGATCATCGTTGCGAATTTCGCGGAGTTGAAGGCCGTGTAGAGCAACAAGAAAATAAAGAAGATGGTTACCGGCACGATCAGTGAAAGTCGAGTCAAGGCACGCTGTTGATTTTCGAAGGCACCGCCCCACTCAAACCAGTAACCGGCCGGGATGTCCAGCTCAGCGTCAAGGCGCTGCTCGACTGCCTCGACGAACCCATCGACATCGCGCCCCACAACATCCATTTGGATCACGGCATAGCGCTGCAGCTGTTCTCGTCGCACGAAAGAGAAACCTTCAGTTACGTCGATATCAGCCACCTTGGACAGCAACACAATCGCGCCGTCATCAGTTCGTAGCGGAATATTGCCAATTGTCTCGACGTCCACCTTCGCGTCGGGGTGTAGCCCGGCAGTGATATCAAACCGGCGCACGCCATCGATCAGTGTGCTCACCGCCTCATTGCCGATACCGTTGCGCACAAGCGTGAGAACATCCTCTGCGTTCAACCCGTAGCGCGACAACTGGCTTCGGTCGACCTCGATGCGAACCTGCGGCTTGCCGAGGTTGGCCTCGAGCGACAGATCTTCGACGCCAGGCACCTCGCTAATCACGCTCTTAATCTGCTGACTCAAACGGTCGAGTCCCGACAGATCGGGCCCGTACACCTTTACTGCCAATGTTGCTCTGACACCTGAAATCAGTTCTTCAACCCGCATTTGGATTGGTTGTGTGAATGCCACCACTGATGCAGGCGCTACCTCCTGCAACCGCGCCTCCATATCTTCACGCAGATCGTCAAAATCACGGTCTGTCGGCCAATCGTCATACGGTAGCAGTTCCGTGTACACCTCCATGGAATTGACGTCCGCGATCTCACCCTTTTCGGCGCGGCCGATCATCGCCACACTGGTCGTGACTTCCGGAAACTCGCTGAGCGCAGCAGAGACCCGCTTCGATAACGCGATTGATTCTTCGAGCGACGTCGACGGAATTGATGCGATGCGCCAGACGATAGACCCTTCTTGCATCGTGGGCATGAATTCTTTGCCGAGAAACGGAAAGATAGCCAAGCTTGCGACAAGCAACGCCGCCGCGCTGCCGATGAGTTTTCTCTTGTTGGCCAACGCCCAGTCTAGCAGGGGCACGTATCCGCGTTTGAGCCAGCTAACCAAGCGCGTATCTCGATCTCCGTGAGGCTTAAGCAGCAAGGCGGCCAGGACGGGAATGAGCGTCAATGTCAGCAGCAGCGAGCCGGCCATGGCAAAGCTGATGTTGAAGGCCATCGGCTTAAAGAGCTTACCCTCCAGTCCTTCGAGAGAAAACAACGGTAAGAAAACGACAATGATGATGATGATCGCAAAGGCGATCGGGTTGGCGACCTCGCGAGCAGCGGCCAGTACGGCCTCGACGCGATTGACCTTTCGGCCTTCTGCTAGACGCTCGGCCATGATGCGAAAGGAATTTTCCGTGATCACCACCGCACCATCGACCACCATACCGATTCCGATGGCGAGACCTGCCAACGACATCAGATTGGCCGATAATCCCACCGCGTCCATGAAGATAAACGCGATCAACATCGCCATCGGCAATGCTGCGATGACGACGACGGCCGAACGCAATTCGCCGAGAAAAAGGAACAACACAACCGCCACAAGTAAGGCGCCTTGGACAAGCGCGGTAACGGCGGTATTGACCGCTTTGTCTACCAGGTCGGTACGGTCATAGACCGGGCGCAGCTGCATGGACTGCGGGAGTATGGTCGATGCGGTCGCAATTTTTTCTTTAACAGCATCGACAACGTTGGCGGCGTTTTCGCCGATGCGGGCGAGCGCCATGCCCAGCACGACCTCCTGACCGTCGCGCGTCACCGCGCCAAAACGCAGCGCCGGGGCTTCTTTGATCTCGGCGATATCGCGCATTCGCACTGGAACGCCGTCCACCGCCTTCAACACGATGTCGCCGATATCGTCGGTGTTTCGTACTAACCCTAGCCCGCGCACCAAGTATTGCTCGGGGCCCAGGTTGATGTACTGTCCACCGACCTGACCATTGTTGACCTCGATGGCCTCGAGGACCGTGCGATAATCGAGGTCGTAAGCGATCAATTGCCGCGGATCGATCTGAACCTGGTACTGGCGCTCCTGCCCACCCCAGGACATGACGTCATCGACACCCGGCACGGTGCGCAGCACCAACCGGACCGACCAGTCCTGTGCGGTTCTAAGATCCATGTCAGACGTGGCTGACTTCATCGCTTCATCGGTTCGCTCAATCGTGTACCAGAACACCTGGCCGAGTGCCGACGTGTTCGGGCCCATCTCCGGGGTGCCGTAGCCCTCCGGAATTCGCTCACCGACCTCCTGTAGTCGCTCCATCACCAGGCGACGGGCAAAGTAAATGTCCACATCGTCGTCAAAATAGACGGAGACGTAAGACAGGCCAAATAGGCTGACCGAACGAATCTGTTGCACTCCGGGCAGCCCCGCCATACCGGATTCCACCGGGAAGGTCAGCAGCTGTTCGACTGCCTCGGCCGCAAGTCCGGGCGACTCTGTGTAGATATTGACCTGGATCGGTGTGAGATCGGGGAACGCATCGATGGGTACCGTATTGACGGCACGCCAACCCAAAAATGCAATCAGTCCAAACGCGACCAGCGTTAGCAGCTTGTAGCGCAGCGAGATATCGACTAGAGCGTTGAGCATCAGTGCCTCCTAATCGGTATCGCCGATTTGCGATTTGAGCAGTAGCGACTTCAATTGGAAAACACCGGCCACGGCAACGGTGTCATCTTCGTCCAGACCTGCCGTGATCGCTGTAAAGCCGTGTGCTTTGAGTCCCGGTTCAACCGGTTGCGGCTCGAACTCGTTCCCTTCGAGCTTGAACACCATCGGTGTCCCGAAAATCAGCATGATGGCCTCATCAGGAACCGCCAGGCTTGGGTTGCCCGCCCCGGTACGCACGGCAACATTGACGAACTGGCCTGGGCGCAACGCTGACGTGTCTTGCACCTCAATGCGGACATTCAAAGTACGCGTAGACTCATCTAGGTGCGGCGCACGCTGTACAACCTTGCCCTCTACCCAGGTCCGGTCATCGGCCGTCACTCGCACTGCATCGCCGACAGTGATCGCTGAGGCGAGCTCGGGATCGACCCGCGCTTCGACCCACAGCGTCGTCAAATCACTCAACTCCATCAACAAGCGACCGGCGTCAACAACTTCGCCCAAGACAAACGCATCACGAATCACCACACCGGGCTGCAGCGCATAGAGCGTGTACTCGCCCGTCGCCGCACTCACGTCGGCGTTCTTGATGAGCCGCTCTAACTCCTTACGGGGCATGCCGTAGGCCAAGGCTTTAGCGTATGCCCGCTGTCTAGCAACCTCCGCCTCAACGTAGCGGGATTCGGAGACGACGTCGCGACCTAAGTTCTTTACGCGGCGCCATTCCCGATCGTTCACCAATAGATCCCCGACGGCGTCGGCCATTTCGACGCTCGACAAGGTCACGAGTGCCGCGCCGGCCTCCACCGTCTCGCCCATGCGCGCGTGACGGGCAACGACCTGCGCTTCGATACGCGAGGCAACCTGACTGGTCGCATAGGCATTCAACATCACTTCACCGGACGCGTTGACCTCCGGATACAACACGCGCTCGCCAACCCCGGTGATCTCAATACCGAGTTCCTCACGTTCGTCGGCGGAGAAGATGAGCTCGACCGCCTCCTCTTCTTCCTCTTCCTCGGCATGCACCCAAGGGATTGAAACCAGCAACGGCAACAGGACCATCCATGCGACTTTCTTCATCGTAATTTTCTCCATTAGGCTAGCGCCGAGTGCCAAATCCAGACCAGGTATCGACTTGGCCACTGACGGCCAACCAGGCAATCCAGGCCTCCCACACCACGCCACGTTGTTCACTGGCGGCCACGCGCGTGTCGAGCGTTTGCTGCAGCTGCACCAAGTAATCAGTAGTGTTTAACTCACCGGCGCGCCACAGGCGCTCCAACATTTCGGTCTGGCTGGTGAGGCTGCCGGCACCCATACGTTGCCATTCGTCCCACGCGGTTCGTGCCAGTTCATAGCGTTGATGTGCGGCGATCAGTTCAGCGCGCAGTTGCCGATAGTCGTTGGCCACCGATTGGTCCAGGGCTTCAAGGTCGGCGCTCGCCGCATCGACTTCGGCGCGAAAACTGTTTCGCACTGGTAGAGGAATCGAAAAGCGAATGCCGATCAGGTCATCATCACCTTCGCGACCGGCGTAGAGACCCACCGTGGGGTCCGGTCGTCGCTCGCGGCGCCGAAGATCCACGACGGCCTTCGCCGCGGCTACGCGCGCTTGCGCGGCGCGCACGCTTGGTAAGTTTGTGAGAAATGCATCAACTGCTGGCTCATTCAGGCTCACCGACGCATAGGCGATCGGTAGTGGTGGGTAGGCCGGTAAATCACCGCCGGCCACTCGGGCGAGGGCTTGTTGTGCGGTCACTTGCTGCGCCGCCGCTTGGGATCGCAGCAGCGCGGCTTCGGCGTAGGCGAGGCGCGCGAGTTCGAGCTCAATCTGACTCAAATCGCCGGCTTGCCGTCGTTCATCTGCCAACATCCGGAGGCGCTCGATCAAGGCCTTGCGTTCATCGGCGATACGCAATTGCTCGGCGGCAACGTCGACCATACCCAGCGCGCTGAACAATTCTGCCAAGACGCCTTGGCGTACCAGCCCCAACGATTCAGTCGCCGACTGCACTTCGAACGAGGCAGCGCGTTCGCGTGCACCGCGCTTGCCGCTAAGATCAATCGTCTGATTGATGCCAACGCTGCGCGTGCGCACCTCACCGTCTTCGTATTCCGCATCGAGTTCCGGGTTGTACAATGCGCGACCCGCGCCGCGTTCTCGCGCCACGGCAGCATCGAGTTGTGCCTGTGCGGCCTGCACGCGAGGGTGGGCTTGCAGGATTCGATTGGCGAACGAGGTCAGTGCCTGCGGTGCCGAGACTTCGCTCGCCGGTGTCGCTTCATCCGATGCCGAAACTGACAGCGGTATCGAAAGTATCCATACCGCACACAGCAGTGCGATGCCCAGTGGCATGTTGACCCTGCGGTTAGACAACAGTGTTTCAGAATGCATTCGCGGTTGGCTCCTTCGACGATTAACTGCGCAGCAGCCGCAAGCCACTTGCGATAACTACAAACTCACTGATTTCGTGAACGAGCACCGCAATGGGTAGCGACAAGGCACCCGTGAGGGCGGTGAGAGCCAACACGCCGATCACAACAATCGATAAGGCGATGTTATGGCGAATGACACGCCAGGTGCGTTGGCTAAACTGCATCAGGTAGGGAAGTTTGGATAAGTCATCCGCCATAAAGGCAACGTCGGCGGTTTCCAGAGCGACATCAGAACCCGCCACTCCCATGGCGATCCCGACGTGGGCGGCCGCCAGCGCGGGCGCGTCATTGACGCCATCGCCCACCATAGCGACCGGGCCGTATTCGCGGCTCAACGCCTCGATGGCTCGACTCTTTTCGTCGGGCGTCAACTCGGCACGAACCTCATCAACACCAGCTTTGGCACCGATGGCATTGCCGGCCAATCGGTTGTCGCCGGTGAGCATGATGACGTGTTCCATACCGGCCGTTTTTAGGGCATTGACGGCTGCCTGCGCACTCGAACGAATCGCATCAGCAATTGCGATGATGCCCATGATCCGCGATGCGTTGCCGACCAGCACCACGGTGTTGCCCTCGCCTTGCAATTTCTCAATGTGAGCCAAAAGGACCGGCAGGTCGACGCGCGCTGGGTTGGTCGTGAATTCGCCGCCCAATGCAGAAAACAGATCCGGACTACCGATGTATTGCAACTCACCATCGACGTCACCCCTGATCCCGGCGCCGGTGAGTGACTGCACATCGTCTGCCGCAGCCACTGGTACGTTCGCCGCATCGGCAGCCGCGACGACCGCCTGGGCCAGTGGGTGTGCCGAACGCGCCTCGAGCGCCGCAGCGACTCGCAATAGTTCGTTGGTGCTGGTTCCCTCCGTTGGCTCAAAGTGCGTGACCACCGGAACCCCGCGGGTCAAGGTGCCGGTCTTGTCCATGGCTACCACACGAATCTTGGCCAGGCGTTCGAGATGCACGCCGCCTTTGATCAACACGCCCTGGCGACCGGCGGTACCGATAGCAGCCACCAATGCGATGGGGATCGAGATCACCAACGCGCAGGGTGCCGCTGCGACGATGAATACCGTGGCACGGCTTAACCATTCGGCCCAACCGAAGCCCAGTAGCCCGGGTACAAGGACAATGAGAATTCCGGTCGCGAGCACGATCGGACTGTAACGACGACCGAAGCGTTCAATGAAACGCTGCGTTTGGGCTTTACTGCCTTGCGCTTCTTCGACCAGTTCGATAATGCGAGCGAGCGTATTGTCCGCAGCGGTTTTGGTTGCCACCACAGTCAATGCCCCTTCGCCGTTGAGCGTTGCAGCGAAGACCGTGTCACCCTCGGCTTTCTCAACGGGGATCGACTCGCCAGTGACAGGCGCTTGGTTGACGTTCGAATTGCCCTCGACTATTTCACCGTCTGTTGGGATCGCTTCGCCGGGACGCACGATGAAGCGATCGCCCACAAACAACTCCTCAATCGGTACGTTCACCTCTTGGCCGTCGCGAAGCGCTGAGGCGGTTTGGGCGCCAAATCCATCAGCGCGCGGATTGCGCCACGCGCACGCTCCTCCGTGTAACTTTCTGCCGCCTCCGAGATGGAGTACAGGAACACCAGCATGGCGGCTTCGCCCCACTGGCCCAAGAGGCCTGCGACAATCGCCGCAACGCTCATTAAGAGCTCGATGCCGATCTCGCGCTCTTTGATTAGTTCTTCGAGCGCCTCGCGGCCGAAGAACCAGCCGCCGATCAACACAGCCGCAACATAAATAACTGTCTGCACCGTCGCGCCGACGCCCAGCTGGCCGGCGACAAACCCGAGCAACAGCAACACCCCGGATATGAACGACGTCACCACGGGCGGATTGCGCCACGGTGCCGGGACGGCCTTGGACGGGTCCGTTGTGGCGCAGGTATCGGCCGTCATACGGCCTCGGTTTTCAGCGCATTCGTCAGTACGCCGACACGGCAGCGGCCGGCCTCTCGATACGCGAGACGCTTTTGAAAACGCCTGCGATCAGCAGCGTAGTCCCCAGCAGGATCTGGAAGCGTGGCAATCCATCCAAACAGGGTTTGCAAATGTTCAGGGCCTGCGACCAGGCGGTGGTAAACCCAGCGCCCCTCTTTTTCAGCGTCCATAAGCCCCGTCTGGCGCAGTATTTTGAGATGACGCGACAACTTGTACTGCGGTTCGAGCAGACTATCAACGAATTCACACAGGCAAGCCTCTTCGCCTGTCGCCGCCAGTAACTGCACGATACGCAAGCGGGTTCGGTCACTGAGCGCACCAAAGGTGTCTTCTATCGGTATTTCAATTATTTGCATACTTGCAGTATCGTGCAACTATTAAGAAGATACAAGTCCTGAAATCGTGATGCCGATCACGTAATCGGCGTCCCGATCCCGATATGAAGACCTAGACGATCGAAACGATCTGTACGGCTTTCTTGTTCGCGTCCGTGTGGCTTCTTGAAGCGCCGGCAGCACACTCCTGCCCGAACTGTTGGTAGGAAAACGCGTCGTGGGAAGGAGAGTGGCGGGAGCGATTCGTGGCGAAATGATGGATCCAGCCACCGTATTCGATTTGATTGGCAATACGGATGTGAATCAACTCGCCGTCGAGGTAAATAACCACCTTAACCGCGTACTCACTGCGCCCTTCGTAGCGATGTGGCGCAGAATCAGTGCTGATTATCTGCATAGCGACACAGGACGAAATCTCAACGCATTGACGATCATTGAGACCGAGCTAGTTACGGGTCATGCGGTACGGGTTCATCGGCCACATCGTTATCTTGAACCTGCGTTTCGCTAGAAATCGGTCGCCCGTCGGTGCCGTAGCTGACTACCTCCCGGAAGAGTCGCTCGCCCGTTTGCTGCTCTGCTCGCAAATGGGCGAGACCACTAACCTTGTCGGGCTTCTCCACAAGCAACGCGGCGATCGACTGAGCCGGTACGTGTCCTTCAAGCCAATAGCCACCCGCGACTGCGGTGTGACAGGCAGAGAACTCGCGAGGCACACCGAGGTCAGCCTGCGTTTTTGTAACGGATCGTGTTAGCGCAACACCGACCTTGAGACCCTCTTGCTGGAGATGTCTCACCCAGGGTCGGTAGCATGTACAGGACGCAGTGGCATACACAACGACGTCCGCGTCCTCGGGTGCGGTGACCGGGTCGTGGCGGATGACCGCAACCGCCCAAAAGATCATAAAGAAAGCGATGCCGGCGAGACTCAATGCTGGCTTAACGGGCTTCCTGGAGCCACCTCGCACCCACGCAAAAAAACTCGATCGCTTCGGCTGAGACTTTCGTTTTCGTCGTCTCCTCATGCGTCGTCACCCCAGACCCTCGCAGGGCCACGTTCGGATACATCGATTACCTACAGTCATTCGGAGTGGCCCCACAGTCGATCCACCGCTGTCCATCAGTCGGGCTCCAAGCTCTTTTCCGAGTCGAGGCAGACGTTAGCCCGCAGGCAACCCGCGTCGGTCAGAAAAGACCCGTCAGCGAGCTCGCGGTACTGCTTCTTCATGCGAGGAAAACGACTGTGGGGTTGCGATTGCAGTGCGCCCTCCTCGTCGCGCGGTACGTAGACGCTAAAGACACGCCGCCCGTCCTCGTCAAAGAATGCGGCCTGATGGGTCTCGCCATTGCGACCGTCGGTTGACAGCAATTAAATGGCGGCCAAACGGTCGACATTTAGGTGGCCACCGTAGGGACTATCGGGCGCATCGAAATTGAAGTAGCCGCGTTCGGCATTACCTTCTGGAACCGGGCCGAACATCTCGAAGACGCTGTCCGAGGACAGAGCAATCACCAGGGCATCCTCCCATTTCGTTAACGCCTTCCAGACGTTGTCGAATTCAGCCATGGCCACTGGGGTTTGCAAATCCGCAGGCAACCCGTTAACCACGGCGGCCTCGCTGAGACCAGTCGTTTTCGCGATCTGCACGGGCGAGGCCTTGGATGACTCCGCCAACGCCGATTGGACCATCTGCCGCTGCTCCGAGGACGCGCACAATTGGTTGGATTCCGCGTTCGCAGTTACGAATGCCGACAACACGATGCCATTGATCGCTGCGACGGCTAATCGGGAACGGTTTATCATGCGATTTACTCCTTTGACTCTGACTACCCACTGAAAGACGGTTCCGCCTGAGCGCCACGACCCTTCTGCGATGGCGTGTGATCGTCAGGCACCTTGGGCGACCGGAACGCCAACAGCCGCAGGGCGTTGAACACCACCAACACGGTCGAACCTTCGTGCATCAGAACCGCGACCCCTATGCTCAGTCCGAAAAGAGTCGAGGGCACCAGAACAGCCACCATGCCGAGGCTGAACCAGAGGTTTTGGCGAATGATGCGACTGCTGGCGCGGCTTAATCCGACGGCGAACGGCAGGTGGCGGAGCTCATCCGCCATGAGTGCGACGTCCGCCGTCTCCAACGCGACGTCGGAACCCGCCGCTCCCATGGCAATGCCGACGGTCGCGTTGGCCATAGCGGGCGCATCGTTAACGCCATCCCCGACCATGGCCACGGCGGATTCTTCGCGGAGTTTGCGAATCGTCTCAACCTTGTCCGCTGGCATAAGGTCGCCGTGCGCCTCGGTCAAGCCGACGTCTCTTGCTACAGCGTCCGCCACCTTCTGATTATCGCCGGAGATCATGATCATGCGCCGTATCCCGAGTTTGGTCAGGTGTTCAATCACGATGCGCGCTGCCGATCGGGGCGTATCCATCAGCCCCAGGACACCGAGGTAATCGGCGCCCCGCCGCACGATCATGGTGGTGCGTCCCGCCGACTCGAGTTCCTCGACGACCATACGAAGCGAATCGGGCAATTCGGGCCCGTCCACCTCATTGAACAAGTCGTCTTTGCCGATGTGAACGACGTCGTTATCGATCGTCGCTGTAACACCGCGACCAGTGATGCTCTGCAAATCAGTCGCTATCATTGCGGATGTGTCGTCGATGTGCTCAGAGCCATCCCGTACAATGGCTGCCGCCAACGGATGATCGCTCAATGTCTCGACCGCGATCGCTACGCGAAGCAATTCAGATTTCGTGACACCCTCCGTCGGCTTAATGTCGGTCAGCTTAGGTTCGCCCTCGGTCAATGTGCCCGTCTTGTCAAACGCGATCGATCGTAGCCGCCCCAGGTGCTCAAGCGGGCTGCCACCCTTGATGAGTACACCGCCGCGCGCGGCGCGTGCGATGCCGCTCAGGACGGCACTGGGCGTCGCGATCGCGAGTGCGCAGGGGCTTGCGGCAACCAACAGCGCAAACGTGCGGTAAAAGCTATCGCTCATCGATTGATCAATGAAAAAGCCAACCAGCAAAGTCACCACCGCGCCAAACAGAACAGTGGGAACGAAGATCCTCTCAAAACGATCAGTGAACTGCTGAGTCGGCGACTGATTGGTTTCTGCCTCGTGAACCATGTTCACGACCCGCGCGAGCGTAGAATCAGCGCTGACTTTCGTGATGTACACGTGCAGTCCGCCGCTGCCATTTACCGTCCCCGCGAATACCCGGCTCGCTGCATCGACCGAATTGGGATCTTCCGCCGCTTCCTCGGTATTCGGAACAGAATGCTTGTCCACCGGTACGCTTTCGCCCGTAATCGGTGCCTGATTGACGCTGCTTGCGCCCTTGATGACGAAACCGTCTGCCGGCAAGCGCTCGTTGGGTCGAACAAGCACTATCTCCCCGACGGCCAACTCTTCGACCGGAACATCTTCTACGCGGTCGTCTCGCACACGCGAGGCGGTTTTGGGAGCGAGATCGGCCAGCGACTCGATGGCCCGCTTGGCGCGCCCCATGGCATAACTCTCTAGGGCATGACCAAGACTGAACAGGAACAATAACAGGGCGCCTTCCGCCCATTCACCCAGGAATGCCGCGCCAATTGCGGCGACCAGCATGAGGGTATCGATTTCAAAATGGCCGCCGCGCAGGTTCGCTATTGCTTCTCGCAGCGTAAACCAACCGCCGAAAAAGTACGCGGCTACCAGCAATGTCTGTGGCGCCCATTTCGATACCTCAGAAAAGGCGTCGAGCGACCAACCGGCCAGCAACGTGGCCCCGCACAACGCGACAAACACGAGTTCCGTGTTCTTTCCGAACACGGTTCCGTGCGCGTGCTCGGATTCTCCGGGTTCACTTCCCGCACCAACGAGATCGTCAAGGTGCCGGCGAAGCGCTCCTTCACCGGTCTGCTCCCGATCAAACTCGATGCGCACCTGGCCATCCGGTGCGACAATGGCCTCCAGTACTCCGGCGGCCGATGCAAGTTGATTGCCAAGACGTCTTGCCCGCGAAGCCGGCAACGCGTCTATATTCAGGAACAGGTGGCCGTACTTCGCTTGCAGCCGGGCGCCTGCTCGATTTGCGAATTGACGCAGCTCCTGAACGGAGAATTCCGATGAATCGACGTGCACGCACAGTCGCAACGGATCTCCCTGCACGCGTTCAATCAGGTGTACTCTCTCAACACCAGTCCGGGCCGATATTTGATCGCGCAGCCGCTGAAGACAGGCATCGCCTTCTTCGTCCACATCGGGTAGCAATAATTCCAGGTCAAGCTGTGTCTTTGTCGTCATCTATATGCTCCGCCTCGCTGCGATCGTTGCCGTCGTCGTAAAAGCATCACTACAATTCATGTGCACAAGCGCCTTGATCCCCTGCCGCGTGGTGTTTCACCGTGACCACACTACCAGGCGGTGGGATCGCGTCGAAATCAAGAAAATAAGGCTTCCTCGTGTGCCGCGGTCGAATCCGTTGCCGGGTCGTCCGGCACTCAATACCCTCGCCGTCCGGCAAGGTGATGGCCACGTCAACGTGACCGCCGATGGGACCTTTGGTCACCGGATCGCCGACAACCTCACCCCACAGCTGGATTCCTTGATCATCTCGCCAAAAATGAGCGGAGGTAACACGACCGTCACTGGCCGGCAATGTTTGAATTTCGACGCCGGGGTCACTGATGTACTTGGGAATCCACGCACACGACGACATACCGAGTACGCCGAGCCCGAAAGACACCAAACCGGTGAATCGCTTAACGCGCATCACATCTCCTTAATCTTCCTCGCCGCGCTGGAAAGACGCTTCCTTCGCGAACACAATTGCCATCGGAACTACCGTCGCGATTCCGCGTTTCGTTGCTCGACGTGCGCATGGGCTTCGCGGGCATCCAGTTCCCGGGTTGAATTGCCAGTACGGACGACGTAACGCGCTGTGCCACCGTGCTGGATAAATATTGGCACCACCGATGGTTCGATAATCAATCGGCAGACTTGCTCGTCGCCCAGGTAGGGAAATTGGCAATGAATGAGCGTACAGGCGTGCGCGCCGAGCGATTTTCGTACCACATCCATGAGTGCACGCTCGAAGCCATCGATATTTTTGTGTCTTAATGTTTGACAGTCTGCGCCAATGCCAATGACGTCACCGTTGTCGTCAACCCCGATGATCAAGCTGCCGCCACGATGATTCATGAGTCCGGCTATTGATTTGGCAATGACATTTTCCAGTGCTTTATTGGTACATCGCTCTTTGAGATCCCAACGCAGCGTTGACTTAAATTCCAGTCGTTCGTTTTCGCCTAAGGCCACGAGACTTGGTAAGTTTAAGTTCAGTTCGTGCTCGAGCCACTGCACCCGATCCTGCGACGACTTCAAGGCAGTGGCGTAGCGCCCAAACAGTAATCCGAAAGTAACTCCAATGAGCGCGAACGCGGCGCTCATTGGAATAAATTCAAGCCAAGCGGCAATCCGCACGCGCGCTTCAACAAACGACCAGATCGACTCGGCGGGGCTTGCCAACAGGTCATTAAATTCCGCGTAGAAAACGACCGTCATCAAAGGGTGCAGGAATAACACGCCGAGGATCGCGCCCACGGCGGCTCGTGGTAGCAGGTCACGATTTTGTCGAATTGAGCTATTCATCTGTTTGATTCGAACAGCCATCGTGATTAACATCGGTCGCGTGGTACGCCACCCGTACTCGGCTTCCGCGCGGCGGCAGGGCAACGAATGCGTGCGAAAAGTCGCTATCGGCGTGCTGATTCTCATGGTATATCGGTGCAAGCGTGCAAACCGTGCTCGAACGATCCGGCACGGTAGTAGCAATATCGACATGACCACCTGGCAAAGTTTGCCCAGATAGCGCGGGCAGCACTTCGCCGCGCAACGTCAAACCGTCGCGATCGGTCCAGAAACCGACCGACCGGAGTCGTGCCACCTCGCTTGACGCCGATTCAATAACAACGCCCGGCTCATGGATCCTGGTAGGAACGATTGAGCAAGCAATTAGAAACGGCATCCCAACTACCATGAGAAAGCGAACGCTTTTGAACGCTGTCACTGACTTACCCTCCTCCACGTTGTCCGCGAATACCTGCATCGGCAGCAGGCCGTCTCGACGACTTGATGCGCGCTGCTATGCGGTGATCTCAATGGCCGACTGGATCTCCGTGATATAGATCCATCCCGCGGACGGACTGCCGGTTTTGGCGTTATTCCGTATTGCATGGACGGCCTCCGCAACCCTCGTTTCGTTGTCGCAAACAAGCTCAAGCTTGACTTCGTTGGTCACTTTTTGGCCGATTTCCACCGAGTAGTGGTTTTCCTCGTTGCTAAGGGTCCTCAGTATTCCTTGCACGTCGACCACGGTAATATTATGAAAATCTGATTTGTTGAGTGCGCTGACCACGTCAGCGACGCGATTGCGGTGTACAAACGCTTTGACTTCTTTCATGTTCATGTGTCACTTCCCTTGTCGGACTTGAAAAATCTGCTGGAGCGATACGCTGTCAGCTCAATGCAGCCGTTTGCATCGCGGCAAGCGCCAACGCCGTTAAGCACCAGCAGGCGCAACCACATTTCCGGTTCTGTTCAATCATTCTGAAGCCACTCCACTTCGCCGCTCTGCGCGCGACTCCATCCACTCATAGATAACCGGCAACAAAACCAAGGTCAGCAGCGTCGAAGTGATCAGTCCACCCACCACGACCGAGGCGAGTGGTCGTTGCGTCTCAGCACCAACGCCGCTCGACAGGAGCATTGGCACCAATCCGAGAATCGCAACGCTCGCTGTCATCAGGACGGGTCGTAAGCGCAGTTCAGCACCCTCGCGGACCGCCTCTTCGACCGAGCGGCCCTTTTCTCGCAGTTCGTTGATGAAGCTCACGAGCACAATACCGTTCAGCATCGCCACCCCAAACACCGCAATAAAGCCGATGGCAGAGGGCACCGAGACATATTGCCCGGTGACGAACAGGGCCAGCAGTCCGCCAATCGTTGCAAAAGGTACGTTCGCAATGATGAGGGTCGCGTACTTCACTGAGTTGAATGCGGTGTACAGCAATACGAAGATGAAAAAGATCGTTAGCGGTACAATGATCGACAGGCGTGCCAATGCACGTTGCTGGTTCTCAAACGCACCACCCCACTCGATCCAATAACCCGGCGGCAGATCCATCTGAGATTCGATGGCTGCATTGGCGTCCTGGACAAAGCTGTCTACGTCGCGACCGCGCACATCCATCTGGATGACGGCGTAACGCTGCAATTGCTCGCGACGGACGAAGGAGTAGCCCTCCGCCACCGTCACATCAGCGACCGCAGAGAGCGGCACGATGGCACCGCCGCTTGTTTTTAGCGGAATGCGCTGAATTGACTGTACCGACGCCTTCGATTCATCGTTCAGGCGGGCCGTAATGTCGAAACGCCGCACACCATCAATTAGTGTCGAAACCGGCTCATTGCCGATGCCGGTACGCACCACTGACAACACGTCGTCCGCGTTCAGGCCAAAGCGCGCGAGCTGGTCGCGCTTCACCTGAATTCGAATTTGCGGTTTGCCGACGTTGGCTTCGAGTGACAGATCCGCGACCCCTTCGACGCCGGCGATCACATCCTTCACTTCTTCGCTCAAGCGATCGAGTTCGGTCAGTTCTTCGCCGTAGATTTTGGCGGCAAGGGTTGCGCGTACGCCGGAGATGAGTTCCTCGACCCGCATCTGGATCGGCTGGGTAAACGCGACCACGGCGGTCGGCACCACGACTTCCAGTTCCTCGCGCATGGCTTCCGCCAATTCTTCGATGTCGCGATCCCCGGGCCATTCATCTTCGGGATTGAGTTCCGTATAAATCTCCATGTAGTTCACATCAGCGGTTTCGCCCTTTTCGGCACGACCAATCATCGCCACCGTCGTTTTCACCTCCGGAAACTCGGACAAGGCGTTTTCAATGTCGATGGAT
Source organism: Gammaproteobacteria bacterium (assembly GCA_030425905.1). Classification (GTDB taxonomy): domain Bacteria; phylum Pseudomonadota; class Gammaproteobacteria; order Steroidobacterales; family Woeseiaceae; genus UBA1847. The sequence continues at coordinate 67,771 of JAUHZT010000001.1, forward strand.
ATCTTGATCGATTGATCGAGGGATGCCGACGGAATCGACGTCACCCGCCACATGATCGAGCCTTCCTGCAGCTGCGGCATGAATTCTTTTCCGAGGAAGGGAAACAAGGCGAGACTCGCGACGAGCAAACCGACAGCGCTGCCGACCACAATCTTCTTGTTCGCGAGTGACCATGACAGGAACGGCAGGTAGCGTGTTTTGATCACGCGCACCAACCAGGTGTCACGCTCTTCCTTGGGTTTAAGAATCAAGGCAGCCAGCACCGGGATCAGTGTGAGCGTCAAAACGAGCGACCCTGCCATGGCAAAGCTGATGTTGAACGCCATCGGTTTGAAGAGTTTGCCTTCCAGGCCTTCAAGCGCAAACAGCGGCAGGAACACGACGATGATGATCATGATGGCGAAGGCGATCGGGTTCGCGACTTCCCGGGCTGCGGTGAGTACCGCGGCGCTTCTATCGACCGTCTCACCGGCTTCCTTGCGTTCCGCCATGATGCGAAACGCGTTTTCCACCATCACCACGGCTCCGTCAACCATCATGCCGATGCCAACTGCGAGCCCGGCCAGGGACATCAGGTTGGCCGATAAGCCCGCCTCGCCCATGAAGATAAACGCGATCAACATGGCCAGCGGCAATGCCGCAATGACCACGACCGCAGAACGAATTTCTCCGAGAAACAAGAACAGCACAATCGCAACCAGAATCGAGCCTTCGATCAATGCGCTGGTTGCAGTACTCACGGCTTTGTCGACCAAATCCGTGCGGTCGTACACAGGGCGCAAGGCGACCCCTTCCGGCAAAGACTGATCGAGTATCTCGACCTTCTCCTTTACCGAATCGACCACGGCCGCAGCGTTCTCGCCCAATCGCGAGAGCGCCATACCCAGAACGACCTCTTTGCCGTCACGGGTGACCGCGCCGAAGCGCAGTGCGCCATTCTGTTCGATGCGCGCGATATCCCGAAGGTAAACTGGCGTACCGTCTTCGACCTTGACGACCATATCACCGATGTCGTGCTCGTTCTCGACGAGGCCCAAACCCCGCACCAAGTACTGCTCAGCACCTAAATTCACGTACTGGCCCCCGACCTGCCGGTTGTTAGCCTCAATCACCTCCATCACTTCGGTGAAGGTCAGGTCGTACTTGATGAGACTTAAGGGGTCCATCACCACCTGAAACTGGCGCTCTTGCCCGCCCCAGGAGGTAACGTCATCGACGCCCGGGGCGGTGCGTAAGATCAGGCGCACGCTCCAGTCCTGCAGAGTGCGTAGATCCATGTCGCTGATGTCGCGGTTCAGTTCCTCATCGGCCCGTTCCAGCGTGTACCAAAATACCTGGCCCAAACCGGAGGTGTTCGGCCCCATTTCGGGGGTACCATAACCCTCTGGAATGCGGTCACCGACCTCCTGAAGCCGTTCACCGACTAGGCGACGGGCAAAGTAGATGTCCATGTCGTCCTCAAAGTAGACGGCCACGTACGATAGGCCGAACAGGCTCACCGAACGGATCTGCTGTACTTTGGGCAGCCCCGCCATGCCGGACTCCACTGGGAACGTGAGCAATTGCTCCACGTCCTCGGCGGCCAAGCCCGGGGATTCGGTGTAAATGTTGACCTGCGCCGGCGTCACGTCCGGGAACGCGTCAATCGGCACCGTCACCACGGCACGCCAACCGAGCGCGGCGACCACGCCGAACAGGATCAGCACCAGAAATTTGTAGCGCAGTGAGGCTTCTACGAGTTTCTCTAACATTGGATTCCCCTAGTGCGCGTGGCCTTCGCCAAGCGAAGACTTAAGTAGCAGTGACTTGAGATGGAACACGCCATCGACGGCAATCTCGTCGCCAACGTTCAAGCCCCCCATGACCACGGTCCAATCGCCCACGGTCGGTCCAGCCTCGATGGTCTCCGCATGAAATTCATGACCGTTTTCGAGTTTGAAGACAGTCGGTGATCCCTCGATCATCGTCACCGCGGCGCTCGGCACCGCGAGTATGGGTTCCCTCGTTCCGGTCACAATCTCGGTCTCGACAAACTGGCCGGGATGCAGTCGGTCATCGGCATTGTCGACCTCGATACGCAAGCCTTGCGTACGGGTGGTCTCGTCCAAGCGGTGATGACGCTGAATGACCGTACCCTTGAGCCACGTGATGCCATCAAGGCTCACGCGCGCGGTAGCACCGTCATCGATGTCGGGCATGCCGTTCGGCACCGTCTGCGCCTCCACCCACATCACCGATTCATCGCTGATGTCGATCAGCACACGGCCGGGTTCAATCAATTCACCGACGATGAAGTCGTCCTGCAAGACCGTACCGGCCTGCGGCGCCAACAACTCGAACGCGCCTGTTGCTTTGCTGGCATCACCGGATCGGGCGAGTGCCGCCGCTTGCGCCTCGGTTATGCCGTAGGCGATCACCTTCGCAAGGGCTTGCTGCTGTGCAACCTGTGCTTCGGTGTAGCGGCGCTCGGAGACGGTTTCTCGGCCCAGGCTCTTAACCCGCTGCCATTCGCGATCCGCGACAATGAGCATACCTTGCGCCTCGGCCATCTCGACGCTCGACAGTGTCACCAGGCGTTGACCTGCCTCCACGCTATCGCCAAGCGTGACGTGACGCGCTGCAACCTGCGCCGTGATTCGGGGGGTTACGCGCGAGGAACGGTACGCGTTGATGACCACCTCGCCGGGTACGCGAATAGTCTCTTTCAGCGCCCGTGGCGCTACGGCATCCAGTACAATGCCAGCGCCGCGTTGTTCTTCCGCGGAAAGCTCAATGGAGCCGCCTTCCTCCTCGCCGTGATCATCGTGGTCATCTTCCTGGGCATGCACCGGGGCGATCAGTGCGAAACACAGACACACCGCCCAAAGCTTCAGGGTGTTCATCGTTACGTTCTCCGTTGTTGGTTTGGGGGTGTTCATTGGTAGCTACCTCGGCCCAGCCAGGCATCCACCTGTCCCGAGGCCCACAGCCATTCGAACCAGGCGCGCCACAGGGCCTCGCGGAGGTCTAGGGCGCTTTCTTGCACGTCCAGCGTCGCGGTCAGTTGCACCAGGTAGTCAGTCGTACTGAGCTCACCAGCTTCCCACAGTCGTTGCAGCTGCTCGGTCTGCCGCATAAGGCTGGCCTCGCCGATCTGTTGCCAGTCACCCCAGGCACCGCGGGAAAGTTCGTATCGCTCAGCTGCGCTAATCAATCGGGCATAAGCGCGTTGCATGACGTCATTGGCGATTTGTTGGGCCTGGCTGCGCTCAGCCAAGGCGGCCGTCACTTCGTGGCTGAAGCTATTGCGCACGAACAGCGGAATGGTCACGTTGAGCCCGATCAGGGTCTCGCCGTCCTCGTCTCCGCCGGCGAGACTTAATGTTGGGTCCGGTCGCCGTTCGCGGCGCCGCAGTTCGACCACTGCATCGGCCGTCGCGACTTCCCGCTGAGCCGCGAGCACTTCCGGCAGATCCACCACCAACGATTGCGGATCGTCAGCGCTTTTTGGCAGCGACGGCAAAGCATCAGGCAGCGATGGCCATTGGGCACTGGCGGATGATCGAGGCGTTAAACTGCGCACTGCCTGTCGCGCTTCGGCGAGTCCGGCGGCAGCGGTTGCTTTTTGAATTCGCGCATCGGCGGATGCCAGCCGTGCCAGGTCAAGTTCCACCTGGGCAAGATCGCCGGCGTCGAAGCGGCGTTGCGCCAGGCCCGCAAACCGGTCCATGAAATCTCGACGAGCTTGCGCGAGCGTTTCACGCTCCACCCCGGTCTGATGCTGGGCGAGACCATCCAAGAGCTCCACGGTGACGGACCAGCGTGCGGCAAGGTACTCTGCCTCGACCACCAATCGATCAGATTCAGCTACAGCCGTTCGGGCATTGCGTTTGCCGCCCCAGTCAAGCGTCTGGCTGATACCCAACGCCCGCGTTCTGTCGGCCGCGTTTTCAGCCTCAAGGCTCAGTTCCGGGTTGTACAGTGGGCGAGAGGCGGCATCCCGAAACGCGCCGCTGGCCTCAAGCGCGGCGCGCGCAGCTTGCACGCGCGGATTTGCCTCAACCACAGTTTGCACAAATTGGATGAGTGCGGGGTCGGCACCCAGAGCGCCAGGTGTGGGCGACTCATCAGCTGCTGCCACCCATGGACTTATTATCAGGCCGCCAACAATAAGGGCGAGCCCAGAAATGCGAATGTGCATAAATCATCTTCCGAATACAGATAGTCGGCGTGCACACCCACTCGCGTGGGCGCGCACGAACTCAAGGAAAAAATGAATTAGGCGTTGGGGGGAGGCGTCGGAGGAGCTTGCGAAAAGTTGAGTACAAACTCAGAACGACCGACGGTATGCTCGCTTGCCACAAACGACGTTGTCATTGACGTGAATTGGCCGGTGACGCCGGCCGAGTGGCCGTGACAGCAGTGCTTGCAATGCTCATCGTCGAGGTCGACGCTTGACGTTTCGTCTTCATGGTCTTCAAGAGAATGGCCGAACTCGCTCTCATGGGCTGCCACATCGTCAGCGTGCGGCAAGCCGCCGTCGATCAGCAGATCCGCGGCACTCTCCACGCTCGTGAAAAGCACAGAAATCGAGACCAATATGTACCAAAAGGACTTCATAGCGCCGCAATACTACCCCAATTTTTGCGGAAATTGTGGAATCGGGTTCACATTCGCCGAGCGGCGCACGTAGTTCCGTTCGTGCCAACCACACTACATCAGGCGCCACGCTGACAAAGGCCCTGTTCGATACAAGCAGAGTTCACACAATCTGTGCGAAAATTTCCACGATGCGATGTCAATCGCCGCGCCTCTGCGCCAGGTAGTAGCGCTCGAAGCCAAAAATCGCGACGATCGACGAAACGGCGATCATTACGATCAGTGGATCCGCGCCGCCCTTGATGACTAAGAATGCGACCAGCGCCAGCGCATCGAGCACGATTGCCGTCATCAGGACCCAGGCGCTCGCATTGACGTCAGCTTTGAGGTGACGCCAAACACCCCAGTGTATGGCGATATCCATGACAAGATAGTAAATCGCGCCAAGCGATGCGATCCGGCTCAGGTCGAAAAATGCTGCAAGAAAAGCAGCCAGCACGACCGTATACACCAGCGTGTGTTTCTGGATGCCGCCCGGCATCCCGAAGTGGCGATGCGGAATGATGTCCATATTGGTCAGCATCGCAAGCATGCGCGAGACGGCGAATACGCTCGCCAGCAACCCTGAGCTGGTGGCTACGATCGCTATCGCGACCGTGAACCACACACCATAGTCGCCCATCGCCGGTCGTGCCGCTTCTGCCAATGAATAGTCCTTGGCCCTGACAATCTCTTCGACGGTCAAGGTTGATCCGACGCCAAAGGCGACTAGCATGTAGACAACGACGCAGATTCCGAGCGAGATCACGATCGCCCGTCCGACGTTTTTGTGCGGGTCGACAACCTCGTCGCCGCTATTCGTTATGGTCGTAAATCCCTTGTAAGCGAGAATCGCCAATGCGACGCCGGCGAGAAACCCGGTCGCCGAAGTATCATCAATCACGCCACCAGTTGCCGGCTCGAAAGACCAGCCGGCGGCCCACAGGGCTGTTGTCGCGAAACCAAGTATTCCGAGGATCTTGACGACGGCAGTAACCTTGGAAACCGCGCCGATCAGCCGATTGCCGGCGATGTTTATAAGGAACGCGACAACGATCAGCCCGACCGCAAGCGCCGAGACCAGCCAGCCGAGGTTTTTGGCGTCGAATAATTGCAGCGTGTAGGTACCGAAAGTTCGGGCGACCAGGCTTTCGTTGATGATCATCGAAAATGCCATCAGCAGCGCGCTGGCGCCGGTCATTATGGTCTTGCCGTAGGCCTTCTGCAGAATCATCGCGATGCCGCCAGCCGACGGGTACTTGCTGGTTACCTTTATGTAGGTGTACGCGCTGAATCCGCTGATGATGGCCGCCAGCAGGAACGCCGCCGGAAACAGTGGACCGGCGTATTCCGCGACCTGACCGGTTAGTGCAAAAATACCGGCGCCAATCATCACGCCGGTACCCATCGCAACTGTCGCCGTCAGTGACAAGCTGCCCAATTTATAGTTATCGCTCATGTCAAAGACATTGTGTCAGTTACTTTCTTCAGAGTTTCAGGCGGCGCAGCCTGAGCGCGTTGCCGATCACCGACACCGAGCTCAGACTCATTGCCGCGGCTGCAATCATCGGGCTCAATAGCAACCCGAATACCGGGTACAACACGCCGGCCGCAATGGGAATTCCCGCCGTGTTATAGGCGAACGCAAAGAACAGGTTCTGGCGAATATTTCGCATTGTTTGCTGACTCAGCTCACGTGCCTTGGCGACGCCCAGCAGGTCGCCACGAACCAGCGTCACGCTAGCGCTTTCCATGGCCACGTCGGTGCCGGTTCCCATCGCAATGCCGACGTTCGCCTGCGCCAGTGCCGGCGCATCGTTGATACCGTCTCCCGCCATCGCGACGATGGCGCCATTTTCTTGCAGCTCCCGGACAACACGATTCTTGTCTTCCGGAGACACGTCGGCATGCACTTCGTCGATACCGATCTGGCGAGCGACCGCATTCGCCGTGCCCTCGCTGTCACCGGTCAGCATCACAACCTTGAGCCCGGCGTCATGCAACATTTGGATGGCCCTTGGAGTTGATTCCTTAATCGGATCCGCGACACCGATAATACCGGCAGCCTTTTTGTCGACCGCGACGAACATGACGGTCTGGCCTTTGGCACGATACTTTTCAGCCGCTTCAGCCAGCGACTTGTCCTCGGCGTCCAGACGCCGCATGAACTTGCCGTTGCCAATGGCGACCACCCGATCGCCGACGCGTGCGCTTGCGCCCTCGCCCGTGACCGACTCGAAACCAGTCGCGGAACTCATGCTCAGTGACCGCTTTTCTGCTGCTGCGACGATAGCCTGTGCCAACGGATGCTCGCTGGCTTTCTCGACTGACGCGACCAGGGCCAGCAGTGATTCTTCGTCGTACTCACTGGCAGGCTCGATCATAACCAGTTCGGGGCGGCCTTCGGTCAACGTACCGGTTTTGTCGACCACGACCGTATCGACCTTCTCGAAAGTCTCCAGCGCTTCGGCATTCTTGATGAGTATGCCGTGCCGGGCGCCCTTGCCGGTGCCGACCATAATGGACATTGGCGTCGCGAGCCCGAGCGCACAGGGACAGGCGATGATCAGCACGGCAACCGCATTGACGATAGCATAGGCCATGGCGGGCTCTGGTCCCCAGATGGACCAGACTACAAAGGTAACAATAGCCGTCACGACAACCGCCGGCACGAACCACGCCGCGACAAGGTCGACCAACTTCTGGATCGGAGCACGACTGCGTTGTGCTTCGGCAACCATGCGCACGATCTGCGACAAGAGAGTGTCGTCGCCGACCTGCGTCACTTCCATGATCAGGCTGCCGGTGCCGTTGACGGTGCCGCCAACAACATCGTCGCCCGCGGTCTTCTCAACCGGAATTGGCTCACCGCTGATCATCGACTCGTCGACGGAGCTGTGTCCCTCGGTCACTTTGCCGTCGACCGGAACCTTCTCGCCGGGTTTTACTCGCAGGCGATCGCCGGGCGCGAGATCGTCCAGTGACACCTCCTCCTCGCTGCCGTCATGGTTGATTCGCCGCGCAGTTGGCGGCGCCAATTCCAGCAATGCACGAATGGCACCTGACGTTCGGCTCCGTGCCTTCAGCTCGAGCACCTGGCCCAGCAGGACGAGCGTCGTGATGACGGCCGCCGCTTCATAGTAAAGCGCAACTTCGCCGGCATGATTCCGAAATGCATCGGGGAAAATTCCGGGAAATGTCGTCGCGACGAGCGAGTAGACGAACGCCACGCCGACGCCCAGCGCGATCAGGGTGAACATATTGAGATTCATCGTGCGAACCGAATGCCAGCCGCGCACGAAAAACGGCCAGCCACCCCAGAACACGACTGGCGCCGCCAGCGCCAGTTGCAGCCACTGGCTCCATGCGACTGGCAACAGGTGCGCCAGCGGTTGTCCCGGGATCATCTCGGCCATGGCATAGACGAACAGCGGGAGCGTCAAAACAGCACTAATCCAAAACCGGCGCGTCATGTCATCGAGTTCGGACGTATCTTCTTCCGCACTCACAACCACCGGTTCCAGCGCCATGCCGCATTTGGGGCAACTGCCGGGTTTATCGCGAACGATCTCCGGGTGCATCGGGCAGGTGTATTGCGTTCGTTTCACGGCAATGTCGGCGCGCTCGAGCGCCATGCCGCATTTCGGGCAGCTGCCCGGCTGATCGGACTTCACTTCGGGGTGCATCGGACAGGTATAAATGGCGCTCATGATTCGCTCCTTTCAAGGTCGTGCAGTATCGGGCAGTCGGGACGTTTGTCGCCGTCGCAGCGATCGGCCAGGTGCTGCAAGGTATCGACCATCGCCTGCAGTTCGCCGATCTTTTCCCGTAGTTCGTCGAGGTGTGTCTCGACGAGTCGCTTGACATCGGCACTGCTACGGCCCTGGTCCTGCCAAAGCGCGAGTAGCGCCGAGATCTTCGGCACAGAAAAACCAAGGCGGCGAGCCCGCCGGATAAAGCTCAATGTGTGCAGATCGTCCCGGTCAAACACCCGGTAGCCCGAGGCGCTGCGTTTCGACTTGCCGAGCAACCCGATCTGTTCGTAATAGCGAATGCGTTTCGCGGACACGCCTGTGGCGGCCGCCGCTTGTCCGATGTTCATAGGAATTACCCTCCGTTCACCGTCATCGATTGACGGTAACGGCACGATCCTACACCTTCCCATTATGGGAAGGTCAAGCTTTTTTCGATCGCAAACCCGGCGCCCCACGGCCTCGCCACAACAGGAACAAGACCGGAATAACGATCTGAGTCAGTACGGTGGCGCTGATTGGGATATATGTCCGTACCGGCGCCGTACATCACCTGTCGGTTTCATGTCCGAGCCTAAATTGAGCTTTGCCCTCATAGCGCGTATATTACCTGTCTAGACAAGTCTAGGTAATATAGGTGGCGCCAATTGCGAGATCTGTCCTGACGCAATTGGCACCGATGAATGGAGAGGACGATCTCATGCCCGCACCTGCACTTGAATCTGTATCAACTATTGTTGCGCCAACCGGATCGCAGCTCAATGCTAAACAGTGGACCACCGAGGCAGCGCTCAGGATGTTGATGAATAACTTGCACCCTGATGTCGCGGAGCGTCCTGAGGATCTTGTTGTGTATGGCGGGATCGGAAAGGCCGCTCGAAACTGGGACTGCTACCACAAGATCGTTGAGGCCCTGATTGACCTGGAGGCAGACGAGACGCTGATGATTCAAAGCGGCAAGCCGGTGTTCGTGGCCAAAACCACCGTAGATGCCCCACGCGTGCTGATCGCCAATTCGAATCTCGTGCCGCATTGGTCTAGTTGGGACACATTCAATGATCTCGACAAAGCGGGGCTGATGATGTTCGGTCAGATGACCGCTGGGTCGTGGATCTACATTGGCAGCCAGGGAATAGTTCAAGGCACCTATGAAACATTCGTCGAGATGGCACGCCAGCACTTCGACGGAGACCTCACTGGCAACTGGATTTTGACGGCTGGCCTGGGTGGAATGGGCGGCGCCCAACCTCTCGCCGCTTCACTCGCCGGCGCCTGCAGCTTGAATATCGAATGCCAGGAGAGTCGCATCGATTTTCGGTTGCGCACCGGATATCTCGACTATAAAGCGACCTCCGTGAGCGACGCGATGGTATTGATCGAAAATCTTGTCTCGGCCGGTGAAGCCAAGTCGGTGGGATTGCTCGGAAATGCAGGCGAAATCTTGCCTAAAATGCTGGAACTCGGAATCAGACCTGACGCCGTTACCGATCAGACATCCGCTCATGACCCGGCACACGGATACTTGCCGATCGGGTGGACTGTAGAGCAATGGCTGGACAAACAAGACAATAACAAGGCGCTGGTCGCTCGCGAGGCAAAAGCGTCGATGGCGGTCCATGTCCGGGCAATGCTCGAATTTCATCGGCTGGGAATCCCCGTGTTCGACTACGGTAATAACATTCGGCAAGTGGCCAAGGACGAAGGTGTCGATGATGCATTTGACTTTCCGGGCTTTGTGCCGGCCTATATACGGCCGCTATTTTGCCGCGGCATTGGGCCTTTTCGCTGGGTTGCCCTGAGCGGCGATCCCGAGGACATTTACAAGACGGACGAAAAGGTCAAGGAGTTAATTCCAGATGACCCGCACCTGCACCAATGGCTGGACCTGGCGCGTGATCGAATTCAGTTTCAGGGATTGCCGGCCAGAATCTGTTGGGTCGGTCTCGGACAACGTCATCGATTGGGAATGGCGTTCAACGATATGGTCGCCAGCGGTGAACTAAGTGCCCCCATCGTGATCGGTAGGGACCACTTGGACAGCGGTTCCGTTGCAAGCCCCAACCGGGAAACCGAGGCCATGAGGGACGGTAGCGATGCAGTGTCCGACTGGCCATTGCTGAATGCCCTTTTGAACACAGCTAGTGGTGCCACCTGGGTTTCGATTCACCATGGTGGTGGTGTCGGAATGGGTTATTCACAACATGCCGGAGTGGTCATCGTGGCCGATGGATCGGATGCTGCCGCGGCTCGCCTGAAGAGGGTATTGTGGAATGATCCGGCCTCTGGCGTGTACCGACACGCTGATGCAGGGTATCAGGACGCCATTGATTGCGCCAAACAACATGGCTTGCGGCTACCGATGATTCCAGACGAATAGCACAACGTCGTCGAATCAGTCCCCCATTGTGCCAATCAACTCGTAGGTGTCTCCAGGATGGCTGAGTTCCACCAGGCTGACGGGTCGTCCCTCGGTCCAGGTTCTGCGCTTTATAACGAGGCATGGCTCACTGTGAGCCATCTGCAATAGCCCACGCACTTCGTCGGATGGCATGACCGCCCTGATTATGTGCTCCGCGGTGTGCAACGGAGCTACCTGGGTCAAATAGGAATTTGGCGTTATTCCGGTGAAATCCATTTTCAGGTAATCCGGTGCCAATGTAGGACAGACGTAGCGATCCTCATGTTGTATAGGACGCCCGCTTTCCAGGTGCAGGATTACCGAATGAAACAGTCTTGCGCCCGGCCTCAACTCCAATCGCTCGGCCAACCGCCCGTCCGCCGACACTTCCTCAAGTGCAACCACGGTTGCCGAATGTTCGTGCCCTCGCGCCCGAATCTCGTCAGCGATATTCCGAACTTTTAGCACATCCGAATGCGGTCGCGAGTCGGCAACAAACGTGCCAACGCCGGCAAGTCTGGTCACGTAGCCATCCTCTGCCAATTCGCGTAGCGCCCGATGCACGGTCATGCGGGCGACACCCAGCGATTTAACCAATTCATTTTCGGATGGAACGCGATCCCTAGCCTTTAGATCGCCGCTGTTAATCATTGCGATAACGTAATCCATGACCTGGCGATATCTGGGTTGTGCTTTTCTAAGAGTCGCAAAGTTCTTGTTCATCTTTCCTTCCCCAATCCATCCGCGAAGACCAGCCACCTCATACGCTCGTTATATTCCGAAATCGTCAAAAAATACTTGCGTCGCGGGCACACCAAACTCTGTCAACAATTGACGCGTTGCCGCCAGCATAGGCGGCGGCCCACAAATGTAATACTCAAAATCACGATAACGGTTGGTGTCAAGCAACACGCTTTTACGTACCTGTTCGTGAACGAATCCAGTCGCTCCGGACCAGTTCGAATCTACTCGATTGCCGGACAATACCACGTGCCAACGAAATCTTTCGTACCTATCTTGCAGTTCATTGAACTCATCAACGTAGAAAAGATCATCCTCGCCGCGCGCGCCGTACCAAAATTCAATGCGTCGGCTAGAGCCGCTTTGCTGCAACTGATCACGAATAATTGCTCGTAGCGGTGCCATGCCCGCGCCACCCCCAATTACGATCATGTGGGCGTCGTTGTCGGTCGCATGGAAGTCTCCAAGGGGGCCGACAACCTGCAATGCGTCGCCATCTTTGAGATTCCACATAAACCCAGACCCGACGCCGGCATCCCTCACCGATTCGTCCGGTGGGGGCATGAAGCGCACATTCAACACAATTTGCCCCGCACTCTCGTCACAGGGCAAAGCCAGCGAATAGGCACGTCGGATTTCATCTTTGCTTCGGCTCGTACTGCCACCGTTATAGCCCGGCCAAATCTGCTGAATACTGCTTGCGGTCGGCGATTCATCAAATCGAATTTCGTGCGGCGGCATGATGACGTGCACGAAAGCGCCGGCACGATAAGAGAAGTGTTTGTCATCTGACTTCAATACAATTTCACGGATGTGCGGCGTCAATAAGCGGGTATGGGCAACAGTACATTCGAGCGTTTCCGCAGCGAGCACTTCACCCGGAATACCCACTTGCATGCCGTCAATGACCCGAGCCTGGCATGAAAGTCTTGCGCCGGATTGTCGTTCGTGCTCCGCAAGCCGTGCCCTGTCGGCGGCAGTTTCTGGCGACGACGGCTCCAATTCAACGACGCACAGCCCGCAGGTTCCACCGCCGCCACAGTTTGATGGCAACACGATATCTTCCTTGGCCAGTTCGTCATAAAGGGTCGAGCCCGCTGTAGCACTAAGCCTTGAAATGACCTCGCCGTGCGGTGCGTGCACGGTTACGCTCGCAAGTCGGCGGCCAAACTGCCCTGGCAGCAAGCCGAGAAACTCACTCTTGTTGAAGCTGTTGAAAAGCAATATTACACCGGTGATCGATAACCAAGTGGCGCTCAGAGCGAAGATGATCGCCAGTGCGTTGTTGAAGTCCTCTCGATTTTGGTAGTCCATAATGTGGAGCATCCAAAAGATATCAAACAGCCTCCAGGTCGAGTTGCGGCGCTCCAGCACAGCGCCGTCCTGACCCGACACATAAATCGACGTTTCATCCGCGTCGTCGAAGTCGACCCGCCAGACCTTCCCTTTGTGACGACGAACCTCCATGGACGGCGCCTGTACCTCGGTTATGCTGGTGATCTGGCCAGTCCCGGCATAGTCCCGATTCGCGACGTCCCGGGCGATCGAAGCGTCGATTTCAATAGCCGACCCTGTTGAGGCGTCAAACAAGCGGGTCTCGGTCGACGTGGCAACTCGATAAACTGGCCGGCCAATGAGCCTTTGCAGTTTCAGCCCTTCAACTGCAACATCATCAGGTAATTGCGAGATAACAGCCCCCGGCCCAATCAACGCGGTCTCAGCTGCTTGTATTGGCACCGGTATGTGGTGCGCCAGATTGTTGTGCCCTTGCACTTTTTCGTGCTCAAGCAAGCCCATCATCAGGCCACTCAGCATCCAGATCGCGACCTGAAGCCCGATCGCAAGACCAAACCACTTATGTAGTTTTCGGAGCAGAATCATCGAACGATCCATGTGGCGGCGGGCCTCCCGGCGCATGATCTATTGCCGGCCGGTGGCGACGCAGGCTGAATACCAACAGCCACAATCCACTTAGAGCTGTTAACAGGCCAATGGCGGATGCGACTCTCAACAGATTGTTGTTAACATCGGAACGATTCTCGTAGTCCATGATATGCAACATCCAGAGAAAGTCGAAGCCTCGCCAGAATGTGTGGCGTCGCGTGATCAACTCACCGGTGCTGGGCGACAGATAAAACGTCGTACGGATATTATCGTCGAAGGAAACTTGCCAGAGAGGTAATGGTCGGGTTTGAATTTCAGTAGGACTCGGGTCATCTACCGTCAACAAGCGAACGCCGTTCACAGATCCACTGCCCGCATAGTAATGTTCGGCCAGGCGAATAACGTGGGTCTCTGCTATTGGTGATCGCTTGGCGCCGTTGCGCGCATCCAACAGAACGCTGCCGGACTCGGCATCAACGACGTAGTACGGTTCACCCAGACGAGAAACAAGGTCGACAGACTTTGCATCGTCGTAACCTGCTAGCACGTCACCGATCGGGTACAGCTCATTGAAGTCTGCTTCAACGTTCTCCACCAGATTTCTGACCAGCGGATCGCCGTGGATGAAATCGAGATCCATGGTCACCATGTAGGCGCCGCTGACCATCCACAGCAGCGCCTGTGCGCCGATAACCAGCGTTAGCCACTTGTGCGTTTTTCTCGAAAAGACAGGAGTATTCATGGCGGTCCGAAACCTAAGACTGGCGGGGCAGAACTGCTCTGCCCCGCCCAATCCGGGTTCTCACGCTATTGCCACCTGTAGTTGAGTCGCAAATAACCGCGCCTGCCTGACAGGTCGTAGGTCATTGTGTCAGTGTTGCCATCCGTCCATGAAGCCACATAAGGCGGCTTTTCATCGAACAGGTTATCGATGCCGAAGGCAAGACTAATATCGCCACTGAACTCGTACATCCCTTGTAAATAATGGTAAACAACCGCGTCGATCTCCGCGCCAATCGCAGGCGGGTCAAAGTTGAAGTCATCACCACTGCCGATGACCTGGATCGAGTAGTTACCCGACCAGTTGGATCCCTGGAGGTTGAACGTCACGTACGAGCGCTGATTCGGATAACCGCCGTTTCCACCGCCGATGTGACCGTCGAAAACGATCGGAGCAGCACCGGTGAATGGCGTTATCTCGTACTCATTCAGCAGTGTCGTTTTCCAATCTATCGTTGCCGCTAGGTCGCTGATATCGAATTGGTAGCGCAGTCCAAAATCAATTCCGTTCATCGTTTCCTTGCCCGTATTGATTGGCTGTGCCGACAAGAAATCGACATCACCACTCAGCGAACTACGCGTAAAATGCTCCGGCGCACAGAATTCGCTGGACAGCCCGGGCGAGTTATAACAATTATTAAGTTTCGTCGACCCCGGGATTTGTGTAATCGCGTCTGTGATCTCGATATCGTAGTAGTCGACCGTGACCGACAGGCCGTCCCAGAACTCCGGCTCCCAAACGATGCCAAACGTGATTGTATCGGCTGACTCGGGTTCGAGATCGACGTTGCCGCCCACAGTCGTCAGAATCGTGTTACCAAGTTGCATGAATCCAACCGGAACACCGTCCGCCTGGCAGTTCTGATAGACGACATTGCCTGGATCAAGCAAATCCCAGCCCGAACAAGGGTCTGTCGTCGTCAGGTTGCCTTCTGCTACACCGCCAAAAAGCTCGTTGACGTTGGGTACGCGAAATGCCGTCGCAAAATTCGCGCGCAACTTAAAGGACGGTACAATTTGCCAGTTCAGTCCGACCTTGTAGTTATCAGATCCACCGAATGTGTCGTAGTCCGAGTATCTAAAAGCGACATCGAGATCGAGTGATTCGGCAATCACCGTGTCGGCGAGCAATGGAATGCTTGCTTCAATAAAAAACTCGTCAGCGGTAACTGTGCCTGATATGGGATCTGCCGCATTGGTATTGGCGCCCCCTATAATTACCAGTGAGTCGGGATTACGCCATCCCTTGTCGGTGCGTTTTTCAACGCCGGCCGCAATGGCGAACGAACCGGCCGGCATATCAAACAACTCTCCTGACACTTTTGCTGAGAGACTTTCCTGCTCATTTCCACCCGTTCCAGCCATCGTAAAAAGGATATAGTCAAATACGTCCTGGGTGGTATTGCCAAAACCGAGAATATCGGCACAAGGAATCCCGCCACCGCCGCAAATGCTCTCATCCAGCGTTTCGTTCAGACGAATCAGATTGACGATATTTGACGACCCATCTACGCCCGTGTTACGTCCCCAGTTGTAAGCGACATCCCAATTCCAGCGATCACCAATGTCGCCCTGCAGACCCGCAACGATTCGAAACGTGTCCGTCTCCTGGAAAAAGTCACGATTTCCGGTTTCGGCAAATCGCCGATTCTCGAGAAATACATCCTCCCCCGTCGGGTTGGTCGAATGCGTCGCAGGTATCAGAATGTTCTGAATTGTCGTCGGCGATGCTGGCTGATCGGTTTGACGATTCGTATACATTAATTCGCCGAAAAAAGTAACCGATTCGGAAATATCGTAGTTACCGAATGTAGCAAAAGACAGGCGTTTTAATGGATTTACGATATTAAAAGATTGGTTAAAATCGAAATTGTGTACAAGCGGATCGTACGGTGCCCATGATTTCGGATCGCCGTTCGGGTCCTGATTAAAGTTGATACGCGTTCCATCGGGCAACAACGCGCGACCGCCGATTGTGCTACTGCTACCGAAACAAACAAGCTCACCACCAACTTCTGTCTTAGGACAATCCACGCGATCAGGCATGTAGACCTCACCAGCGTCCTGGTAGCTAAGGTTGGCCATCAGATTGCCACGATCATTTGACACGCCCCAGGTTAGATCAAGCTGCAACTCCTCGGCATCGCCCTCAAACGCCGCACCCGCCTTGATAGCTGCTTCAACGCCTTCGAAACTTTTCTTGGTGATGATGTTCACGACGCCGGCAACGGCATCCGCACCGTATACGGCTGATGCGCCGTCCTTGAGTACTTCGATGCGTTCGATAATCGAGACCGGAATCATACTCAGGTCAACCGACGTATTCGCTCCTGTGCCACCGGCAACAATACGGCGGCCGTTCAACAGCACCAGAGTACGGTTGATGCCCAAGCCTCTGAGATTAATCTGCGGTGTGCCCCAGCCATTGGAAACCCAATAGGCTGATCCCTGGTTGCCGCCGAATCCCGCTGACGATGGCAGCCTCTGCAACAGCACTTCAAGAGATGTAACACCGGTGGCTGCAATCTCCGGCGCTGTCATAATTGTAACCGGGCCTACGCTATTGAGGTCACCTCTGGCGATATGGCTGCCAGTCACGACGACCTCATCAATTGCACTTTCTGGCGATTCCTGTGCCAGGGCAACGCCCGTTAACAGAAATACGCTCGCGCCACCCAAAACCACAGCGGCTCTATCAATTATCTTGCCCATGGGTATTCCCCCTGTAATCTGGCTCAATGAGCCGTAAAACTTACATGAACCTCTGGCTGGTTCATGAGTTGTCTATACAAGCCTAGTCAAGACTAGGGTTTTTGTCAAATACCTTGCAGTTATAGCTGCGTCGCCCAACAATTCGCCTCGTTATTCAGATCGCCAAGCGGCTGAATCGACTCGAGATCTTGCCCAAATAACGATGTCACCGGGCATCGTCGGCGCGGCGCTTTGCATACTCGAGCGCGGTCCCTAGCGGCCCGTCCGTGCGAAAGAAGACATCCCAACCTGATGGCAAAATCTGACTTTCGCACATTGACTCTGCAAACAGGTCAAGTTGCTTCTGTGCAGCTGAAAAACTTGACGCACCTGGGCCGATACGCCGATGTCGCCAAGTAGTGACTACGCTGTACCATAGGAATGTTCTGCCAGTGGCCTGAATTTCCTATTCTGAAGTCCGATTGCCTATACAATTGTCACGGTAACCAGGTGCCTGATTGTTACAGTGATCTGGCCCGCCTGACCGCAAAAACATTCAGTCGACGTCGTCTCTCGCCGGGAGGAAGCAGTACGTGAAAGGATCACAACCGTTTTTCACAGCAACCACATTGCGTAGCGCGCGCCTATGGGCAACCGCAGCTTTGGTGGTTTCGTCCTCAGCAGCTTGTACCTCTAGAGATTCAGTGGACGAGCTCTCGATTAAGGCTTTAGCGACGGTCGCCGCCCCAGGAAGTGGAGAGCCGCATCTGTCCTCGACAAAAGACGACATCATCGTGATGAGCTGGTTGGAGCCTAGCAGTGAAGGTGTTGCCCTTAAATGGTCTCAACTCACTAAGCAACGTTGGTCTGATCCTCAACTAGTATCCAGCGGCAAAGACTGGTTCGTTAATTGGGCAGATTTTCCGTCTGTGCAGCCTATCGCCAACAATCTTTGGGCCGCGCATTGGCTGGTCAAACGTCCCGGTGGAACGTTTGCATACGATATCGCAATTTCAATTTCTGAAGACGCTGGAATCAGCTGGGGCGATCCGGCACCGCCGCACGAAGATGGCACCGCGACCGAACACGGTTTCGTCAGCCTGTTTCCGAGAGACGGCGGTGTGGCCGCCCTGTGGCTGGACGGTCGAAACATGCAGCCGAGTGACGATGGCCACGGTCACGGCGGAATGACGCTGCGATCCGTCGTTGTTGGGATGGACGATGAGCTGAGGGACAAGGCTGTCGTAGATAACCTGGTTTGCGATTGCTGCCAGACTGACGTAGCCATCACGTCTTCAGGACCAGTTGCTGTTTATCGCAACCGTACGGACGATGAGATTCGTGACATCTACGTGACGCGCTTTGAGAACAACGAATGGCAAGCCGGAGTACCTGTCGCCAACGACGGCTGGAATATTGCGGGCTGCCCGGTGAACGGGCCCGCCATCGACGCCAACCGAAACACCGTTGCAACGGCATGGTTTACTGCGGCGAACAACAACACGAAAGTGCGCTTCGCACGATCGACGGATGCGGCAAAAACCTTTTCCGAGGCGATCGATATCGCCACCGATCGACCCATCGGTCGCGTCGATACCGTGTTGCTCGAAGACGGCTCAGCGTTGGTAAGCTGGCTGCGTTCAGCCGGCGATTCAACCGGTGAAGTCCGTATTCGTCACGTCGCGACCGACGGGCGCCTTGGACCGTCTAACCTGATCACTACAACGGCGGCCGGACGCATGAGCGGCTTCCCGCAGATGGTCTTGCGCGGTGACGAAGTCGTTATTGCCTGGACGGACGTCGATCACGACGAGACAGCTGTTCGAACGGCGATTGTTGGCGTACAAGGACTGATCGGCCAGTAGGCCTATTCGTCACGAACCGCTGTCTTTTAGAACAGCAAGTTAGATGGCCCGACCTCTTCCTTTTAGCCGTCAAATGTTGCCGAGAACCGCGATTTGCCGTCTCATCGCTTCGTTGTCGTCGTCGAGACCGCGGCGCTAAGATCAAACCTGGCCCCGCTAAGTTGCAGCAGTCGTAACACGTCCGATTACTTGTCGTCCGCAATTCCAGAGTCACGTTTTTGAAGATCCTTTCTCGACCTGAGCAGTCATCAGAGAGCAAGTACCGAACAGGGCTCTCATTTCGTTTTCGGCATGTCGCAGGCTGCAATACACATCAGATTTCGCTCGTTCATGTCCATTTTGCAGTGGTCCATGTCCTACATGGCCGCACAGTTGGGCTTCTCGACCTCTTTCATGTGCTTCTCGGGTTCGGGTGCCTGCGCGGTAGACGCCAGCACCATGATCGAGAATAGAGTCGATATCGTGGTAATTAGCTTTTTCATGGCGTTACTTCTAGTGATCAAATTAGCTGCAGCGGCCGGAAACCGTTTCAGAACCAAAACCGCAGTCCAGCGACGTAGCTTGTCACGCTCGTTGGCTCATTCAGAGCTTCGGCATACTCGGCTGTTTGTCCGAATTTACCGGTCCTTTCTACGCCGATGTACGGTGCGAATTGTCGACTAAATTCGTAGCGTAATCGCAAGCCCAGGGCCGCATCGGCGAGACCCCGGCCGATCCCGTTGACCTCGTCATTTTTTCCGTACAGCGTAAGTTCGGCGCGAGGCTGCAAAATGAGACGCTGGGTAAATAGCAGCTCATACTCCAACTCAAGCGCGAGGGCGGTTCGACCACCGTCGCCGAGATATCCGGCCACATCCACTTCAAACCAATAGGGGGCCAATCCTTGTACACCAAAGGCGAGCCACTGCCTGTCTTCACCCGCATCGGTGGTATCCACACGAAGGCCCACCTGCGTATCCCAAAAGGTGGCTATCGCATGTCCCCACAATAATTCGGTCTCGCTCTCTGCCACGCTGCTGTTGGCAATATCGCCTTCAGCCTTGAGCACGAATCGATCATAAGTGGTACCTGCCCAGCCTTGCAGGTCATAAACGCCTGACTCGTTATCGACGTCGTATTCAAAACGGTTCGCCAACAGCGATGCAAATATGTGTTCGTCGGCCAGCTTGAGCTGGCGCGGTCCGGCCAACGCGTAGGGGCCCTCAGTCAGGGTATAACCGCCGGAATAAGCATGCGGATCGCGCGCATCGACCGGTGCATCACCACCTTGCGCGCTCATTTCCATGGCGCCGTGATCCATACTGTCATTAACCATGGTCTCGGCGCCGTGAGCCGTCGGGCTGTCCTTCATGCTCGGTTTTTGTTCCGGCACAGTGGTTGTTTCGCCAGATGCTACGGGTGGCATGGAATGCCCTTGATGCTCCGTGCTCGATTGCGCCCAAAGCATTGTAGTTGCGAGCGTATGGGCGCCGAAGATCAGAAATACTCTTAGGAATGTCACTACACGAGAAGCTGTCATGATACGACCACCTCCCGAAACATCCCGGCATCCATGTGGAAAAGCAAATGACAATGCCATGCCCAGCGCCCCAAATCATGAGGTGTTGTCAGAAAGCTGAGGCGTTGTGCCGGTTGCACCGGAATGGTATGGCGGCGCACCAGCTGCTCACCCGTATCGCTTTCCAGATCACTCCACATGCCGTGCAAATGCATGGGGTGGGTCATCATGGTGTCGTTTTGCAGGATCACGCGTAGTCGCTGGTTGTGCATCATGTGCACGGGCGTGCTCTGGCCGAACTCAAGACCATCGATCGACCAGCTATAGCGCTCCATGTTGCCAGTCAGATGTAATTCTATTTCACGTCTCGGCCCACGTTTATCGATAACACCGTCGAGCGAGCGCAGATCAGCCAGCGTCAAAACTCGCCGGTTGTTGTTACGCAAACCAATACCAGGATCATCGAGATTCGTGCGCGGCGTGTCCACGCGCATATCCACCGAAGGGCCGTACTCAGTGCGTGCATGGCGCACCTCTTGTGATGGTACCGCCAGGGTATTCTGATGCTCGGTATGGGCGCTGTGATCCATCGCCATACCGCCATGGTTCATGCCCGGCATGTCTTTGCCCATAGCCCCATGATTCATGCTACCGGCGCTGCCAGCATGCATCATATTTCCCATCATGTCTCTCATCGTCAACCACTCAACCGGGTCGAGTTCGGGCACGGCGGCACTCAGCCCGGGCCGAATCGCCAGGGTACCGCGTGCATAGCCGCTTCGATCCATGCTCTGCGCAAACACGGTGTAGGCGTCGTCGTCTGGCTCTACGATGACATCGTAAGTTTCGCCGGGACCGAAACGAAATTCATCCACACTGACCGGCTCGACGTTTTGACCGTCGGCTTGCACCACAGTCATTCTTAAACCCGGAATACGAACATCGTACATGCTGTTGCTGGCGGCATTGATGAAACGCAGACGAACACGCTCGCCGCGCCGGAACAAGCCCGTCCAGTTGCCGGCCGGTGTGGTGCCATTCATCAAATAGGTCAGGGTCGCCGCGGAGAGATCGGCCATATCGGTCGGATTCATGCGCATCTGATTCCACATCCGGCGCTTTTGCATTGCCCCGCCCAGGCCCTTCTCCGACACATCCCGCAGGAAATCCGCCGCAGTTGGCTGGTTAAAGTTGTAGTTGTCGCCTTGAATTTTTAGCTTGCCGAAGACCCGCATCGGATCTTCGTCCGTCCAGTCTGACAGTTCCACCACGTGATCCCGGTCGGAGTGGATCACGTCTCCGCCACGTGGCTCAATGATTAGCGCACCGTACATGCCTGTCATCTCCTGAAAACCACTGTGCGAGTGATACCAATAGGTGCCGCTTTGCTGGAGCCTGAAGCGATAAACGAAAGTCTCACTCGGTGCGATGCCGCTAAAACTGATGCCGGGTACGCCGTCCATCTGAAACGGCAAAATGATGCCGTGCCAATGAATAGAGGTGGATTCGGAAAGTCGGTTCGTCACGCGGATAGTGATGTCATCGCCCTCGCGCAGCCGTAAGGTGGGCGCGGGAATGGATCCGTTGATGGTGGTTGCCATTCTCGCTGCCCCGGTGAAGTTCACCGGCGACTTAGCAATCACCAGGTCTATCTCGGTTCCGGACAGCACCGGGGCCGTACCCGAATGGGCTAACTCCTGGACCGCGCGCGCATTTAATAGACCTGGCATCGCAGCCAGTACCCCGCCGGCCGCCAGCCCTTGCACAAACCTTCGACGGGAAGCGTGGGGAAAGGCCGACGGTATTTTGGGTATTTTCATGTGGGGGTGTACTCCTGGACGTCTTGTCTGGTTGGACGGATGGCGCTGAATAGACGCAATGTGCCAAACAACGTTTTGAGGTGACGATGCGCAAAAACGTCAACCAAGCCCGCCTCTGAAAACAACGGTATCAACTTGCCTGCCGCGTTGTCCTGCGTATTGGAAAAACTGTCCAGCCATAGCACCGGACGGAACGCTGCGCGCATCAGGCTAGTGACGAGCATACCCCAGTCCGCAACATGTAATTCACCACCGGACCTTAGCACACGCAATATCTTTGCTGCCGTCCGCTGCATGTCATCCCAACTCAGATGATGAAAAAACAGGCTGCTCGACACGCTGACTCACCACTGCTATATCCTCAAGACTGGCAACGACAGCTACTCGACCGTCTCCTTGCCCTCACGCGTGGCGTACACGCTGGTCGTGCCATCGGTGTGATACGCAATGACGTCGAAAGTTACCGGACGTGGACCTTCCATTCCCGGCGAGCCCATCGGCATACCAGGCGCTGAGATTCCCAGAATGTTGTCGGGTTTTTCCGTGATGAGCCGCTTTACCAGATCCGCCGGCACATGCCCTTCTACCCAGTAGTCATCAACAATGCCGGTGTGACACGACATCAAATTCGGCGGGACACCATATTTCTCGCGCGTTGGCGCCGTTGAATCCACATTGACGACCTCGACCGCGAATGCATTCGCCTTAAGATGATCCACCCACTTCAGGCAGCAACCGCAGGCCTCAGTCTTGTACACTGTCACTGTGTCGAGGTTGGCCTCAGCGCCGCCGGTGTCCGTGGCTGCGTTTGGCGAGCAAGCTGCCAGGGCCACCAGTGCGACCAGCAGCCCTGTGATTCTGATTCGTTGTTTCATCATGTCGACGCTCCTTTCGTTTGCGTATCAACGTTCAGTGACCGTGTGCGCCACAGCAGGAACATGGCGGGGATCACGATGAGTGTGAGAATGGTGGCACTGACCATGCCGCCAACCATGGGTGCGGCAATGCGACGCATGACCTCCGACCCGGTGCCACTGCCCAGCATGATGGGCAGCAAACCGGCGATGATTGCGGCGACGGTCATCATGATCGGACGGACACGCAGTACCGCGCCGTCAATGACCGCCTGGCGCACGTCGTGAAGGGTCAGCGCCCGAGACTCGGACTCGGCCGTCGCGATGTGTTCGCGTATCGCCTGATTGAGATAGACCAGCATGACGACGCCGATCTCGACAGCGACGCCGGCGAGCGCGATAAAGCCCACGCCCACCGCAACCGACAAGTCGTAGCCCAGTAGGAACAGCAGCCACAGGCCACCGATAAGCGCCATGGGCAGTGTGCCGATGATGATCGCGACTTCAGCGAACCGGCGAAAATTCAGATACAGCAGCAAAACAATGATGGCCAGCGTCACAGGACCGACGACGGAGAGGCGCTCCTTGGCGCGCACCATGTACTCGTACTGCCCGGACCAGGCCAGCGAATAACCCGCTGGCAACTCGACAAAATCGGCGACCACCTGCTGTGCTTCGGCCACGTAGGAGCCTAAATCGCGACCGGCAATATCGACGTAGCTCCAGCCGTTCAGACGCGCGTTTTCACTTTTGATCGCCGGCGGCCCATCAATCACCTTGACTTCAGCAACATCCGCGAGCGCGATACGCGCTCCGCTGGGTGTGACGATCGGCAACAAACGCAATTGCTGCACCGAATCTCGAAAACGTTGTGGATAGCGTACGTTCACCGGATACCGCTCCAGGCCTTCGACCGTCTGCGTGACGTTCATGCCACCCACCGCCGACTTCACAATGTCTTGAATATCGGCAATGTTGAGTCCAAAGCGCGAGGCCCGCGCCCGGTCGATATCGACGTCAACGTAACGGCCACCGGCGACACGCTCGGAATACACCGAGGTGGTTCCCTCGACGTTGGCGAGCACACGTTCAAGGTCCTGACCAATGCGCTCAATCACTTCAAGATCGGGTCCGGCAACCTTGATACCGACGGGCGTCTTGATGCCGGTCGCCAACATATCAATGCGCGTTTTAATGGGCATGACCCACGCGTTGGTTAGACCCGTGTATTTGACCACGCGGTTTAGCTCCGTCCTCAGCCCTTCCGGTGTCATGCCTTCGCGCCATTCTTCACGAGGCTTTAGCTGGATGACCGTCTCGATCATGGTCAGCGGTGCCGGATCCGTTGCGGTCTCGGCGCGACCAATCTTGCCGAAAACGCGTTTTACTTCGGGCACCTCCATGATCATGCGGTCGGTGTGCTGCAGGATCTCGCGCGCTTTGTCGATGGACACACCCGGATACGTTGTCGGCATGTACATCAGGTCGCCTTCATCGAGCGGTGGCATAAACTCAGAGCCGAGCCGCGTTGCCGGCCAAAGACCGACCACAAGAATCAGCGCCGCCACTACCAGGGTGCCTTTCGGAAAACGAATCACGGCATTGATGACCGGTCGATAGGCTGCCATCAGCACCCTGTTAATAGGATTCTTGTGCTCGGGCGTGACGTGCCCCCGAATAAAGTAGCCCATGAGCACCGGGACCAGTGTGATCGACAGCCCTGCCGCCGCCGCCATCGCGTAGGTTTTGGTGAACGCCAGGGGCGCAAACAATCGCCCTTCCTGCGCTTCCAGGGTAAAGACGGGTAGGAAACTCAACGTAATAATCAGCAGCGAGAAGAACAGCGGCGGTCCAACCTCGGTCGCCGCATCGGTCATGATGCGCCAACGGTTCTCGTCAGTCAGCGGCTCTTTCTCAATGTGCTTGTGCACGTTCTCGATCATGACAATGGCGGCATCCACCATCGCCCCGATTGCAATCGCAATGCCGCCCAATGACATGATGTTGGCATTAATGCCCTGCATCCTCATGACAATAAAGGCAGCTAGGATACCGACTGGCAAGCTGAGAATGATTACTGCGGAGGAACGCAGGTGAAAGAGGAACACGGCGCAAACCAGCGCCACAACAATGAATTCTTCTATTAGTTTTCCCTGCAGTGTTTCCACGGCGCGGTGAATCAGGTCGGAGCGATCGTAAGTCGGGACGATTTCGACTCCGTCTGGGAGACTCCGCTCGAGCTCTGTCAGGCGTGCTTTGATACCCTCAATCGTCGCTAACGCATTCTCACCCCAGCGCATGACCACCACTGCACCGACCACTTCACCCTCGCCATTCAATTCCGCAATACCGCGACGCATCTGAGGACCCAGTCGGACGTCGGCGACGTCCGCGAGCATCAGTGGTGTTCCCTGGTCGTTCACGCCGAGCGGAATTTGCTCAAGGTCTTCAATGCTCTGGATGTAGCCAGTGGCACGCACCATGTACTCCGCCTCGCCCATCTCAATGACCGAGCCACCGGTTTCCTGGTTGCCCATCTTGATGGCCATGTTGAGCTTGGCAAGTGGTATGCCGAAGGCACGCAATTTGTCCGGATCAACCACCACCTGGTACTGGCGCACCATGCCACCGATAGTGGCCACTTCTGCGACGCCGGGCACCGTCTGCAGCTCGTATTTCAAAAACCAGTCCTGCAAACTGCGAAGCTCAGCAAGATCGTGCTGCCCGGTGCGATCCACCAAGGCGTACTCGAACACCCAACCTACTCCGGTGGCATCCGGACCGAGTGCCGAGGTTGCCGCGTCCGGCAAGGTACCCGAGACTTGGCTTAGATACTCCAGCACCCGCGAGCGCGCCCAGTAAAGGTCGGTACCGTCCTCGAAGATAATGTAGACGTAGGAATCACCGAAGAACGAGTATCCTCGGACCGTAGTCGCCTTCGGCACGGATAACATTGCGGTGGTCAGCGGATAGGTCACCTGGTCTTCGACAACCTGCGGCGCTTGCCCCGGGAACGAGGTCTTGATGATGACCTGCACATCCGAGAGATCCGGCAACGCATCAACCGGTGTTTGCTTTACCGAGTAAAGCCCCCACGCGGTAATCAGTACCGTCAATACCAGCACCAGGAAACGGTTTTGGATGGACCAGCGAATAAGACCGGCAATCACGACTCTTCCTCCATGGTGTGTTGCGAATGATCCATTTCGGGGTCCATATCATCGGCTGATTCAGCCGGCGCCATGTCGTGTTGTGAATGGTCCATCTCGGGACCCATTTCAGCAGGCGTCTCAGCCTCTTCCATCTGGTGTTGGCTGTGATCCATGGCAGGATCCATTTCCTCGGTGTCGTCAGCCGGTGCCGCTTGGTGCACGCTGTGGTCCTCAGCCTCGTCATTCATGCGCGCGAGCGCACTTTCAATGTTCGATTCCGAATCAATCAAGAACTGCCCCGATACAACGATGGTGTCGCCGGCATCAAGGCCGCTGCGAATCGCAACCCGATCGCCGGACTCGATACCCAGGCGCACCGGTTGTGATTTAAAACGTCCCTCACCCAGTGCGAGTACGACGCGGTTCATGCTGCCGCCGCGAATAATCGCTTCGCGCGGCACGTTCACAACGCGACCAAAGCCGTCGGCTTCGATCACCACGCGCGAAAACATGTTCGGCCGCAACAGCTCACCGGCGTTATCGAAACGAAGTCGAACTTTCAATGTACGGGTTTTAGGATCTAGCTCCGGGTACACATAGTCGACGATCCCGTCGAGCGTGGTGCCCGGCAGGTAGTCCAGTTCAACCACGGCACTTTGCCCCGGCCGAACCCAGGACGACTGGCGTTCAAACACTTCGGCAATCACCCAGACTCGGTCAAGCTGGGCCACCGACATGATCTGGGTGGCCGGCGTGATGTAGATGCCTTCGCGCACGCCCAGGTGTGCGATCACACCATGGGATTCTGCGTACACACGAATACGTTGTTGTACCGTGCGGTCCCTCTCAAGCCGTGCGATTTCAGATGCCGAAACACCCAATGCGCCCAAGCGATCGCGAGACGCCTTGAGCAACATCGTGTTGCCACTGCGCGTGGCCGTCAAAAACTCTTCCTGCGCATTTACAAGCGTCGGCGAGTACAGCTCGAACAACAGTTGCCCCTTTTTTACCGGATCTCCGGTAGCGGTTGCGTTGAGCGTCTCGATCCAGCCGTCCACGCGCGTGTGCACGTGCTGAACGGTATCTTCGTCGTAGGTGATGTAGCCCACGGTCTCAATACGCCGCATCAGACTGCTGCGCTCAGCCTCGACGGTGCGTACACCCAAATTGTTGATGATCGTCGAATCAATCTTGACGACCCCCGGCTGGTTGTCCACTTCGTCCGCGTAAACAGCGACCAGGTCCATGCCCATGGGCGATTTGCCAGGTTCATCGCGCCGGTAGTTCGGGTCCATTGGCGCCACCCAGTACAGGATCTCGCGATCACCGCTACCAGTGGCACCATTGCCGCCGCCGGTCGAGTCAGAAAACGTGCGCCCAACGAAAAAGGCGATGAGGATGGCCACAACGAACATTGCGGCAATGGTGAAATTCTTATTCATAGTGATAGTCCTGCGAGGTTGGCGAGCACAGCGTAAGATTTCGCGCGGTCAACGCTCAGGCGAAGGTATTCAATACGGGTGTTGAGATAGCCAATGCTGGCTCGCATGACGTCGGCAAAATCACCGGCATCGCTTTGATAGGCGAGCAAGGCGGCATCCGCCTGCCCTCTTGCCTGGTCGAGGATCTGCGTGTCATACAATGCAAGCCGCCGTGATAGTTCCTGCCACTGCGCGTGCTCTGCATGCAATTGCCGCCCGAGCTCTCGCTCAAGACGCAACTTCGATGAGCGCGCGGCGCTACGATCCTGCAATGCCGCCGACAAGGTGCTATCGACCGACTTCTTGTTAAAGAACGGCAGCCCCACTGTGACGCCCACTGTCACTAGGTCGGAACGCGGTTCGCCATCCGGCAGGAAGCCATCACGATAGCCATAGCCAATGTCGAGTGCCCAGCTTGGTTTAGCTCGTTCATCGGCGATTCTCACACTGGACTCACTGGCGCCAAGATTCGCATCGGCGGCCAAGATCGCGGGGTGCAGCGAGAGACCTTGCTCGAGATCGATCAGAGCTGGAGTCGCCGTCCAACTCGGAAACTTGCTGGCTATTGGGCGCGATGCGTCGTTGCCAATCCACTCGGCCAGTGACGCACGTGCTTGCGCGCGTTGACGCTCAATGTCGATGAGCCGATCGTCCAATCGACTCAGCTCGAGCTCCGCACGCAACACATCCTGCTGGTTCTTGCGCCCGACCGAGTAAAGTGACCGGGTAATCTCAGTGAGATCCGAGAACAACGGCCGCGACTCGACGATCAGGGCCTCGGCGTGATCCAGAAAGTACAGCTCCAGCCAGACTCTTTGCGTCGCGGTACGAACATTACGACCCCGCGTTGCGGCGGTCTCGTTCATTGAATCGGCCAGCAGACCAAATTTCTCAAGCGACAACGAGCGGGTTTTGCCGGCCGGAAATGCCTGGCGATAGCCCACTATGAACTGGGTCATGCTCTCGGTGGTGAAACCGCCCGATTCCAACGGAAAGTTGTTGAGCCCGACCC
Source organism: Gammaproteobacteria bacterium (assembly GCA_030425905.1). Classification (GTDB taxonomy): domain Bacteria; phylum Pseudomonadota; class Gammaproteobacteria; order Steroidobacterales; family Woeseiaceae; genus UBA1847. Next base: position 96,316 of record JAUHZT010000001.1, read on the forward strand.
GCAACATGGGGTCCGGCAATGCGCCAGCGACGACAGCTCGTTCGTCCAACGCGGCCGCCTGGGCCTCAAGGGCGAGCTGGCCAGGTTCGGCGGTCAGCGCCAGTCGCTCGGCTTCGGCCAGCGTTAGCGGCGCACCCGACTGAGCATGGACCGCCGGGGCGAATGCCAGCAGCGCGACGATCAGTGCGGCACAAAAAGTCGATACGACCGAACGGTCATTGTTATGTGTTTCGGGCGTATGCCCGCGATGAAATAGCATGAGAAAGCTCCTACGTAAAAAACCGGTGTTACTGGACGGTTACTACGCAGGGCTTAATCGAGATAGACGCAATTCAGAACATGAAGGGGAACGGTGCCACCGGAAGGCTCCGGAGGACCCGTGCTTAACCGGGGGTCTTGTTGAGGACGGAAATTTGAGCGCAACTCTGGCGGGCCAGGCGGTGGCGCGAGCGCGTCGTCGTCTACCTTTGTGATATCGAGACGAACGTCAACGATGCTCTCATCCAGATCGCAGCACTCGGTGTTGACCGACTCGATGCTCGCAAGATGCTCAGAGGCTCCCGCAATATCAGGATTGCAAGGCGATTTGGCGACCACCGTCGATCCTTCGATCTCCGGTGGGCAATGCGGGCAGTCGCTTTCCTGAACCGTCGCCAGCGCACACGGCTGCAGCACGAGACCGACGAACACAACCGCAAACAGACCGAAGACTCTCGTCCGGAGTGGTTTTTTGCGTAGTTGTCGGATGCGTGCAAACACGGTGTCTGTCTCTTATCCTGTTTCGACCCTAAATTAGCCGATTTGCTGCCCATTATGCAATGAGAACATTGCAGCAAGCTTGCATCAGGTCTCAATTCTCAAATTGAGCCGAGTTGCGACTTTCCCGCCGCAACACCTTTATCTCCCAAGCAGGACGCATTCTTGAAGGTGTACCCAAGATACAGGTCAAGTCGTCCGGATCAACTTACACCTTGCCCGCAAATCTGTCGAGGCGATTTTGCTGCTAAATCGAACGCCTGACCTGGCATAGGGGGAGTGTGGCAGGCCAGGCGTTCGCTGACATCATGCGCCGTTGGTCGCATGAGGCGGGTTTACTTAAAAGCGATAATTGAAGCTAAAGGACGCTCCCATTACGGTCTGTGAATCCAATTTGGCTGTATTGCCCGATACGTTGTCGGTCATCAGAATGTCCAGGAATTGGTGTTCAAGCCGTGCGGTGAAACCAGCGGACCATTTTTCAGAAAAATTGTAAGAAGTCCCCAACGCTCCCATCAAGTGGATCTCATCGCCAACGTCAAACGTAATATCGAACGTACCACCCATATCAGTCGGACCCGATACATCATCAACGTTGGGTGATGCAAAACCCAAGCCCATACTCCAAAACCAGTCAAATCCACGGTCGGTTTCGTTGTACAGGCGTCCTATGGAGCCGCTGAGTGCAGTGTAGTCACCGTCAGCATCAATTACGCCTTCAGCAGGATCCTGCTGTATTCCGAGAATCTTGGCGGGTCTTTCAAAATCATATTCATAGGAATCGACTGCCGCGCCGATGAACCAACCATTGTTGAGCTTATAGCGCCCCACCACACCAAATCCAAGAATATCATTGGCCGGTTTTCCGTTGCCAAGGAGCACGTTCGCTCGCGGGCCTATTTCAAATCGCCAATCATCCTCCGCACCCGCCATGGCAGGCGCACCAGCCAATAGAAGAATCATGAAAAACCGTATTGAGGACTTACTGTGCATTTAGTTGCTCCCGCTATGAATCGACGTTTTTACTGATACTGAATAGTTAGACGCACGTACGCTTCAAATCCTTCGGAATAAATTGATCAGGTCATCAACGGTCATTGCGAGCTACTGAGCTCGTGGCGCTAGAATCTCCAGACGACCCCCAACGATGGCACCAGAGGCAACCAGGATTCCTGTTCTCTCTGCAAAACGGCATTGCCGCCAGCGTCCGTTAGTTGTCGATACGTCAAACAACACTGATTTTCACGGTTGTAGAGATTGGAAATCTCAAGAAACGCGTCGAGTTCACTATTGTTCAGCTGGAAAGTACGCCCTACCCGCATGTCCAGCGTGTGGTAAGTTTCATAATTAAGGCTGTTGCGGGGCGAAGTGACGGCAATCAGTTCCGTGCCGCCAACACCGTCAGGAATCGTCTCCAGGTAGAGCTCCGTCTTGGGCCAACCGGAGTGCCAGGTGGCAGCGGCGCTTACGTCCCATTGCCCCCAACGCGTGCTGATTCCACCCCTGATCGCGTGTTTCTGATTCCAGGAGCGCCTCACGTTTTCGTCTGCGACTGAATCTTCTGCCGATGACCAAACGTAACTAACCCACCAATTCGTCAGATGTTTCGTGGATCCCGTCAGCGTAATTTCCGCGCCCCTGACGATAGCGTCGTCTGCGTCTATCCTGACCCTGTCAATCTGAAGCTCCGGCAAGAGCACGAGCGAATCGAATGCGTTTTCGAATCTTGGCATCAACGAGTCGTAGGATTTCTGATACAACTCGAGACGCAGGTCGAAGTCATTTCGAAATTGATGTGCAAGACTCACTACAACATGATCGGCAAACTGCGGCGGAAAGTACCGAACCTCACCGTCTTTGTACTGCAGTTCATTAATTTCCTGTGCCTGATAGAACCTGCCAAATCCGGCGCGCAGTTCGGTCCTTGAACCCAATAGGTACAAGACATTAAATCTGGGACTCCGCTGCTCGTTTGTATCAGAACCACTGTATGTTTGCCTGTCCCATCTGAAGCCAAGATCAAAAATCAACTTATCTGTCGCTTGCCAGCGCGCCTCACTGTAGACCGCATATTGCTCACCTTCCGGTGCCTCCCGAAGGCTGCGTTCGCGATACGGCACATTGTCAAAGATCTGATCAAACGGCTCGAATATTTCGAGTGATGATTCATACCGGTAGTTTGAGTCAAGCAGTTTGAACTCGAAGCCAGACTGAAACGACCAACGCTCGCTGGCATCGAATTGCCAGTCTTGTTTCAGGCCAATTATGCTGAAGTCCCGCGAGTCAGAAGCTATACCAGACACGGTTTCCGGGATATTTGTCTGGCCCCGCCGCGAATTCTTGATATTCGATGCCGATAGAATCGTTGAACTGGTTAATTCTCCAGTCCAATCGGTATCGATCTTCAACCACCCGGTATTGTTTTGATAGCGTGCGAGTGCGTCTTCGGACCCGTCGAGTTGGGCTATTTCAATTTTGTCCCGCGAATACAGAAAATTAGCTGCAATGTCCGTTCTGTCACTCCATTCCCAACCAAGATGTGCGAATAGGTCTTCATATCTCGGTTGCCCGTATTCTTTGCGAATCGCCCGCGCAATCAGGTCAAGGTTGCCTCGACGCGCAGAAACGAGCCAATCTCCCTTGTCGCCTGTCCCGAATCGCCCCATTGAAAGTGCGGAGGTCGTGAAGAAACTCAACCCTAATTCTGTCTGCCGTTCGGTCGGTCTTTCGCGAAGCCCCATATCGATGACACCACTCATTCGATCACCGTACCGCGCCGGGTATCCGGCCGTGTGCAAATCAATTCCATCAATCGATCTTTGATCAATTATCGAAGAAGTGGTGTGAAAGTCCTTCATGTGAAATGGTTCATACAGCCGCAACCCGTCAAACAAGATCAGCTGTTCGTTTAAGGCGCCACCACGAACGTGACTTCGCGCGGAAACGCCGTCTGAGGCTACGCCAGGCACTCGTGCGACGACACTAAGAGCCTCTTCGCCAACGTCCGGTAGTCCCGCAGCAAACTCACGATCCAGAAATGTATGCGAGCTATTCGTCTGGTAGCGTATGTTGTATACGCTCGAGCTGACAACGATCTCGGGTAAGGCCGGAGGCGCCATGATTTTCTTCGGCTCATCGGCTTGTTGGGTGTTGACGGTTTCCGCCTCGACGATCAACCAATAACCGTCGGGCCCTTCTGTTACATTCAGCCCTAGAGGCTTCAGGGTCTTGAAAAACGACTCGAGCGTGGTGTCCAGGGAAGGTTCTGCGGCTAGTTTGAGTTCGTCCGTAACCAGACTTGAGCTGTAAATAATCCGATGGCCCTGCCCGGACAAATACTCCAGGTAATCGCTTAGGGATCTTCCCGTCCAGACCTGCTCGGATGCCCACAAGCTTCCAGCCAGAAGACCGGCTGCCAGGACAAATGCGATTCGCAATCTGAACATGCAGTCAGTGTAGAGACTAACTACAGGTCCGCCAAGCACACGAGAAACAGGATAGAAACTAGTGCTTGCTGATTACAAGTCGGTCATCTTCAATCGAATGTTGAAATGGCGTCGTCGCCAGAACTGACTCAATCGCCTGTAACGGACTCAACCCCTCAATCGAGCCATGCATTATGGCTTTCATCGAGTCAGTCATTACGACATTGCTTTCGAATGCCAACTCCAGGCCCGCTTCCCTGGCGGCCCACTTTAGAAACTCAAGCAATGAGCGATTCTCCAACTCAAATTCCGGCGCCAAACTCACCGCCCAGTCCCAGGTCGATCCCGTTACCGGCACAGTTTCGACAAGAACCGCCGTACCTGGGCGCAGCGTTGCCAGATCGCCACGATTAGCTGTGTATAATTCGCCACTCCCGGACAGGTCCACCCTGCCCTCCCGCACAGCGACACTCATATCGGCCCGTTCGAATTGCACGGAAAATTGTGTCCCGATGTCGGTGGCTTTGCCGCTGGCTGTTCGGACGGTGACATTTCGGGTTGGATAAATGCGATCACCTGTATCGACGTAGACACGGCCAGCGATCAGGTTAAATTCCTTGACCGACTCAACCATCAGCACTGTTTCTTCGTCGACTCGCAGAGATATTCCATTGCTTAATTCGATACTCAGGCCTTCATTCGGCCCCGTATCCAATGTGTCCCCTATACGAATCTCTTGGCCAGGATCAGCCGCCGTACCTTTCGCCAAGACCACAGAGCCTACAGGGCGCACCGTGACTCCGTCGCCTGCTCCATTCAGCAATACGACCATAAGTATGCTTGCGGCCGTAGCCAGCGGCAGCGCCCATCGCCAGGACTGCGAAAGTCTCCCCGGCTGCCGAAGCTCTGCGCGCGCATTGGCATAAACGCGATCACGAATTTCGTCCGGAATCTCGTCGCTCGGGCCAGCCAGCCGCAGCAACGCGCTCAGAGTTTCGTCTCTCGCATCGTCCGCCGGGTCTGACCTGTCCGTTATTTTGTCTTGATCGTTGTTCATAGCTCAATTACCTGAATTGTCAGGAGTGCTTTCTCCGTGGGTCAGTCCAGCAAGAACGATGGCTCGAAGTCCCACAATGACCGAAATCCCTGCTTGAACGCCGCTCTTGCGCGACTCAAGACGGATTCTGCCGCTTCATAACTGATTCCCAGTTCAGTACCGATTTCCGCAACGCTGAAACCATGGATATATTTCATTTCCAGTGCTTGCGAATATCGCGTTGGAAGATATGCCAACGTGACGCGCACGAATCGCGCCAACTCCTTGGATGACCCCAAATTTTCTGGCTCTTGCGAATGCGCTGTTATGGACTCAAGCGCGGCACGAATTTCTGGCACATCCTCGTAAGGGACGGTATCCCAATTGTCCATGCCGCGAGAACGATATTTGGATATCAACTCATTGCGGCAAATCTGGCACAACCAGGTGAATAACGACGCCTCACCGCGAAAGCTGCCCATGTTCCTGACAACTTTGCACATCGTTCCCTGGACGATTTCTTCTGCAAGATCTGCATCTCCATTGGTGCGCGTCAGCGTAAATCGAAATAGTCGAGGAAAATACTCTTTGAAGAATTCATCAAATGCGCCCACATCACCTGCCGCGATGCGTTTCGCCAAACGTCGATCTGCCTTCAACTGTGGAAGGTCAATCACCATACGATATTCCTCAGGCCAATGTTATTAGACGGCGCTGCAGCTAAAATCCTTCGCTGAATCGTCTTTTTGTGGCCTGCCGGAAGAATAAGGGGCTCCGCATTGCTATGGAAGCCTAAAAAGAGACCTTTCGTAGGCCAGTGAAGACCATGAAGCATGGGCCAACGCTTTACTGGCCAGTTCCCCGCTAATGTTTTTTTCCGGGCTCAATCGACCGTTTCGGAACGTGAATTGACGAATTGGCAGGTCTTTTCGCAGGATCGCAACCTGGTCGCCCTCCATGTAGGCCTGAGTGGTGTGAAATTGCATAATGGCTCTGCCGGGCGATGTCTGGGCTGCTGTCTTGGTCAGATCATGCCCGATCATCGGGTGTTCAGCAGAAATACCAATCAGCGCTAATAGTGTTGGCGCAAGATCGATTTGGCTGGCGACTGGCTTGAAATCGACGGGTGAAACTGTACCGCCAATGATCAGCCCGGGAATATGGAAACGCTCGATCGGCACAATTTCGTTGCCGTACACCCTTGAGTTGTGATCCGCAACAATCATAAATACCGTGTTGCCCCAATACTCAGACTGCCTGGCGATGTCAATAAATCGACCAAGTGCAAAGTCCGCATACTTCACGGCATTGTTCACCGTGTTTTTTTGCTCGTCGTACAGCTCTATCCGGCCGTCCGGGAACTGAAACGGCGAGTGATTTGATGATGTAAACACGAGACTGAAGAACGGCTGGTCGCCCGCCGAGCTGAATTCCGCGTGCGCCTTGTCAAACAGGTCTTCGTCGGAAACACCCCAGGACCCTGTGAACACCGGATTCTCATAGTCTTTCTCATCGACGACTTTGTGAAAACCATTGTTCATGAAGAACCGCCGCATGTTGTCGAATTGTGACTCGCCCCCATAAATAAACGACGTTCGATAGCCAACATTCCCAAGCAACTCGGCAAGCGTAAAAAAGTCTCTTTGTGATCCAGGCAGCTTTACCACGCTTCGTGCGGGCGTCGGCGTGAAGCCACTGACGATGGCCTCAAGCCCGCGGACTGATCGTGTGCCAGTGGCATAGAGATTGCTGAACCATATCCCCTCTTTAGCCAGACGGTCGATGTTCGGTGTCAAGTCCAGCCCACCGAGCGATCCAACAAACTCGGCGCCGAGACTTTCCTCGACGATAATCACGAGATTTTTTGGTTTAACGGTGCTTTGATCGCGGTGCTGCAAATGCAACGTCGGCAGCACGTCGGACGTGAAATCTTCCGCGCTAACATCCATACTTTTTCGAACCGAATTGACGATTTCACTGTCCGAAATCTTGCCGTATCGAAAACCACCCTTCACTTCGCTGATTGTCTCGCTAATTGCATAAAGCAATGTGTATGTAGAATTTAGTGCCAACTCGTTGACCAGCGGATCGGTTGACAAGGCGACGGTGCTCGGGTTCACCGGACGATGGTCAAGGGTTGACCGGATCATTCCAAGACACAGGACCAACAGAAACGGGGTTGCAATGAGCGCTGGAATCAGACCAACC
>JAUHZT010000186.1 GCA_030425905.1 Gammaproteobacteria bacterium
GTCCCGCATTGAAGGTATTGCCGGCAGTCCCAGCTATATGTCGCCGGAGCAGGTGCAATCGGAAGAACTCACGCCGCGCTCCGACCTGTACTCACTCGGCGCTGTGATGTACGAACTGCTAACCGGCTTTCGCCCGTTCCGTGCCGATAACCTGTCGAAACTGCTGCACCAGATTGTCTACGCAACGCCGCCGCCTATTCACACCTATCGCGATGACCTGCCCGAGGAACTTGAGGACGTTGTCGTTCGTTCCATGCTCAAGGACCCGGACAAGCGTCCGAACACGGGCGCAACCATGGCTGCCGAGCTCACGCGGGTCTACAAGGACCTGCGACAAAAATACGACAGCCTCGACAACCAGGAACACTTTGACCTGCTTCGCGGGTTGACCTTCTTCCACGAATTCTCGCATGCTGAGATCTGGGAGGTATTGCGTGCCTCCGATTGGCACGAGTACCGTGATGGCGACGACATCGTGCGCGAGGGCGAAATCGACGACCGCTTCTATATCATCGTTTCTGGCAGCGTGACGGTTGCATCCAATGGCAAGGCGGTCGGATCACTCTCTAACGGTCAGTGTTTCGGCGAGACGAGCTACGTGCGTGGCGCAAAACGCCAGGCGTCGATCACAGCCGACGGACCGGTTACCATTCTGCGGGTCAGTTCCACCTTGATGGAGCAGGTATCCTCGAGTTGCCAGCTACGCTTTAACAAGGTCTTCCTGCGATCCCTGATCACAAGGCTGCAGAGCAGCGGCGCGGCCAATACCTGACCGTCATCCTGTGGCGCGCGATTACTCGCGTGGCGCGGCACATGCTCACGACTGAAGCGGGCCGCATAAATTGGGTTACACTCCTGCGATCAACTATTCTAGGTCAGGGGTCCCCAATGCAGAAATTCACCGTCGTACTATTCTTGTTGGTCTTCCATGTTGCCGGTGCGCAGGCGTCCGAGCTAAGCGATGCCGTGCAGAAAGACTATGACGAATACCTCTGGCCTTTGTTCGACCATTTTCATCGCAATCCCGAGCTGTCGCTGATCGAGCAGGAGACAGCGGCACGTATGGCCGAGGAATTGCGCCAGGCCGGCTATACCGTCACCGAGAATGTAGGCGGTACCGGCGTAGTCGCCATGCTGAACAATGGCGACGGACCGATGGTGATGATGCGTGCCGATATGGACGGCCTGCCTGTCGAGGAAAAATCAGGGCTCGAAAACGCCTCGCGCAAACAACAGGTTGACCCGATCACCGGCAATACCGTGTATACGATGCACGCCTGCGGCCACGACGTGCACATCACAAGTCTCGTAGGCACGGCCCGCTACATGGCGAGCCACAAGGACGAATGGTCGGGAACGCTGATGCTGATTGTGCAGCCCGCCGAAGAACGCGTGATGGGCGCGGCTGCAATGCGCGCTGACAAACTGTGGGAGCGTTTTGGTACACCGGACTACGCGCTGGCGTTTCATGTGTCATCGAGTGGCGTGGCGGGGACAGTCAACGTCTCCGAAGGCAGCCCGTACGCGGGCTCTGATTCCGTGGACATCATTGTGCACGGCGTTGGCGCACACGGCGCGTCCCCGCACCGTGGCAAGGACCCGATCGTCCTTGGCAGCCAGATAGTGCTCGCATTGCAGACGCTGGTTGCGCGTGAACTGTCACCACGGATGCCGGGCGTGGTAACGGTTGGCTCATTCCACGCCGGCACCAAGCACAACATTATTCCGGACCGTGCGCATTTGCAGCTTACGGTCAGGAACACCAATGCTGAAACGCGGGAACTGCTGCTGAACGGCATTAAACGAATCGCAGAAAATATGGGACGGGCGGCCGGGCTGCCGGAAGACAAGTTACCCGAGGTGATCTACGCGAAGAACTTTGTGCCGCCGACCAATAACAATGCAGAACTCGCACGAAGGCTGCGCGCGGTCTGGAGCACGGAGCTGGGCGAAGCGCGCGTGCTGGATATTCCGCCCACAGGCATGGGCGCAGAGGATTTCCCGTTCTTTACGGTCGACCCGGATATTCGCAGTGTTTACTGGGCGATCGGCGGCACGCCGCAAGAGGACTTTGACCGCGAGGCCAACGGCGGCGAACCCGTGCCGAGCCATCATTCGCCGCTGTTCAAGATTTCGCCCGAACCGTCGGTGACGGCGGGCGTTGAGTCCACCGTCATAGCACTGAAGGAATTACTGAAGCCCTAGTCGACTAATCGTCGTCGGCGATGAACTCTTCGACAAGGTCGTCGCCGCCGGCGCTCTTGAGCAGGATCTCGACCTTCTGCTCGGCCTCTTTGAGCGCCGCCTGGCAGCCGCGCGTAAGCTTGATGCCTGCCTCGAACTTCTGCATGGCTTTCTCGAGAGGCAGGTCGCCGGATTCAAGTTCCTCGACGAGTGCTTCGAGGTCGGCCAGGGATTTTTCGAGATTCAGCTTTTTCTTGGATTCCATAGTGCGTCCGGTCAGGGTTCGGGCATGCGCCAGCGTCGCTACGCTACCGACCGTATCGAGTATGGTCAATGGTTTTGACGATTGTTAGACTTTCGCCGCGATACGTTGACAGTACCGGGTGACGGGACTACAGTTATTTTTTTAGACCAAGTCTAAATTTGGTGCAGTATTCACATTTTTAGGGGACTACAGCATGTCATTGAAAGGCAGCAAAACAGAAGAGAATCTCAAGGAAGCATTCGCCGGCGAGTCGCAGGCTAACCGTCGCTACTTGTACTTTGCGGCAAAAGCTGACGTGGAAGGTTACAACGACGTCGCTGCTGTTTTCCGTTCCACCGCTGAAGGCGAGACCGGACACGCCCACGGGCACCTTGAATACCTGGAAGAAAGTGGCGACCCGGCCACCGGTTTGCCAATTGGTGCGACCAGTGCCAACCTCGCGGCGGCGATTGCCGGCGAAACACACGAGTACACCGATATGTACCCGGGCATGGCCAAGACCGCACGTGACGAAGATTTCGACGAAATTGCCGACTGGTTTGAAACCCTGGCAAAGGCTGAGCGCTCACACGCGAACCGGTTCCAGAAAGCACTGGATACGCTTGACGACTAAAACAGGTGCCCGGGTTGCGGCCGCAACCCGGTGCTTTTCCTAATGAGCGAATCCGGCAAAAAGCGCGAAGGCAACCTGGAGGCACCAACACGCCACGCGATTGACTGGCGTGCGGACGATTACTATGACGAAGAGGCGCTGTTCGACGAGCTCGAACGCGTGTTCGATATCTGTCACGGTTGCCGGCGCTGTTTCAACCTTTGCAACGCGTTCCCAACACTGTTTGACGCGGTAGACGACTCCGAGACCATGGAAGTCGACGGCGTCGATAAGAAAGTCTACTGGGACGTGGTTGATCACTGCTACCTGTGCGACATGTGCTACATGTCAAAATGCCCGTACGTGCCGCCGCACGAATGGAACGTCGATTTTCCGCACCTGATGCTGCGCGCCAAGGCTGGCCGGTTCAGGAAAGAGGGTGCGTCGGTGCGCGATAAAGTCCTGAGTTCAACTGACACGGTCGGCAAACTGGCCGGCATCCCCGTTGTCGCCGGGCTTGTTAATGCGACCAATCGTTCGGCCGCCGGCCGGGCCGTGCTGGAGAAAACCCTGGGCGTGCACCGGCACGCGCCCGTGCCCGAATATCATTCGGCATCGGCACGCAAGAAGCTGCGGCACCTGGCGAAGACTGACGGCGCCGCCGCGCAGCCTGCGGGTGATACGCGTGGCAAGGTGCTGCTCTACCTCACCTGCTATGGCAACCGGAACCGGCCTGCGATCGACGAAGACCTGGCCGCGGTATTCGCCCACAATGACATCCCGGTCGCATTGGCCAGCAAGGAAGCCTGTTGCGGTATGCCGAAACTTGAGCTCGGCGACCTCGAAGCGGTTGAAGCGCTGAAGAACACCAACATCCCCGAGCTCGCGGCCTGGGTCGACAAGGGCTGGGACATCGTAACGCCGATTCCGTCTTGCACATTGATGTACAAGCAGGAATTGCCGTTGATGTTCCCTGACGACCCGGACGTTCTGAAGGTACGCGATGCGATGTTTGATCCGTTTGAGTACCTGATGCTGCGGCATCGTGAGGGCTTGCTGAAGACGGATTTCAAAAAGTCGCTGGGCAAGGTTTCCTACCAGGTTGCCTGTCACCTGCGGGTGCAGAACATAGGCCTCAAGACGCGTGACGTATTGCAACTGGTACCCGAGACTACTGTAGAGGCGATCGAGCGCTGTTCAGGCCATGACGGCACCTACGCGGTGAAGAAGGAGTTTCACGAAGTGTCCAGAAAAATCGCGCGGCCTGTCGTCAACAAGGTTGGCAAGAGCGAGGCGAATGCATTCGTCAGTGATTGCCCGATGGCGGCAGAACAAATAGCGCAAGGTCTGGACAACTACGAGGCGGGTCACCCGATCAGCCTGCTGCGATCGGCTTACGGAATCTGATTATGAACAAACTGACGCGTGACGATTTAATGAGCCTTGAGGCTTATTCGCAG
>JAUHZT010000187.1 GCA_030425905.1 Gammaproteobacteria bacterium
GGGTTGCTTCCTCGAAGTGCTGGGGGTGGGTTTCTATCGCTTCTTTCAGCAGAGCTTGGCCGGTTTTGACGTCGCCTTGCTTGATCGCGGTCAGGGCCAGAGTGTGCAGCAGTTTTGCACGCTCGGTCTGGTCCATGGGAATGACGGGCAGGGTGTAGTTGTGCTGCGCGCCGCGGGCCAGAACGAGATTGTTCTTAGCAGTAAAGACAGTGTTGTCCTGACGGATGGAGTCAGTCAGCAGACGCTCCGCACCGGCAAAGTCGCCGCGGGTCAGCTTGGAATAGCCCCAGTTGTTCAGAACGCCCGCGGGGCTGAGGGTCAGGCCAAGGGCGGTCTCGTAAAAGGCATCGGCCTTTTTCCAGTCCTTGGCGGCGTCAGCCACAATTGCCTCGAGCCGGTAGCGCTTAAAGGTTTCGTAGGTCGGCGGGATGGTGTTCAGGGTCTCGCGCGCAGCGTCAAACTCGCCGAGCTGCAGATAAGTCAGCCCCAGGTTCGACATGTTCGTGGCGGTTTCAGGGTGTTCGTTGCCGAACAGGTGCTGGTTCAATGCCAGTGATTCTTCGTACAGCGTCACTGCTTCGGCATACTTGCCCTGCGACTTCAGCACGCCTGCCAGGTTGTTCTTGTCTGACGCGATATAGGGGTGTTCCGGCCCCAGGAGCTTCGAATCGATGGCAAGGCCCTGCCGATACAGCGATTCCGCTTCCTTGTATTGGCCCTTTTTCTCCAGGATTGTGCCCAGTGTGAAAAGGTCTGCGCTGACACCGGGATGCTCGTCTCCATAAATTCGGGTCGTTAAAGCCAGTCCCTCCCGCATGTTGGTTTCTGCGGCGTCCCACTGGCCGCTGTCCATCAGCACAAATGTCAGGTGATTCATCGCTGCTGCCACTTCGGGGTGGTAGGCGCCGCCCGTCTCACGAAGCATGGCGACCGATTCGCGAAGCACGGATTCGGCTTGCCCGAATTCGGCCATGTTGGTCAACAGCCAGCCGTAACCGTGCAGAGTCACTGCTTTCTCAAGGCTCGGTCCGGGCGACAGTCGAGCATGCATTGCCATTGCCTCCTCGTAGTAACTTCGGGCCTCTTGCTGTTGACCCTGTTCGTAGACGGCATTTGCCAGTCCGGTCAACAGCATTGCCGCACTGACACTGTCCTCACCGTGTACCATGCGGCCCAGCTCAAGTGCTTCGCGAAACATGCGCTCGGACTCCTCGAAGTTGCCTGCCGATGATTTGAGCTGCGCAATCCTGGAGGACGTCTGCAGCACATCGGCATGCACCGGGCCGTACAGCGAGACCCGGGTTCGTAGCGCATTGCCGAGCAGTCGTTCCGACCGCTCATACAATCCCAGCCCAAGGTACGCGCCGCCCATGACATCCTGCATCGCGGCCTGCACCGCCGGTTCGCCTGCCAGGTCGCGATCGATTCGGGCGGCGCCCTGGTCGAGCAGCTCTCTTGCTGTTACCGATGCACCCTGCGCCTGGTCCGGGTCCGAGGTGCTGAAAAGGCTTAGCAAAAAATCGGATATCCGGGCAGCTTTTTGCGCTTCCTGCCTTGCCAGGTCGCGTTGTTCGGTCAACTGCACGTTGTAGTAGCCTGGAAATCCCACGAGCAACACGAGTATCAGCGCTGCCGTCGCTACGCCCCATCGGTTGCGCCGCACAAATTTGCCCGCTCGATACGACAACGAATCTGCACGAGCCGCCACCGGCTGGTCGGCGAGATAATTGTCGATGTCTGTGACAAGCGCATGGGCAGACGGGTAACGCCGTGCAGGATCCTTCTGCAGCGTCATCATTACAATGTTGTCGAGGTCTCCGGATAACAGCCGGGTCAGCTTGCCGATGGACGTGCTGCGGGATGCCACGATTTGCGGGGCTGCAACGTCGTGGTCGTCATCCAGTGTAATGACGGTGCTCGGGCGGCTGGGCTCGGTGTCGCAGATTGCCCTGGCAATGGCAGCCATGTTGCTTGCACGCTGCAGGTAGGGGCGGCGGCCGCTCAGCAGTATGTACAGCAGTACACCGAGCGAATAGACATCCGTCGCCGTGGTTACAGGTTCGCCGCGAACCTGCTCCGGACTGGCGAATTCAGGTGTCATCGCGGCCCCACCTTCCCGGGTGGGCGCGTACGCAAATTTTTGGCTACCGTCGTCAAGAATCTTGGCAATACCGAAGTCCAGCAATTTAGGTTCACCCGCTTCTGTGACCAGGATGTTCGATGGCTTGATGTCGCGATGCACAACCAGGTTGCGATGCGCGTGGTCGACTGCGCTGCAAACCTTACGGAATAGCCGGAGTCGTTCGGGAACACTCAGGCGCCGCTCGTCACAGTACCGGTCGATTGGCACGCCGTTGACATACTCCATGGCAAGGTACGGTGCACCATCGTCGGACGTGCCACCATCGAGGAGCCTGGCGATATTCGGGTGCTCCAGGTTTGCAAGGGTTTGCCTTTGAGATTGGCATGCAGTAACTTGATGGCTACCTCGTGCTCGAATTCCTTGTCGGCGCGTTCGGCCCGGTAGACGTGGCCCATGCCGCCAGTGCCAAGCAACTCAATTAGCCTGTAGTTGCCAACGCGCTGTTCGAGCCGGTCCGCCGCTGCCGCTGCCACCGTTTCCCTTGCCGCACCCAGGACGATGTCGCCGACGAATTCGTCGACTGTTTCGGCACCTAGCAGGCGGGATACGTCGGCCAGCAAAGCCGTATCCTCACCGCACCGCTCGCGCAGGAAAGACTCCCGGGCGACGGGTGGCAGTGCACGTGCGGACTTGAACAATGCCTTTACGTTATGCCAGTGCGTTTTATCGTTGCTGTTCAAAATCAGCCATTTGGTTCTTGAGCCAGGCTTTCGCCAGTTGCAGATCGTCGAACAATGCGGTCTTCGAGATGCCTTGCACGTCCGCTGCCTCCTGGTAGGTCAGGCCGCCAAAGAAAACGAGCTCGACTGTGCTTGCGAGGTGGCCGTCAACCTCGGCCAGTCCCTGCAGGGCGTCGTCAAGGTCGAGAATGTCCGGTGCATCGGTAGCCATGACAGAATTCTCGTCCAGCGTCAGGTTCCTGATGTTGCCGCCGCGCTTGGCACTTTTCTTCTTGCGCGCGTGGTCGACCAGTACTCGGCGCATTGTTTTTGCGGCCATTGAGAGAAAATGCCTACTGTCCTGGTAGTTAACCTTGATATCGGCGAGGCGCAGGAATGCCTCGTTGACGAGCGCCGTTGCCTGCAATGTGTGTGATGCGGCTTCACCTCGCATCTGCCGGCGGGCGAGCCGTTGCAACTCGCCGTGGATGAGCGGCATGAGTTGCTGCAGAGCAGCATCGTCACCGGATTGCCACCGGTTGATAAGCCCCGTTAGTTCGTGTGAGCCCAACACTTGCCTCCCAATGACGCAGCCCAGGCGGATATGCCGGAGTTGCGAAGAGTTGAGAGGGAGAAGTTCGCACGCCTGTCGCCCGATCGCACGCACCCGGCGAGTTCATTTTAGCAGGTGACCGGATACCCGTAGCGACTTCGCAAGATGCTTTGAGACTGCTTTCGCCGTGCTCTTGTCTCCTGTGAACAGTGTTCCGTTGCCGCGCGTGCGCACGATCGCTGTCCAGGCCAGCTCAGTTGACTTGACGTCGATCAGCCGGACATGAAAAACCGCGCGATCGCTCATGGCCTGTACCCGGGTTGCCATGCCGAGGTCGGCATCGAAGAAAAGGATGCCGTTGCTGGCGCGGGAACTGGCCGACTCCTGGGTTATGACCAGCGTCGCATCGATGCCATGGGTCGCAAGCACTGCTTTCCTGTCTTCCTCGGACCACTCCCTGAACGGGGAAAACAGGTCATCTGCCGTGTACATGCGAATCTTCGATCTCTTGAGCTCAGTAGCGAGTCGCTCCGCTACGTACTCGCGAAAGTAGTCATTGTCGGACGGGATCTGCACATACACTGCGTCAAACGTGTAACCCTCGAAACCTGGGATCGTTTGCGTTTCGACATCAGTGTGCCGAAATGCCGATAGCGAGAGGACAAGGGCCAGCGACAAAAAGGATCTCGAGACCTGCTTTCTGATTTTCCGAACCGGTGTATTCATAGCCAAGACTCCAAAATGCACGGGCCTGAATCGTGGCCCTGCAGGGTTTCCATACCAGTAGAGGCGCAACTCACGCTCGCTTGTTCAGAAAAAGTTGTGGCGCGGGAAAAGCGGTCCCGGATGACAGTCAGTGCAGGGCTGGAAAACGGGTCGCGACCCGCGTTGTGCTATTTGCGGTTCTTCAGGCGTTGCCTGCGGCGGCGGTCCGCTTCCTTGAAACGGCGTTTTTCTTCGCGCGTTTTCGGAACGACTGCCGGTACGGTGATCGGCTTGCCGTTTTCACCGAGTGCAACGAAGGTGAAATAGGCCGACACGACGTGGCGCGACTCGCCACTGTGGGTGTTTTCTGCCAGCACACGCACGCCCAGTTCCATGGAGCTGTTCCAGGCGCGATTCA
>JAUHZT010000188.1 GCA_030425905.1 Gammaproteobacteria bacterium
CGGCTGCAGCGGCCAATGGCGCAAACAGGACAGCCGCACATAGCGCGGCTGCTTGCAATAAATGGGAACTCAGTTTGAACGGTTGCAGCATCCGACCATCCTACACGCGCAGGGGCCGGATGCTCCAGCCGGTTTTACTAGCGTATTTGCAACATCAGGCGGCGGTCACCACGATCAACCAGCAAGAACAGGATTTGCTGGTCACTGGCCGCATCGATCAGGTTTGCCATTGAGTTCACGGCCCGGCGATTGACGGCCACGATAATGTCGCGTTCCCGCAGCCCGCGCTGCGCGGCAGGGCTGTCGGCTTCGACGGCTGTGACCTCGATACCGCCACCGTCGCTACTCGGCCTGGCTGAAAACTGGGCACCGGCGAGCCCCGGGTGAATATCACCGCCCGCGCTGGTGACAGTGACGCGTTGACCCAGTACGGCGCTGGCTGTGCGTGTCTTGCCGTCGCGCACGTATTTCAGGGTGATCTTGTCACCGGGTGATTTCAGACCGATCACGTTTGTCAGCTCGCGGCTGTCATCGATGCGCTTGTTATTGACCTCGATGATGATGTCCTCGACCTGCAGGCCCGCTTTCTCCGCGGCTGAGTTCGGGGATATCTCGGTGATCAGCGCGCCTTGCTGTACGTTGGCACCGAGCGCTTCGGCGGCGGCATCGTCCAGCGAGCTGATAGTGACGCCAAGCAGGCCGCGCCGCACTTCGCCGTGGTCGAGAATCTGGTTCATGACCGAACTGGCAATCTCAGTCGGTACCGCGAAACCGATGCCGACGTTGCCACCGGAGCGGCTGATGATGGCTGAGTTGATGCCAACCAGTTCGCCGCGCATATTAACCAGTGCACCGCCCGAGTTGCCCGGGTTAATGGATGCGTCGGTTTGAATAAAGTCTTCGAGGCCTGCGCCAATGCCGGTGCGTCCCAGTGCGCTGACAATACCCGATGTGACGGTGTGCCCAAGACCGAAGGGATTGCCGATTGCCAGGACGAAGTCGCCGACCCGGACCGACTCGGAATCGCCGATTGGCATTTCGCTGAGGTTGTCAGAATCGACCTTGATAACCGCGATATCCGTTGCTGCATCCGAACCAATCACTTCGGCGTCCAGCAGGGTGCCGTCGATCAGGGAAATCTTGATTTCGTCGGCACTGTCGACAACGTGATGATTGGTCAGGATATAACCGTTCTTGGCATCCACAATCACGCCGGACCCGGCGCTCGCAATCTGCCGTGGGCCGCGGTTCTCGGGAAAACCGAAGAATCGCCGGAATGCCTCATCGGCATAGGGCTGACCGGTGTTGACGGTTTGTCGAACCCGGATGTTTACAACGGCCGGTGAGGTCTTTTCAACCAGAGGAGCAAGGCTGGGCATCGCCTGGTCTCCGACCATCGGCGGCAGCGCCGCCTGTACGGTGGCAGCGTGCAAGAAAAGAAGTGCGATTCCAAGCGAGTAGATTTTTTTCATCGTTGCGTCTCTTTGGTATTTGATTCTGGCGGGGCGTAGGTTTCTTCGGCGGGCTTGATTATAGGCCCACTGCCATCGACAGCACGGCTGTATCTGAAGTTCCTCTAAACAGAAGATGCCCGACTGCGGGTGAGCGTTGCAGTCGGGCATGGCCGGGCTGTTGTTGCATCAGGCTGCCTGGACGGTAATCCGACGCGCCTGCACTTCCGGTAGTTTCGGGATGGTCACTTCGAGAATACCGTTGCTGCTGCGTGCCGATATGCCATCGGCATCGGCGGTTTCGGGCAGGTTGAAGCGACGGTAGAAGCGACCAGTCACGCGCTCGACGCGGCGAAAGCCTTCGTTTTCCGTTTTTACTTCACTCTTGCGTTCGCCGCTTACAGTCAGCACACCGGCATCCATGCTCAGGTCGATATCAGCCGGATCGACACCCGGCACGTCGGCGCGCAATACAAAGCGGTCCTTTTCTTCGATGATATCCACTGCCGGTGCCCAGTCAGCTACCGGGTTTTCATTGTCCGTTGCCAGGCCGCGAGCAGCCGCCAGGCGGTTCAGATCACGTTGCAGCAGGTCAACAACAGACCAGGGTTCAAATCGTGTCAGGTTCATTTTCTACTCCTCAAATTGGCAAATTACTGCAGTCTTTGCGGCGCTTTGCAGGGCCATTTCAGTGACTGCTCTGATCGCCGAAATAAGGACAGAATGAGGCAATTCAAGGCGCGACTTAAGGCGATTTCGAGGTGTTGTGTGCACCTTTTTGAGGCACTAGATGTTGTGTTTTGGCGATTTAACAAAAGTGCCATTTGTTTTTCGGTTTTTTTAATCTATTTTTTCGGGTATATCGTTTAAGTCATTGATTTTATTTTATAAAAGCGCCCTGAAAAAAAAGGCAGAAACGCTTGACACTGGTGCCATACGGGCATAATCTAGGCGACATCAGGGCACAACATCTTGTGCCCATTCAACGAGAGAACCGAGGCCGTCTCAGGCACTCGCCGCGCATGCGATGACAAGCGGCGAGCGGGCATCTGTTCACTCTACGATAACAAACAGGTTGCGCACATAGCGCACTGGTCTCCGCAGGGAGCTCAGGGGAGAAATTGGTCCAATGAAGTCAGCCGTTCAATTGGAAGCACACTCGGTTTCAGATATTGAATTCCAGACAGCTTCGCTCGATATCTGGGATGCAAAGTACAAGTTAATTGCCAAAGACGGGTCCAGCATCGACAAAACCATCGATGACACTTACACACGGGTGGCGCGAGCGCTGGCCGATGTGGAGCCCGAAGGCAAGCGCGAACACTATTACAAGGAGTTCCTCTGGGCGCTTCGGTCAGGTGCTATCCCGGCGGGGCGCATTGTCTCCAACGCGGGGGCGCAGGAGCACAAGCCAGCGACATCGACCATCAATTGTACCGTGTCGGGTACCGTCGGTGATTCGATGGATAACATCCTTAATAAGGTGCATGAAGCTGGCCTGACGCTCAAAGCGGGCTGTGGCATAGGCTACGAGTTCTCGACACTGCGGCCGAAAGGCGCGTACGTGACGGGGGCCGGCGCCTATACCTCGGGCCCGCTGTCGTTTATGGATATCTACGACAAGATGTGTTTCACGGTCTCGTCGGCCGGTGGCCGTCGTGGCGCACAGATGGGCACCTTCGATGTTGGGCACCCGGATGTCATGGAGTTCATCCGCGCCAAGCGCGAAGACGGTCGCTTGCGGCAGTTCAACCTGTCGTTGCTGGTAACCGATGAGTTCATGCAGGCGGTCATCAACGAAGACGAATGGAAGCTCGCATTTCCGATTACGGAAAAGGAGCTGGAGCAGGAAGAGCTCGATCTCACCGATAGCAGCCAGTTCGTCTGGCGTGAATGGCCCGAAGCGGGCAACTACGTGAGCAACGGTGAAGGCCTGGTAGCCTGCAAGATCTACAAGACGATGCCGGCGCATCGCGTCTGGGACCTGATTATGGCGTCGACCTACGATTTCGCAGAGCCAGGCTTTGTGCTGATCGACAAGGTCAACGAAATGAACAACAACTGGTTTTGCGAGAACATTCGTGCAACCAACCCCTGTGGCGAACAACCGTTGCCGCCTTACGGTTCCTGCCTGCTGGGCTCAATTAACCTGACCCGTTTTGTGGTTGATCCGTTTACCGAGAAGGCGCGGTTTGACTGGGAAGCGTTTGGCAAGGTCGTGCGCGTGTTTACGCGGATGCTCGACAACGTGGTCGAAATTAATGGTCTGCCGTTGCCGCAGCAGCGCAATGAGATTCAACGCAAGCGTCGTCACGGCATGGGGTTCCTGGGCCTGGGCTCGGCGATAGCGATGCAGCGCATGCGTTACGGCCACGCCGATGCCGTGCAGTTCAGCGAAGATGTGGCACGCGAGCTGGCACTGGCGGGTTGGGAAGAAGCGCTGGATCTGGCCAAAGAAAAGGGGCCGGCGCCGATCATGACCGAGCAGTTCGAGGTCACTGAGGAAATGCTGAGGAAGCGCCCGGAGATGAAGGCTGACGGCTACCAGGTGGGTGACCGGGTGCCAGGGCGGGTATTGCACGCCCGTTACAGTCGCTACATGCAGCGCATAGCCAGCATAGCGCCCGAACTGGTAGAGCAGCTGGCCGAAGTGGGTGCACGTTTCACACACCACAGTTCGATTGCGCCGACGGGCACTATTTCTTTGTCGCTGGCCAATAATGCGTCGAATGGCATCGAGCCGAGTTTCGCGCATCACTACTTCCGCAACGTGATTCGGCAGGGCAAGAAGTCAAAAGAGAAAGTGGATGTGTTTTCCTTTGAGCTGTTGGCGTATCGGGAGCTCATCGACAAGAACGCAATGCCGGAGGGTAGTGCGGCCAGTAACCTGCCGGACTATTTCGTGTCGGCTGACGATATTTCGCCGAAGGAGCATGTCGATATTCAGGCAGCCGCCCAGAAGTGGATTGATTCGTCAATCTCGAAGACAGCCAACGTGCCGACGGATTATGCCTA
>JAUHZT010000045.1 GCA_030425905.1 Gammaproteobacteria bacterium
CCGGCCCAATTGAGACTGCCGGTGCCACACACATTGACGCACAAGGCGCGTTCCTGATTCCGGGGCTCATCGACAGCCACGCTCATCTGTATCACGCGTCTGGCCTGAAGCGTAAATACACAAGAGACTATGACGAACTCTACCGCACCTACATGCAACAACAGCCCCGCAGTTTTCTTTACTTCGGCTTCACAACCGTCATCGAACTCAATGCCGACGCGGAGACCAATGCCCGCTTCGAGGCGGCTCCGGTACACCCGAATCTTGTGCATTGCGGTCAGGGCGTTGTTCTGTCCGATGGCTTCATGGTTCTCGAACTCGAAGGCGCTCCCGTCGAGCAGGCATTTCCCGGCTACCTGATTGATCACTATGCCGATGGCCATGTCCCGGCGGGCAGCAACGCGAAACAGCACACGCCCGAAGCGGCTATTGAATATGTGCAGCAACATGGCGGACGCTGCATCAAGGTCTACTACGAAGAGGCACGCTGGTGGCCTGGCGGCGCACCCGAGTTCCGCCTTCCGTCGATCTCCATCGTGCGCGATGTCGTTGCGGCCGCGCACGCCCGGAACATGCCGGTCGTTCTGCACGCAACCACTCCGGGTGGCCACCAGTTCGGGCTCGATACCGGGGTGGACATACTGGCCCACGGCATGTGGGAGTGGCCAGATCAGCCTTTTGATGCACCCGAGCCGCTGCCCGACTACCAACGCATCGCCGCGCAAGTAGCGCGAAGTGAAGTTGGCCTGCAGCCGACCTTCAATACGATTCGCAACACGGCATCACTGTTCGATGACTCGCTCCTGGCCGACCCGGCGTGGCGCCATGTCGTACCGGACGACTATATGAATTACCTGCAAGGGGTCGGCAACGCTCAGCGACAGGACTTTATTGCCATGTTCGGGTCCGAACTCGGTGAGCAGTACACAGAGGCCGACCTCCCCGGCTTGATGCAGGCATTTGCATTGCGCTTCGAGAAGCTGATCGGCGGCATGGCTACCGATGGTGCCAAGCTGCTTTTCGGCACGGACACTGCCGTCGGTGGTTTCGGTTGGGCATCACCGCCAGGGCTTGCCGGCTACCGGGAGGCGCAAGCCTGGACACGCGCCGGGGTATCTCTGCAGCAACTGTTTGAGTCTCTGACGCTAGGCAATGCCAGGGCGTTTCGGCTGGACAAGGACATTGGCTCGATCGAAGCAGGCAAACGCGCCGATCTTCTACTATTGACAGCCAACCCTTTGGAAAACGTGGCCGCTTACAACAGCATCAGCAAGGTGATCCTCAATGGCGAAGTGATCCGAAGAGAATCGTTGTCCGCGCTGCAAGCAGGGTACGAACACTGAATCTACTGGACGCGCCCCGGCCCTGTCACAACGTTATCGGAAAATAATCTTGAAACATCCACGGCATCAAACCTGCGTACTCGGCCGCAGTACTCGCACGTGACTGTCAGGGCGTCCTGTTCATTAAGTGCATCCCGCACTTCTTCTTCGCCCAGCATGCGCAATACTTCTTCCGCGCGCCGCTGGGAACAGCGGCAGCGAAAAACGACCGGCTTGCCGTCAAACACGCGTACGTCGTCCTCGGCGAAAAGCTTGCCAATAACTTCAATGCCGCCCATGTCGGGGAAGTCACCAGTGCCGAGCGTTGCCGCCAGAAAGCCAAGCCGGTTCCAGTCGTCTTCGTCTATTTCCTGACCGGGCATTTGCTGCAATAACAAGCCACCGCAAAGATCGTCGTCACTGACAAGCACAACATGGCTCGGTACCTGCACCGACTTTGCGAAGTAGTTTTCGAGGCTGGCCGCGAGCGACGTGCCCTCGACCTCGACAATGCCCTGGTAAGGACGTTCACCGGCATCCACGGTAATTGCACAGTGCGCGCCCGGCACAAGCTCACCAAAGGACTCCGCACTGACCTCATCGCTGGTCGTCGCCATACCACGCAATTCCAGTTCGCTCGTGCATTGCATGACGAGCATACGCAGGTCACCCTTGCCCTGAATCTGCATCGTGATTGCGCCGTCAAACTTCAGGCTTTGGGCAATGAGTCCCGTTGCGGCGGCGGCATGCCCGAGCGTCTGTTGCACAATCGGCTCGTAGTCCTGATCGCGCAGCATGCGGCGCCAGGTGCGCGACAGGTGAATGATCTCCCCGCGCACCGGCAGCGACTCAAAAATAAACGGAATGACGTGATCAGCAAACACGGTTGGAATTCACTTATTCCCTCAACCGGACAACTTGTCCTTGAGCAGCTTGTTTACCGCGCCGGGGTTCGCCTTGCCTTGTGTTTCCTTCATCACCTGGCCGACAAAAAAGCCGATCAGCTTGTCTTTGCCCGCTCGGTACTCCGCAGCCTGCCCCGGATTCGCGGCGATAACCTGGTCCACGATCGCTTCGATCGCCGAGTTGTCCGTGATCTGGCGCAGCCCTTTGGCCTCGATTATTGCGTCAGCACTGCCCTCGCCACGCCACATCGCTTCGAACACTTCTTTGGCAATCTTGCCGGAAATTGTGTCATCGCTGATGCGTGAGACGAGTTGCGCGAGCGCCTCCGGACTTACCGGGCTTTGCTCGATTTCCAGCGACTCTTTATTGAGTGCGCCAGTCAGCTCGCCTATAACCCAGTTGGCAACAACCTGCGCTTTACCGTCCGTCGCACCTGCCGCCGTTTCGAAATAATCGGCCAGCGCACGACTGGTCGTGAGAATATCGGCGTCTTCGGGCTTGATGCTGTATTGCTCAATAAAGCGCTGCTGCTTCGCAGCCGGCAGTTCGGGCAACGTGGCACGTACGGCGGCAATGTATTCTTCGTCGATCTCGACGGGCAGCAAGTCCGGGTCCGGGAAGTAGCGGTAGTCGTTCGCCTCTTCCTTCGAGCGCATTGACCGCGTCTCGTCTTTGTCTGAATCGTAAAGACGCGTTTCCTGCACGACTTCGCCGCCGTCCTCGAGAATTTCGATTTGCCGTTCAACTTCGTAGTTGATGGCTTTTTCAACGAACCGGAACGAGTTCAGGTTCTTGAGCTCGGCACGCGTGCCCAGCTTTTCCTGGCCGCGCGGCCGTACCGAAACGTTCGCATCACAGCGAAACGAACCTTCCTGCATATTGCCGTCGGAAATTTCGAGGTAACGGACGATCGAATGAATCTTGCGCATGTACGCCACCGCTTCCTGCGCGCTGCGTAAGTCCGGCTCGGAAACAATTTCCAGCAGTGGGGTGCCGGCACGGTTCAGGTCGATACCCGAATGCCTGTCCAGACCTTCGTGGATGGACTTGCCCGCATCCTCTTCAAGGTGGGCACGGGTGATACCGATACGCTTCTGCTTGCCATCCGCATCCTCGATAAACAGCTCGCCTTCCCCAACGATCGGCAATTCATACTGGCTGATCTGGTAGCCCTTCGGCAGGTCGGGGTAGAAATAATTCTTGCGCGCAAAGACCGACCGACGTGCGATCTCGGCATTCACAGCCAGGCCGAACTTGGTGGCCATGCGCACGACCTCCTCATTCAGTACCGGCAAGGTGCCCGGATAGCCGAGGTCGACAAGGCACGCCTGCGTGTTCGGCGCGGCGCCGTATGCTGTCGCAGCACCCGAGAAAATCTTGCTCTTCGTTGCGAGTTGCGTGTGGATCTCCAGGCCAATCACTACTTCCCAGTTGCGGCTCATGTGTACGCCTCCGGGGCCTGCTTGTGCCAGTCGGTAAGCTGCTGGTATTGATGCGCGATCTGCAACAAGCGGCCTTCCGCCCAGTGCGGGCCAACCAGGTGCAGGCCAACCGGCAGGTCATCCACCATGCCGCAGGGCGTGGACATGGCCGGCAAGCCGGCCAGGTTGGCGCCGATCGTGTAAATGTCATTGAGATACATTGTTATCGGATCATCGGTCTTGTCGCCTAGCTTGAACGCCGGCGTTGGTGTAGTGGGCCCCGCGATCACATCCACGCTCTCAAACGCACGCTGGAAATCGTCCGTGATGAGCTGCCGCACTTTTTGCGCTTTGAGATAGTAGGCGTCGTAGTAGCCCGCAGACAGCACGTAGGTACCTGTCATGATGCGACGCTTCACTTCGGCGCCGAAGCCCTCGCCGCGACTCCGGCAGTAGAGGTCGTTGAGGTCTTTCGGCTCACTCGCCCGATAGCCGAAACGCACACCGTCAAACCGTGACAGGTTGGACGAGCACTCAGCCGGCGCAACCACGTAGTAAGTGGGCACGCAGTAGTCGAGATTCGGCAGATCAACTTCCGTCAGCGTTGCGCCCGCCGCTTCGAGTTCGGCCAGTGCCGCTTTAACTGCCGCTGCGCACTGCTCATCGAGCCCCGCATCGAAATGCTGGCGGACAATGCCGACGCGCAGTCCATTCAGGGACCCACCGAGGCCTGCCAGGTAATCCGGCACGGGCACATCGACCGAGGTCGAATCGCGCTCATCGAAACCCGACATCACACCGAGTAACAGCGCCGCATCTTCAGCCGAACGGGTGATAATGCCCGCCTGATCCAGGCTCGAGGCGAACGCGATCATGCCGTACCGGGACACGCGGCCGTAGGTCGGCTTGAAGCCCACCGTATTGGTCAGCGCGGCGGGCTGTCGGATAGAACCGCCTGTGTCGGTGGCGGTCGCAGCCGGTGACAAGCGAGCGGCAACCGCTGCCGCGGACCCACCAGATGAGCCACCGGGCGAGCGCGCGTGATCCCAGGGATTGTGCACGGGACCGAAATAGCTCGTCTCATTCGAGGAGCCCATCGCAAACTCGTCCATGTTCGCCTTGCCCAACACGACAGCGCCGGCTTCGGCCAAACGTTCGACGACCGTCGCGTCATACGGCGCCACAAAATTTTCCAACATGCGTGAACCACAAGTGGTCAAAACATCACGCATACAGAAGATGTCCTTGTGCACGATTGGCAGACCGCATAACACGCCCGCGTTGCCGGCCGCCCGTGCTGCGTCCGCTGCCGCCGCCTGTGCCAGCGCGTTGTCGCCTAGCACCGAGATAAAGGCGTTGAGGTCGGGGCCCAGCGAGCCAATTCGCTCCAGCAGCGCCGTCGTCAGCTCAACCGACGTAAAATCGCCCTTTTCCAGGCCCGCTTTGAGCTCTGTGAGGGTTTGCAGGTGCAGGGCCGTCATTCGATCACCTTGGGTACGAGGTACAGGCCGTCGCTGGTTTCTGCTGCGTTTTGCTGCAAATGCTCACGATCGTTGGGTTCCGAGACGCGGTCCGGCCGCAGTCGCTGAGCCTGGTTGACGGGATGTGCCATGGGCACGACGTCATCCGTTGGCGCGGCAACGAGCTGGTCGACGAAATCTACGATTCGGGACAATTTCTGGACGGTTTCGGCGAACTCGTCATCGGCAAGATGGAGCCTCGCCAGCACCGCAATATGCTGTACCTGATCTTTATCGAGTGACACAGTGGATTTTCCGGGTTTAATGCTAGCTGGATACACCTGAAGGCAGGTGCGCCTGTAATGATACACGCCGCCTTGTGCAATGTCGTGGGCATTGTTAGATTACACCGTTAACTCGTTCCGGATCGCTCCCCGCATGTTCAAAAATCTACTGGGTTATTTCTCAAATGACCTGTCGATCGACCTTGGCACGGCCAATACGCTTATCTACTCACGCGGACATGGCATCGTGCTCGACGAACCGTCGGTCGTTGCGATCCGTGAAGACAGTGGCCGTGGTGGCCGTGTTGTAGAGGCCGTGGGCGTCGAGGCGAAGAACATGCTGGGCCGCACGCCGGGCAACATCACCGCTATCCGGCCCCTGAAAGACGGCGTCATTGCTGACTTCACAGTCACCGAGAAAATGCTCCAGCACTTCATCAAGAAGGCGCTCGGCACACGTTACTTCCGACCCAGCCCCCGCGTGCTGATCTGCGTACCCTACGGCTCGACTCAGGTTGAGCGCCGTGCGATTCGCGAATCGGCCGAAGGTGCCGGCGCCCGCAAGGTACACCTGATCGATGAGCCCATGGCGGCCGCGATCGGTGCCGGCATGCCAGTGCACGAAGCGCGCGGCTCCATGGTGCTCGATATTGGTGGCGGCACTTCCGAGGTCGCGGTGATCTCGCTCAATGGCATCGTCTACGCGGCATCCGTCCGCATCGGTGGTGATCGGTTCGATGAGGCCATAACCAATTACGTGCGCCGCAACTACGGCATCCTGATCGGCGAGGCCACGGCCGAACGTATCAAGCACGAAATTGGCTCGGCATTTCCGGGACAGGAAGTTCTCGAGATTTCGGTCAAGGGCCGCAATCTTTCCGAAGGTGTGCCACGCAGCTTTACACTCAACAGCAATGAAATTCTCGAAGCCCTGCAGGAACCGCTGCAAGGCATCGTTGGCGCGGTCAAGGAAGCCCTCGAACAAACACCGCCGGAACTCGGCGCAGACGTTGCCGAACGCGGCATCGTGCTGACGGGCGGTGGCGCAATGCTGCGCGACCTCGACAAACTGCTCATGGAAGAAACCGGCCTGCCGGTCGTGATTGCCGATGACCCCCTTACCTGCGTCGCACGTGGCGGCGGCCGGGTCATCGAACTGATCGATGAACACGGCCCGGCTGTCTTCGGCCTGGACTGATAAATCAGCAAGCGCCACGACGGGAGTCAGCACTAGTCCGCAATGGCCGCCACCCGCAACAATAGCTCTAATCCCGCACGCATTCCGGCGCTGGGATTCCGCGCCCTTGCGCTCGTGTTTCTGTCGATGGCGCTGATGTTCCTCGACCATCGCGATCAACATCTTGGCGCCGTGCGCGATACGGTTGGCGCAGCGCTGTATCCGTTGCGGCTCGTTGTCGATGCGCCGGCACGCCTGTGGGACTGGTCGTCCGAGCGGTTGCGTTCACGCACCGACCTGCAGCAGGAAGTCGAGCAATTGCGACGGGAGCAACTCGTTATCCGTGCGCGCCTGCTCGCCACCAATTCGTTGCAAGCCGAAAATGCGCGGTTGCGCGAAATGCTGGATGCACGTGAGAAGGTCGAGGACCGGGTCCGCGTCGCCGAGATCATGGCGGTCGACGCCAACCCGTTTCGTCACAGCCTGATTATTGATGTCGGTATTGGCGACGGCGTCTATGAAGGTCAGGCGATAGTGGACCAGGTCGGCGTTATCGGCCAGGTAATCGAACCGGGATTACTCACTTCTGAAGCGTTGCTGATCAGTGACCCCGGGCACGCACTGCCCGTCGAAGTGAACCGCAATGGTCTGCGCACCATTGCGTACGGCACCGGCGAGTTCAACCGACTCGATCTGCCGGGCCTCGCGAATAATGCGGACATTCGCGAAGGTGACCTGCTCGTCACGTCCGGCCTCGGCGGTGCTTTCCCCTCCGGTTATCCCGTGGCCGTCATCACGCAGGTCACGCGCATGCCGCAGCAGGCTTTCGCCGACGTTTCCGCCGAGCCGGTTGCCGCACTGAACCAGGTGCGCGAGATCATGCTGGTGTGGTCAACGCCGCCGGTCGACTCAGACAGCAGCGATGACGAAGCAACTGACGACGAGAGCGACGACGATGAGTAGAGATCGCGCGTCACGGCACTTGCCAATCATCGTCACTATTATTGTGGCGTTGCTGCTTACGATGATGCCATTGCCGCGCAGCGTGGACGCCTTTCGGCCGGACTGGCTGGCGCTGATCATGATCTTCTGGGCATTCAGCCTGCCTCGCAGCTACGGCGTCGGCATCGCGTGGATAGCAGGCATTGTTCTCGACGTTGCACAAGGCGCATTGCTCGGCCAGCATGCGCTGGCGTTGTGCCTGATCGTTTACCTGACCGTCAAATTTCATCTGCTGATGCGCGTCTTCCCGCTCATTCAGCTCACGGCGACGGTTTTTGCATTACTCGCGCTATATCAGTTCCTGCTGTTCTGGATAAACGGCGTCGCCAATGTTACGGCGCCACCCGCGACCTACTGGGGGCCCGTAGTGTCGGGCACGCTCCTGTGGCCGTTGCTGTTCAGCTTCCTCAATGGCATCCGCTATCGCGTGCAGTCACGCGGCTGACATGAGCCTGCTGTCATCGATCAAGGATCACCACACCGAGCGTCGCCTGTTCCTGGCACGGGTCATTCTTGCCGCCGTGGTTGCCACGCTTCTGCTCGGCACCGTCGTCGTCCGCCTGGTTCAGTTGCAAGTACTCGACTACGAACATTTCGCGGAGCGTGCGCAGGGTAATCGCATTCGCATTGAGGCCGTGCCACCCATCCGGGGCCTTATTCTGGATCGCAAAGGCCGGGTGCTGGCTGAAAACCTGCCTGCCTACCAGCTCGAACTCATCCCCGAACAGGTTGACGATGTCGACGACACACTGGCGCGCCTTGCATCGCTCGAGCTGATCAACGCTGATGAAATTCCGCGCTTGAGAACGCTCGTCGAGCGTGGCCCGCGCTTCAAACCCGTGACACTGAAACTGCGCATGACCGACAAGGAAGTCGCGCATTTTGCAATTCAGCGACCGCGATTCCCTGGCGTGGATTTCCGACCCCGGCTGATCCGGCATTATCCCAACGGGCCCGCCGCGGCGCATGCCGTTGGCTATGTCGGCGCATTGTCGGAAAACGATCTGAGAAATCTTGACCCAACCCGCTATTCCGGTACCGGCCAGACGGGCAAAACCGGTATAGAAAGAAGCTTCGAGTCCCAGTTGCACGGCGACCCCGGTTACCGGCACGTGGTCACCAACGCCCGCGGCCGCGTTATTGCCACCGAAACCGGTGAGCTGCAGGATGCGTTACCCGCGGACGCGCAACCGGTGCCGGGCAACAATGTTTACCTGAGCCTCGACCTCGACCTGCAACAGATCGCTTACGATGCGCTCGATGGCGAGCGCGGTGCCGTCGTCGCGCTGGACCCCTGGAGCGGCGAAGTGCTGGCGCTGGTGAGCAATCCGTCGTTCGACCCCAATCTCTTTGCTGTTGGCCTGAGTACGCAGCAGTTCAACGACCTGCAGAACGATCTCGGGAACCCGCTGTTCGACCGTGCAGTGCGGGGTACCTACCCGCCGGGCTCGACGATAAAACCGATACTCGCACTTGCGGCACTGGAAGTCGGCGCGACCAACCTGACGCGAAAAAAAATGTGTATCGGGTATTTCTCCCTGCCAAACAACACGCATCGCTACCGCGACTGGAAACCTGAAGGGCATGGCATGGTCGACCTGCACGATTCAATCGAGCAGTCCTGTGACGTGTATTTCTACGAGATCAGTCTCGATGTCGGCATCGACAACATGCACAAGTATCTCGACCAGTTCGGACTCGGCCAGGCCACCGGTATCGATGTGCCCGGTGAAAAGACCGGCATCAATCCGTCTCGCGAGTGGAAGCAGAAAGCGTTCTCCAACCCCGACGACCGACGCTGGTTTCACGGTGAAACCGTCATTGCGTCAATCGGCCAGGGGTACATGTCGGCAACGCCGTTGCAGTTGGCCAGTGCCGCGGCCACGCTCGCTACCCGTGGCTCGCGTTACAAACCGCACCTCGTCGCCGCGTGGGAGAACCCATTGAGCGGCGAGCGCACGCTGGTCAAGCCGTCGCTGATTGCGGATGTCGACATCAAGAACGAGTTCTATTGGGAAAACGTAATCGAGGCGATGCACGATGTGTTGCAGGGAGCACGCGGCACAGCGCGCGCAGCCGGCATCGATGCAGACTATGAAATGGCCGGCAAGAGTGGCACGGCGCAGGTTTTCACCGTAGCGCAGGAAGACGAGTACGACGAGTCGGAGATTGAGTATCGAATGCGCGACCATGCGCTGTTCGTCGCATTCGCACCGCTCGATAACCCGCAAATAGCGGTTGCCGTTATTGTGGAAAACGGCAGCAGCGGCAGCCGCGTTGCCGCGCCTATCGCGCGCGCCATCATGGACAAATACCTCGGGGTTGACGATGCGTCTCAATGACACGCAGCGCATTGTCGGCAACAAGGCCGCGCCGCTGTCAGATTTCGCCCGCCTCATGCGCGGGCTGCATATTGACGGGCCCTTGCTGGGCTTGTTACTGCTCATCTGCGCATTTGGTCTCGCGGTGCTCTACAGCGCGGTTGGCGAAAGTATGCGACTGACCATGAACCAGCTAATCCGCGTTGGCGTTGCGTTTGCAGCCATGCTCGTTGTTGCGCAGGTACCGCCCGACGTGATGCGCCGATGGACACCCTGGGCCTACGCGGGTGGCCTCGTATTGCTGGTGCTGGTGCTGACCACCGGCGTTGTCGGCCAGGGTGCACGCCGCTGGCTGGATCTCGGCATACGTTTTCAGCCCAGTGAAATCATGAAACTCGCGGTGCCCATGATGGGCGCCTGGTACCTGCACCACCGGCCGATTCCGCCGCGCGCCAGTCACCTATTGTTTCTGTTTGGCATCATTGCGGCGCCAACCTTACTGATTGCGAAACAGCCCGACCTGGGTACCGCGTTGCTGATCGCCGCATCCGGTCTCATCGTCATCGTGCTTGCGGGCCTGCCGATCCGCTTCATGGTGGCGCTGATGCTCGCGGCCATTCCGGGTGCGTTCGTGCTCTGGAATTTTATGCAGGACTATCAAAAACAGCGCGTACTGACTCTCCTTAACCCGGATAGCGACCCTCTCGGCGCCGGTTACAACATTATTCAGTCGAAGATTGCCATTGGCTCCGGCGGGCTGTTCGGCAAAGGCTGGACCAACGGATCGCAGGCGCAGCTCGAGTTTCTACCGGAACGAGACACGGACTTTATCTTCGCGGTGCTGGCCGAGGAGTTCGGCCTGCTGGGTGTCCTGACGCTGCTCAGCCTCTACATACTTGTTATAGGCCGGGGCCTGTACATCGCCGTGCAGGCGCGCGACACCTTCTCGCGCTTGCTCGCCGGATCGATCAGCCTGACCTTTTTTGTCTACGTATTTGTGAACACGGCAATGGTCTCCGGGCTGGTGCCCGTGGTCGGCGTGCCCCTGCCCCTCGTCAGCTTCGGCGGCACGTCAATGGTGACGCTCATGGCAGGATTCGGTATTCTGATGTCGATTCATTCACATCGGAAGCTTTTGCCACACTAATGCTGAAACCCCTCCTGACGAGCGCGCTGCTAGGCGTCTGCTCCACTGCGTTCGCCATCGACACTGCACAACCCGAGGTGCAAGCATTTATTGATGAAATGGTCACCGAGCATGAATTTGATCGGCTGACACTTAGCGCGGCGCTTGAGGGTGCCGAGCACAAACAGAAAATCATCGATGCCATCAGCAAACCGGCCGAGAAAAGCCTCACCTGGGCCGAGTACCGCAAGATATTCATTACGCCGGAGCGTATTGCTGCCGGCGCCGCATTCTGGCGCGAGCACCACGAGACACTGAGCCATATCGCCGCAACCACAGGCGTCTCAGAGGAAATCCTCGTTGGCATCATTGGCGTTGAGACTTACTACGGGCGCATCACAGGCAGCTATCGCGTCATCGACGCACTGTCGACGCTGGCGTTTGCTTACCCGCCCCGCGCAAAGTTTTTCCGCAAGGAACTCGTGGAGTTCTTCCTGCTTGCACGCGAAGAAGGCATGCCCCCTGACGAGGCGACCGGCTCGTACGCCGGCGCAATGGGCCGGCCGCAGTTCATGCCATCCAGTTTTCGCGCCTATGCGGTCGACTCAACCGGAGACGGCAAACGTGACATCTGGGACAACTGGACCGATGTCGCGGGCAGCATCGCCAACTACTTCAATGCGCATGGCTGGCACTCGGGTGAGGCTGTCGTCACTCAGGCCACGCTGGGCTCCGCATGGCAAGGTGAACTGCCGGAGCCGCGTAACACGCTGTCCACAAAGGATAATATCGCGTCACTAAGCAAGAAAGGGGTTCTGTTCGCGACCGATCTTGAGCGCGATGCCAGTGCCGCACTGCTCAGTTATGCCGGCGAAGACGGCCCGGAGTACTGGGTCGGCTTTCACAACTTCTTTGTCATTACGCGTTACAACCGCAGTTCCATGTATGCACTCGCCGTGTACCAGCTCGGTCAGGAAGTAGCGCGGGAGTACGAGAAGGATGCGGGCTAGCCTGCTGCAACGCGCCGGGCTGGCGCTGCTCGTCAGCCTGCTCGCGAGCTGCGGCAGCCATGAGATTCGCGACCGTGCACCCAGTGGCAGTGGCGTTATACGTGACCTGCCGGGTGACCCGATTCCGAAACCGGAACCACGCAGCCGCTACGGCAATGGCCCTGAATACGAAGTCCTGGGCAAACGTTACACGGTGCTGCCGTCCAGCACAGGCTACCGGGAACGCGGCGTCGCGTCCTGGTATGGCGAGAAATTTCATGGCCGGCTGACCTCCAATCGCGAACCCTACGACATGTATGCGATGACGGCGGCGCACAAGACATTGCCGTTACCCACCTACGTGCGGGTTCGAAACCTGCGCAACAACAAGAGCATCATCGTACGCGTCAACGACCGCGGCCCGTTTGTGCACAACCGGATTATCGACCTTTCTTATGCCGCGGCCATGAAACTGGACATGATTGCTGACGGTACGAGCCTCGTTGAAGTGACCGCTATCACTTTCGAGGAACCGGGCGGCGACCGGCCAGTGCGGCAAACAACGGCCCCACCGTACAAACCCGCCGCCGTCGAGCCCGCCAATGCCGATGCGAGCACCAGTTTGTCGTTTGTGCAGGTCGGCGCTTTCGGTAATCGGGAAAATGCCGCGCGCCGCGAGGCGCTGCTCAAACAAAGTGGCATCGTGAACGCATTCATCCACACCGACACGAGCGTTACGCCGCCGTTGTACCGGGTCCGGATCGGCCCAATTGCCGAAGTTATGCAATACGATATCCTGGTCGACAAGCTGGAAGGCATGGGCATCAACGACCCCTACCTGATCGCCGAATAGTTTGGCGCTGATCGCGCGAGGCCTGACCCCTTTGCACCAAATCCCGTTACAATAACGCCCCCCTTTTATTATTGGTCTGTGTTCATGTTGTTTTGTCGTTCTACGTTCGCCGTTCTCGTTCTGCTTCTTCTGTCGAGTTCCGTGCTCGCCCAGAACCTGCTGCCAACTCCCGCGCACCCCATCATCGGCGCAAAGAGTTACTTGCTGATCGATGCGCGAACCGGGCACGTGCTGGCAGAGCACCAGCCGGACGAGCGGCTGGCGCCCGCGAGCCTGACCAAGCTGATGACGGCTTACGTCGTGTTCCAGGCATTGGGCAAGAACCAGGTCAGCCTGGCCGACCCCGTGACGATCAGTGAAAAGGCCTGGCGTACGGGCGGTTCACGCATGTTCGTGGAAGTTGGCAAACAGGTGCCGATCAAAGACCTGCTACTGGGTACGATTGTGCAATCGGGCAATGACGCCAGCGTGGCACTGGCCGAACACATCGCCGGCTCGGAAGCGGTGTTTGCGGAACTGATGAACCAGTACGCCAGCAAACTGGGCATGTCGGCCAGCCATTTCATGAACGCAACGGGTTTACCGGACGACGAGCACTATTCAACAGCGCGTGACCTCGCGACCTTGTCCAAAGCGATCATTGAAGAGTTCCCCGAGTACTACAAATGGTACTCACTTAAAGAGTACACCTGGAACGACATCACGCAGCCAAACCGAAACAATCTTCTTTATCGCGACGCCTCCGTCGATGGCATGAAGACCGGCCACACCGACGACGCCGGTTATTGCCTGGTCTCCTCGGCGCAGCGCGACGGCATGCGTATTATCTCGGTCGTGCTGGGCACGTCGAGCGCGAAGTCACGCATCGACGGCAGCCAGGCTTTGCTGAACTACGGTTTCCGCTTTTTCGAAACACGCCTGCTGTACAAGGGCGGCGATGCCGTAACGAGCGCAAGAATCTGGAAGTCGGCCAATGAAACGTCTGAACTCGGCGTGCTTGATGACCTGTACATCACAATCCCGCGCGGTTCCTATGACTCGCTGGAAATGACACGTGACATCCCCGCGGTCCTGTACGCGCCAGTCTCGGCTGGCCAACCCGTGGCCCAGTTCAGCGTCAAACTTAATGGCGATACGCTGCTGACCGAATCACTGCGTGCGCTGGATGACAATCCGGAGGGTTCGTTCTGGCAACGGGCGCGCGACGGTGTGTCCCTCTGGTTCGAGTAAACGGAATGTCTGACGAAACCCTGCTGGAGTTTCCCTGTGACTTCCCGGTCAAGCTGATGGGCCGGGACACGGCCGAGTTTCACGCGACAGCGCGCAGACTCGTTGAGAAGCACACGGGTCCGCTCGCCGATGATGCGATCCACACGGCGCTAAGCAAGAACGGTCGTTTCGTCTCCATCACCGTCACGGTCAATGCCACCAGCAAGCAGCAACTTGACAACATCTATCGCGAAATTACCGCCCACGACGATGTCCTGATGGCGTTGTAGACGACCCATGAGCTTGAAGATTCGGACATTGGGCCTCACGGATTACGAACCGGTATGGCGCGACATGCAGGCGTTCACCAACAATCGCGATGCGCACACGGCGGACGAGATCTGGTTCACCGAGCACAAGCCTGTCTTTACGCTTGGCGTGAATGCAAGTCGCGAACACGTGCTCGCGCCCGGTGACATACCCGTTGTGCAGATCGATCGCGGTGGCCAGGTCACCTATCACGGCCCCGGACAACTCATGGTCTACCCACTGCTCGACCTGCGGCGCGGCAACACTGGGGTTCGCACGCTCGTAACTGCGCTCGAGCAAAGCGTTGTCGATCTGGCCGCTGAGTTTGGCTTGCAGGCGGCGAGCAGCCGGGAGGCGCCCGGCGTGTACGTTGATGGCGTCAAGCTGGCAAGCGTTGGGCTGCGCGTCCGGCGCGGCGCGAGTTTTCACGGTATGGCCGTCAACATCGACATGGATCTCGAACCGTTTTCCCGAATCAACCCTTGCGGCTACGCAGAACTCAAGGTCACCGATTTCGCACGACTCGGGGCATCGATGTCACTGCAGCAGGCCGAGCAACGACTCCTGCCGCATTTTCTTGCGCATCTCAACAGGCAAGACGCCAGCATCGTTGCCGCATGACCATTCAAGCGGCGAGTTGCGGCAGCAAGCGCTCACGTAACAAGTCCTCGAGAAATTCCAGCTCCCGGTAGCGCGGCGCAACCTCGGCAATATAAGAAAGCGTGCGCGGAACATCCGCCATGTAACGCGGCTTGCCATCACGCCTGTCCAGCCGGGCAAATATGCCGGACGCCTTCAGGTGACGTTGCACGCCCATCAAGTCAAACGCGCGCCTGAATTCATCAGGACCAAGCAGCGCCTGTGTGGCCTGTGGCAGCCCCGCGTAAAAGGTCATTGCCAGTCGCTCAACTTCGTCCAGTGGCAACTTGAAGTAACAGTCCTTGAGCAGCGACACCAGGTCGTAGGTTAACGGACCCTCCATGGCATCCTGAAAGTCGAGCACGCCCGGGTTATCCTGCGCCGTCACCATCAGGTTGCGTGAATGAAAGTCGCGGTGCACAAACACCGCAGGCTGCCCGTTAGCATTCTCGATCAATGTCGCACAGGTAGCGCGCCAGTCGTTGTCGTCATCGCTTGAGAAGCTGAGCCCGCATTTTTCTCTGCACAACCAGTCGCGAAACAGTGCCAGCTCCGAGTGCATGTAGTCGGTATCGAAAGGCGGCAGGCGCGACTGAAATTCGCGGCCGCGCGACTGCATTTGCAGAAGCGCCTCGATCGCATCGCGGTAAAGCCGCCCGGCCGCCGCCGGCTCGGCCCGCAGGGACTCGAGATATTGCTGGTCGCCGAGGTCACTCAGCAGCATGTAGCCGAGTTCAAGGTCCGCTGCGATGATCCGTGGCGCATTCAGGCCACAGTCCGCGAGATAAGCGGCTATCGCGACAAACGGCGAACTGTCCTCGAGCGCCGGTGGCGCGTCCATTGCAATCAGCGTGTCACTTTCTGTCGTGACCCGAAAATAGCGCCTGAAACTTGCATCCTCGGATGCAGGCGCAATTTGGGCCGCCGCCATGCCGTCAAACTGACGCACCCAGCTTTGCAGCCCGGCCAGCCTTTGATCGTCTAACTGTCCTTGCGTATCGATACTGAATCTCCCGGCAATTACGCCCCAGCGCGCTTCACGCGGCAATATCCATCAATCGAGATCGCGCGTCCACCGCAACAGTCGGCGCGGAAACACTCATAAACCGGGTAGCGATCAACTGCAACCCGACCGCCAATGCCTGTTAGTATCGCGTTTTCCACGCAGCGGGTTACAAACGCGGCGCCCAAACTCAAGATTGCAAGAACACGTTGTCAACACATCACCTGATTTCCGCGATCGCCTCTGCCGGGCTGCTGGCATCCACGCCACTGTTCGCCGCCGAGCCGCTCGCCTGCCAGAATGCGCTGGGCCTCGGGCTGGCGTCGGAAGACCTGCCGCCCGCCAGTGCTGACGACGGGGTGATCGAGTTTGAAACGGGTGCGGTCGAAGGCAGCCTCGGTTCGCTACCCACCGCGAACATGACCGGCGGCGTTGTACTGCGTCGCGGCGACAGGCTTGTCGGTGCCGACTCGGCCCGCTACGACCCCGTGCAGCGGGCCCTCTACCTCGATGGCAATGTTCGCTACGAAGACCCGAGCTCGGAAATTTCCAGCGATGCCGCCGAGTTTGCCTATGACAGCGGCCGCATTGAATTCGCGGGCGCCGACTTTTCACTCGGCGCGAACAATTCGCGCGGCGGTGCCGAAAGGTTGTTGATCAGCCAGACTGGCGAATTGCAGCTTGACGATGTGTTCTATACAACCTGCCCGCCGGGTTCGAATGACTGGGAACTGCAGGCTGGCGACATCGACCTGAACCCGCGCGAAGGAGTTGGCACGGCTCGCAACATCCGCCTGCGTTTTCAGGGCGTGCCAATACTCTGGGCACCGTATATCTCCTTCCCGGTCGGTGGCGCGCGCAAGTCCGGCATTTTGCCACCGGAAATCGGCAGCTCCGGGCGCAGCGGCAACGAAATGCGCGTGCCCTGGTACTGGAACATCGCGCCAAATTACGACGCCACCATCACGCCGCGCTTGCTCACCGAGCGCGGCGTGCAACTGCAAACCGAATTCCGTTACCTGACCCGGCTGCACGACGGTGAAGTCATCGCGCAGTACCTGCCGGACGACAAGGTATTTGACGACTCACGCGAGCTCATCTCGGTACGGCACCGCACACTGTTCGACAATGGCTGGCGCGGCCTCCTGAACCTGCGCGACGTCTCCGACAACCAGTACTTTGAGGACCTCGGCGGCAGCCTCAGCGCCTCGAGCACCGTCAACCTGGACCGGCATCTGAGTTTCGACTGGCACAACGATTCACTGTCGTATTACCTGCAGATACAGGATTTCCAGACGCTGGACGACGTTATTACACCGGAAGAAGAGCCCTACCGGCGCTTGCCGCAAATGGCCTTCAGCGGCTACTGGCCCGAAAGCCTGCCCGGACTGACGGCGAGCATCAATGCAGAAATTGTGAATTTCGACCGCGACGTCGGCGTGACCGGCTGGCGTGCAAACGTCGCGCCACGCCTTGAGTTGCCGATTGCGGGCAGCGGCTGGTTCTTTAACCCGGCCGTCGCGTGGGACTACACGCAATACGAACTCGACAACACCGCGCCAGGAAGCGACGATTCGCCGAGCCGCAGCCTGCCGATAGGCAGTCTCGACACCGGCCTCGTGTTTGAACGCCTGACGCACGGCAACACACCGAGAATGCAAACACTCGAGCCGCGCCTGCTGTACGTCTATGTGCCCTACCGCGATCAGAACGCACTACCAGTTTTCGATACGATCGCGCCGGACCTGAACCTCGTGCAGTTGTTTCGCACCAATCGTTTCCTCGGCGTCGATCGCATTGGCGACACCGAGCAGATCAGCATGGGCGTCACCTCGCGGATACTCGACATAGCCTCCGGCGAGGAACTCGTCTCGGCGACGATCGGGCAAACGCGTTACCTCAGTGACCGGCAGGTTACGCTGCCGGGCGGCACAGCCGCGAATAACGAGTCATCGGATTACATCGCCGAGATTCGCTTCCTGCTGTACAAGCATTTGAATTTCGACTTCGGACACCAGTGGGGCACCTCGCTGAACGGCACCACCCAGTCCGAAGCCCGCCTCCAGTACCGGCCGGCGAACAACAAGGTATTTAACATTGCTTATCGCTATCGCCGCGATTCGCTCGAGCAGGGCGATATATCCTGGTCCTGGCCGGTTTCCTCGCAATGGAATTTTGTCGGCCGCTACAACTATTCTTTCCGCGACGACGCCGTGCTTGAGCAGTTCTTCGGGCTTGAATACGAGAGTTGCTGCTGGGGATTGCGCGTGGTGTCACGCCGCCACATCTCGACCCGCGATGGAACTCACGATTCGTCGTTTGGTCTGCAACTGGTATTGAAAGGAATGTCCAGTATCGGCACAGCGGCTGACAAACTTCTGGAACGTGGTATTCTTGGCTATTCTGCAGACCTTCGGTAATAAATAGTGTTTAAATTCAACAGCTTGTGCGCCTTCATTGCGTTATCGGCCGCGCCTTGGGTCGTCGCCGAAGAACTCTCCGAAACCGGAGAGTTTATCGATGGTGTGGCCGCCATCGTCAACGAAGGCATCGTGCTCAAGAGCAAGTACTACGAGTCACTCGAGATGATTCGCCAGCAGGCTGCCGAGAACGGTTTCCAGTTGCCACCCGATGCCATCCTCGAAGAACAGGTGCTGGAACGCGTCATTCTCAATGAAATCCAGTTGCAACGCGCAGAACGCATCGGGCTGCAGATTTCTGATCAGCAATTAAACGAAGTACTCACGAACGTTGCGCGTAACCTGGGCGGTACGCTCGCTGACCTGCCTGCATTGCTCGCTGCAGAAGGCATCAACTACCAGGACTTTCGCCGGCAGATGCGTGAAGACGTAACGCTGGAGCAACTGCGCCGGATTGACGTTGTGCAACGCGTGCCGATATCGCCGCGCGAGATCGAGCAGTGCATAGCCAATCTCGAGAACAACGTCGTTATCAATTCCGACTACGATCTGTCGCACATCCTTCTGTCGCTGCCCGAGTCGGCCTCGACGGCGGAGATCGATGAAATCATTGCTACAGCCAATGACATTGTGCAACGTGCACGTGACGGCGCCGATTTCCGGCAACTTGCCGCGCGTTATTCAGAAAGCCCGACGGCGCTTGAAGGCGGTACGCTTGGCTGGATGAAAGGCGAGGAAGTACCGACTGTCTTCACGGATATCCTGACGCCAATGAAAAAGGGCGATGTATCCGACCCGTTCCGTACGGCCACCAGCATTCACATTGTCAAAGTTAACGACATGCGCAGTGCCGTGGAAACCAGTTCGGTCGACCAGGTCAGTGCGCGCCACATTCTGATTTCGCCGAACGAGATCATTGACGATGCAACAGCGAAACAGCGCCTCGACGATGCTTACAAGCGCATCCAGGAAGGCGAGGACTTTGCAGAGCTGGCGAAGCTGATGTCGGATGACCCTGGCTCGGCAAACAACGGTGGCGAACTTGGCTGGGCGGGTCCCGGTACCTTTGTACCCGAGTTCGACGCCGCCATCGCAGAGCTTGAGATCGGTGAATTAAGCGAACCCTTCAGAAGCCCGTTCGGCTGGCACATTGTCCAGGTCCTCGATCGTCGTACTTACGACAACACCGAAGACCTTAAAGAGCAGAACTGCGCCAACCGTATTCGCGCCAGCAAGGTCGATGCGGAAACGCAACTGTGGATGCGCCGGATCCGCGACGAGGCTTACGTCGACATAAAGATGTGAGCAATCGCCCGCTAGTCGTTACCGCCGGCGAACCCGCCGGCATCGGACCGGACTTGTGTGTCGCTATCGGCGCACGTCCCGATTGCCCACCGATGCAGGTCATTGGTGATGAGGCGCTACTGCGCGCTCGCGCGGCGTTACTCGGCGTCGACTTTTTGCTCGACGTGATAGACGTTCCTTTCCCCGTAGCCGTCGAGTGCGGGAAACCCAATCCTGCCAATGCCAGTGCGCTACTGGACGGACTGAGGCTCGCGGTCGAGGGCTGCAGCTCCGGCCGGTTCAGCGCACTCGTCACGGCACCACTGGCAAAGAATGTTATCTGCGATGCGGGCATCCCGTTCACCGGTCATACCGAATTCCTGGCTGAGCTCACTGCCTCCCCCTTGCCGGTCATGCTGCTCACTGCCGGCGATATGCGGGTCGCACTTGCGAGCACGCACCTGCCGCTGCGCGCCGTGCCGGACTACATCACCGCGGAGCGTTTGCACGCCGTCTTGCGGGTTTTGCACCGCGACCTGCAGCAGACATTTGGTATTGCGGACCCTGAAATCATTGTGTGCGGGCTGAATCCGCACGCCGGCGAAGGTGGCCATCTCGGTACCGAGGACGACAGTGTTATCGCACCCGTCGTTCAGGCATGTCGCAACGAGGGCATGAACCTGCGCGGCCCGGTGCCGGCCGATACGGCGTTTACAGCGGCCGCCGGCCACCGCGATGCCGTGCTAGCGATGTATCACGACCAGGGCCTCCCGGTGCTTAAGTACGCGGGCTTCGGCCATGCTGTGAATGTAACGCTCGGCCTGCCGATTATCCGCACATCGGTCGATCACGGCACGGCATTTGACCTCGCTGGCAGTGGCAAAGCCGACACC
The DNA here is from genome assembly GCA_030425905.1 of Gammaproteobacteria bacterium. Classification (GTDB taxonomy): domain Bacteria; phylum Pseudomonadota; class Gammaproteobacteria; order Steroidobacterales; family Woeseiaceae; genus UBA1847. Next base: position 20,619 of record JAUHZT010000045.1, read on the forward strand.
GGCAGCCTCTGGACCGCCATCGAGCTCGCGCAGGTTCTGGGCGAGCGACGTGGATAAGCACCGCCCGCGCAAACGCTTTGGCCAGCACTTTCTGACAGATATTGGCGTTATCGACGAGATAATGCGTGCCATCTCGCCGACGGCCGACGACGTGATTGTCGAAATTGGTCCGGGGCCAGGCGCGATAACGGTACCGATTGCAAAAAGCTGCAAGCAGCTGCATTGCGTTGAACTCGACCGCGACCTTGCGGCTCGCCTGAGGACCCAATTCGCCGGCAGCGAACGCGTCACCATTCATGAAGCGGATGCACTGTCGTTCGATTACGGGGCGCTCGCCCCTGCGCTGCGCATCGTCGGCAACCTGCCCTACAACATTTCGACGCCGCTGCTGTTTCACCTGCTCAGGTTTCGCGATTCGATCTGTGACATGCATTTCATGCTGCAGAAAGAAGTCGTTGACCGCATGGCGGCCGAACCCGGCAGCAAGAAGTATGGCCGCCTCAGCATCATGCTCGGATGCTACCTGGATATCGATGCCCTGTTTGACGTGGATCGCCTCGCTTTCGACCCGCCCCCAGCGGTCACATCGGCAGTCGTGCGACTGCGCCCGAAGACGGGCGACGACACCTATGACATCAAGGATGAA
>JAUHZT010000046.1 GCA_030425905.1 Gammaproteobacteria bacterium
GTCCTTTGCGCTGCCGGCCAGTTCTTGTGCAAAAGCCGGAAAATTGCGGAAGCTATCCGTGCCGGGGTCTACCGCCCGCGGGAACGTGCCCACTTCGTACTCGTAGTGGTTGCGCGTGTCGATCAGCAGCACATCCGGGTTATCTATCAGTTCGTTCCATTCCTGCGGATTCACGTAAGTGCCGGTGCGCTCGTGGGGACGCAAGTCCGGGCGCCCCAGTGTCACGATCTCTTTCTTGACTTTGACACGCAGCTTTCGAAACGGCGCCTCTTGTGCATCAGTCCAGCGCGCGTCGATTGCCTCGGCAAGATCCAGTGCGCCGCTGATCCAGTCAAATACCGCCCGCAAGCTTGCTTCCTCACCGGCCAGCGTGCCGTTAAAGCCCTCACCTGCAACCAGCACAGTGCCCAGGAGCTGTCGCTCGCGGCATTGTGCGAACAGCGCATCACGGAATATTTCCGGTTCGGCAATGTCCAGAAAACGGTAGAACGAAGCGACTTTCATTTCTTGTCTCGCCCTTCAACAAACGTCAGTGAGAGAATCGAATGCCGGATCTCCTCACCAAGAACGAGCCGGGCATCTGCCCCGATACTTTCGATGCTTTCATCGAACTCCAGCTTCCCGTCCTGGTTGCGGCGCAGCACCGCCTGGTCCTGCAGGCCGCGTATAAAATCCTGAAACAGAATTTTATTAAAGAAATCGGGTGAATGCAGGCCATAGATAATTGACAGGCGCTCGGCGCTTTGCTGACACAACACTTCGAGCCGCGAGCGGGACAATGTGCCGGAGCCATTGCGCACCAGTATCGCGATGACCAGGTAAAAACGTTGCAGCATCGGCACCATCGCTTGGCCCAGCATCAGCAACTGATAGGCTTTGGCCGAACCTGACGGCGGGCGGATCAGCATCTTCTTGTTGCTGGCACGCGCCAGCAAACCCATCTCTATGAGTGCTTCAATTGCCTCGGTCGTCACATCGTCGACTTCGCTGTAATCCCACTTCAGCCACAGCTCTTTTGCCATGAACGGATAGATTAGCCGCACGAGGCGCTGCAACTCCGCGTGTTCGAGCTCCCGCCCCTGGATAAAACAGCAGGCAACGGAGGCCGGCACAGCCAGAAGATGCATGATGTTGTTGCGGAAGTAAGTCATCAGCACGGCCGTTTCTTCGGTCATACTGATAACTTCACCCATCGGATGCGCTGAACGCGTTATGACATTGAGTCGCTCGCCGTGCTTGATAATCTCGTCCGGCGTCATTTCAGGAATTGTTACCGATTCCGAGTAGCGAAAACGGCGCAACAGGTCTTTACTGAGTTGCAGTTGCCGGCGCAACTCATCGAGGCCCACCCGCTGCTTGGGCGATGCGAGTAACACATAGGCGAGCAGGCTGATAGGCGTCACAGCAGCGGCGGCATTAATGCGCTGCATAATTTCGCTGCCAAGATTGTCAATCACTCCGGCCAGCCACTCGCGGCGCTCTCCATTGCCGTTGCCGTTGCCGCTTCTGTCGCGCCAATCGCTGGCGGCACTGTCGAGCATTGCTTCGAGTTCTATCGGCTGCGCAACATTGACATAGACCTTGCCGAAACTCTCACGCAAGGCCTTGATCGACCGGATCAGCCCCAGCAGCGACTCACCTTTTTTCTCGGCCCCGCCCAACTCACTGATAAACGAATCGCCTTCGATCAGTTTTTCATAGCCAAAATAGACGGGCACGAAAACGACCGGGCGCTTGGGATCCTTGATATAGGAATTCACCGTCATTGCCAGCATGCCGCCTTTCGGCGAAAGGAGACGGCCTGTGCGACTGCGGCCCCCCTCAATGAAATACTCGATCGAATAACCCCGTGTCAGGATTTTGTGCAGGTAGGCGTCGAAAACAGCGGCGTACAGTCGGTTGCCCTTAAAACTGCGGCGCAGGAAAAACGCGCCGCCGCGTCGCAGTATGGAACCCACAATCGGCAAGTTCAGGTTAATCCCGGCCGCCACGTGCGGGATATGCAAGCCTTCCTTGTAAACAATGTAGCCTAGCAGCAGGTAATCAAAGTGGCTGCGGTGGCAAGGCACGTAAATCACCTCGCGGTCACGCGCCACATCGTGCACGCGCTCAATGTGGTTAAGCTCGATGCCATCGTATATCCGGTTCCATAACCAGCGCAGGAAGCGCTCGACCACACGAATCGTGGGGTAGGAAATGTGCGCGGCGATTTCCATCGCATACGCCCTTGCCTTGCGCTCCGCCGCCGCGTGGTCAGCACCGTTCTCTGCGGCGATAGCCGCCCGCACTGTCGGCTCGCGCAATACCTGGTTAACCAGTGTGCGACGGTGCGAAAGATCCGGACCTACTGTCGCCTTGCGCCGCTGTCGAAAATGTACCCTGAGGATGCGCGACACTTTGCGGAACGCTAGCGCGGGGTCGAGGCCTTCGCTGACGATACTTTGTACGGGCAAGGCGTCGCTGATACGCAGCAGCGTACTGCGTCCGTGTAACAGCGTCGCAAACAACTTGCGCGTGCGGCCAACAATCTCCCAATTCTCGGAGAACAGCAGCTTGAAGAGAGAACGTTCCTTGTCGGGGGCGCGACCCCAGTAGATAGCGACCGGGATCAGCAGCAACTCCTGCGATGGGTTCTTGCCTGCTGCATCTATAAGGCGTCGAAAGCGTTCCGACCCTTTGCGTGAAAGTCGCCGTGCGATGAATCCCTTGTTCTTGCGCAAGGCAACCACGCTCTTGGACTCGCGCAGTTCGCCGATGCGCAAACTGGAGGTCGGTGATGGCAAGCCGTAACGTTTGCAGGCTTGTTCAAGCGCCAGCAAATCGGCGAGCCCGCCCGTCTCAAGTACGTAACAAACCTGGGCGTCGGAGTCTGTAATTAACTCCTGCGGCGCATCGGGCTGAATGACCGGTCGGGCCCAGAGCGAAAATACTTTTCCGGCCAGCCAGTAGAGTGGCCGAAAGATGAGTGCCCCGATGGTCATGGCGAGTCAGTCTACCCAAAAACGCGATGGGGTCTAGGCCATTTAGTCCTTGACAGTGTCGTCGGCATCCTCTAACGCATCGTCGATCCTGTCTTTGGCATTCTGAAGTTTTTGTTCAACCTCGGCTGCCTCATCCATGGCTTCCTGATAATCATCGGCGATTTCCTTGCCCACAGTGTCGCCATCGCTTATGCCATCAGATGCACCGCCACAGCCCGCAGCGGCAAGACAGAACAGTAGTGCAAATCGTTTCATAAGCCGCATCTCCATTACTTGTCGATTTTTTCTATAAACAGGCGCAGATAACTACGTATCTCATCGATGTTGTCAGTCAAGCGATGATCACCGTCAATGAGAAAGAGGCTCGCTCGGCAAGCCTGTGCGAAGCGAATACTGTTCTCAACCGGCACAATATCATCACGCCAGCCGTGCACGATGCACACCGGCATGTTCGGCGCTGCGGGCGTCAGTTCTTCGAAGCCCGGCATGTAGTAGGCCGGAGCAAGCACAAACAAGCCGGCTGCGTTCAGCGAAGCGGCCGCCGCAGTGGCAACGTGGCCGCCCATGCTGGACCCGACCAGGATCAGCGTGTCGTCAATTGCGGCGGCCTCGGCCCGCAACTTTTCAACCCGCGCTGTCGGGTCTGCAATACCCTGGTAGTCGATGCTCTCGGCCGCACAACCCATGGAGGTTACGAGGTCGGCCATCGCCCGTATCTTGGTACCCCACGGTCCGCTTTCCTGGCCGTGTGAAAAAACAACTGTTGTCATGCAATTATCCCATCACCACCGTCACACAATTCTTCAAGATGCCGAACCACGAGCCAGTCGCGGTCCTGCCCCCATGTTACCCAATCGCCTATGCGGAACGTCGGCACACCCCATGCTCCGGAAGCCATCATGGACTCGCGATTCTCATTGGCAAGATCCTGCCATGCCTCCGACTCCAGCGCCGCTTTAACTTTGGGCCAGAACAGACCCGCTCTGGCGCTTACCTTGCGCAAACCTTCGTCGCTCGCCAGGTCAATCCCCTTGCTCCAGATAGCCTCACCAACGTTATAAAGGAAATCGCGCTCACGCTTCTCCCCAATTGCGTATTGCCAGACCGCCATGCAGCGCTCAAGTCCGGCACCAAGCGGATCGGCAATGCGACCGAAGGGCACGCCGCGCACGGCCGCCTCACGCTGTGCGTCAAAAGCGATATAACGCAGCTTGGCCGAAGGCACCTGCATGCCGCGCATCACCATTGGCAGTACCGGGCGAAACTCAAGCTGCATCCCAAATGCATCGGCGATCGCAATGATACGCTCCAGCGCAAGCCACGAATACGGACTGCGAAGCGAATAGAACACCTCGAGCGGCGGCAAGTTTCTCGCTGCAGCCGGTGGGCTGATCGGCAAACTGGCCTGCATCACCTGGCGGACAGATGCGATGCGCGGCGCAAGCCCGGGCTGCCGGGCCACGCCCAACTCATCGAGCCGCGCGATCAGGTGATGCAGGCGATCAACGCCCCAATACCATTCACCACCGTAATGCAGCGTGGCGGTATTGTAGTGCCCGAGTTTGCGCAAGCGGCGCCGATTCTGTTCCAGCAACGTCTTTGCACTGCCGTCTGTAACAGACTTATCGACCCGCCGCGCCAGCGCTTCGGCGTCGCCACGCCAATAGGCAGTGAGTACGCCGATCAGCTCCGACCGGAAATCATCGGCGCTTGCTCTCGATGCGAGCCAGTCAAGCAATGCGCGACGATACTCGACCGGGGGCGTTGCGCTCTGGTCGAGAAAAGGGATGCCGAGTTCGGCCGCCAGCCGTCGACAATCAGTCAGTGCGAATTCGTGATACAGCTCCGGCGCTGGCCGCAGGGAGCCAAGTAATGCTTCGGTAAGGTAAAGGCGCAGCTCGACGTCGTAGTAGCGCTGCAACTCCGGCAGGTAATCACAGAGGAGGTAGGAGTATGGATCGTCGAGTTCGACGAACACCGAGACCACGTGGGCTTTGCCACGTGCACGACGATGCCACTCTGACAGTCGGCGCCTCGTGCGTTGCATGCGCCTGCCCAGCAGGACAGTCAGCATTCTTGACTGTAGCCGGGAAACTAGTGTCATGCGTCATCCCAGGCCGACGAGGGCTTCCACAATAACTCATCAAGATCGGGTTGCCAGCGAAAACGTCGCATATTCACACGCCCTCCAACCACACTCACCGCTTCTGCCAACAGGCGCCGGCATTGCTCTTCGAACGGCGGGCTGCCGACAGGAAACGCGATCGTACCCGCCGACTGCACCACGCGATGCCAGGGAATGTCGTGGCCCTCCGGCAAATTGCGCAGCGTATAGCCAACCTGGCGCGCGCCACGCGGGATGCCAGCGATCTCAGCGATTTGCCCATAGCTCGCTACCGATCCGCACGGAATCTCGCGAATGGTTTCGCAGATCCGTCGCGCACGTTCTTCGCGCTGCGAATCAGCCACTGCGCTGCAGGCGTGCACGAATTTCGTGCCGCGCATCACGCAACACGGTATCCCGGTCGAGACTGTCGAGAATGCGCTTGATCGCTTTCTTCGGCCCCGACTCGCCCCAGGACTTGCCCTTGGCGAGGTACTCGGCGGCTACGCGACCGACCAGCAACGTGCTGTAGTAAGCAACCGCCCCCTGAGCCGCGGCCGTCGCCAGCGTCGACAACCCGGCGGTGCCCAGCTTCAGCACACTCGAGCCGAGATGGATAGCCCAGACTGTCGCCGTAATCGCGGCAGCTTCGGCGGCGATCACGCGCACCAGCGCACCAGCCTCACTGCGGCTCAACGGCAGGCCGTACACTTTTGACAGGTGCACGACCATACCGACGTCGATAAACGCGGCCGCAAACAAATCAGCTACCGGCACCGGGTTCAGCGCGACGGCAACGCCCTTGCCTACGCAATACGTGCGCACCAGCTTGTCGGCAACCTCACGCCGTGCGGCCATGATCCGCTGACCAACCTGGTCGCTCAGGTCAGCAGCGAACAGGCTGGCATTAAGCGCTGCAAGCGTCTTGCCTTCCGCATCCAGTATGTCCCAGAGCCTTACCCGCAGAAGCTCTATATCGGGCTCACGCGGCCGCTCGCTTGTGTGCTCAACACCAGCAGCATCTTTCTCTATCACTAGCTGCGGTCGTGGCTGTGCTGCAACAGCGACAACATGTTCGGGATCAACGAGACCCTCGGTCCGCCGGCGTATCGCCGCAAGCAGGCGCTCTTTTTCTGTGTTGGTAAACAGGTCCGCCTTGTTCAGAACAACAAGCACCGGGCGCCCCTCTGCGAGCAGCGTCCTGAGCGACGCAAGCTCTGTCTCGGTCATGTCGCCATCGATAACGAATAACACGAGGTCAGCACGCTGGGTCACTTCGCGCGCCAGCGACTCACGTTCTTCGCCGCCCGCCTCGTCGAGGCCCGGCGTATCGATCAGGAATACCCCGCCCGCTTCCACTTCGTACCAGGGCTGCATGGAAGAGAAACGGGTTTCACCGTGCAAGGGACTGACCGTGAAAGTCTCTTTGCCTATCAGCGCATTCAGCAAGGACGACTTGCCGGTACTGACGCGACCGAATACGGCGAGATGGATGTGGCCGTTCTCGAGCTTGTCGAGCATGCCCTGCACGGCTTCGTAGTCGTGCGCCAGAGACTCGCGCACCCCGGCGGGCAAGCGCTTGTCTGCAATGAGTTCGCGCAGGCTTTCCCGAGCCAGCTCGAGGTGCGCATCTTCGCCCGGCTCAACTGCCGCCGGTTTTTTCTTCCAGCGCCATCCTGGCAATGCGCTTAACGCCCGCTTCCACATGCTCACTGATGCCTTCCTCAAACTCTTTAGCCGCGATATCGGGCTTGAGTTCACCGTACTTCGTCAGCGTCATCACCAGGCTACGACCCAGCGCGTCGAATATCAGCCCGTAGGCTACTGCGTGTACGAAGCCGCCCGCAACTGTACCCAGGCCCGGGAAAGCTTTCAGGCCGTTGCCCGCGACGGCGAGCGTCAACGGTAACGCGCGCCCTACGCGGCTCTGGCTGAGATTCAGGAATTCCTCGATATCCAGGTCGCGTGGCGCGGCACCGTACAACTTGCACAGTTCCCGCGTCATTGCCGTGCCGATATAACCCTGGATCAGGATGTCCGTGCCGGGGCTGATCGCTGCCAGGGCGCCAATGACCGCCTTGCGCGTTGCATTGCGAATAATTTGTTCCGAACGCTGAGTCCGATAGGCGGCCTCGGCCTGTGCCAGCTTCTCGGCAGTCAGTTGAAAAACAGCGCGATCACGCCGCACATCCAGTGCGGCTGTATCCGCCTCAAGCAATCGGTTAATCGCGACTACGAGTACACCTATATCGGCCTCGCGTTGCCGCTGTGTCAGCGTTTCGCGACCCTCCGCATCACGGGTCAGCACGTCGACCTCGCCACCCGCTGAGACCGCCACCACACGGTCCCGGGATACATCGCCGCCAATCTGCTCAAGGCGCTCGAGCAAGCGCTGCATCAACCGGGCCTGCTCATCATGATTAAAGCGATCGGCCTTGTTCATGACCAGCACCATCGGCTTTTCGAGTGCCAGTAGTTCAGCAATAGCGCTCGCCTCAGCGCGCGTCAGGTCACCCTCGCAAACGAAAAGCACAACCTGCGAACGGCGCGCCTCTTCGAGCGCCAGCGCATCGTAGCCGCTATCGGGACCGCCGGTTCCCGGCACATCCGTCAGCAGAATCTCCACTCCCGCATCGTTGCGCCAGCGAAAGTGACGCACATCATCAGTAGAACCACCGACGATATCGATCCTGACTTCAGCCTCCGGCACGAGCGCCTTGATCAGGGAACTCTTGCCCGTACTGATGTTGCCAAAGAAGCACAGGTGAATAACGCCGCTCTCGCGCCGGCTGGCCAACTCCCTGAGTTCGGCCTGCGCGGCGCTAACATCAACCCCTGCCTCGTCGGCCTCCCGCAAACGTGTCTCGATCTCTTGTCTCGACAGGGGCTGCGGCGTTTCGGGCTTCGCCGAACTCCGCGGTGTTCGCCGAATAACGAGGCGCCAAATGAGGAACACCGCACCCGCCACAATACCGAACAGAATCGCAACATACAGATACAGCAACACCGCGGGGCCGGCGCGCAGACGGTCCCAGACATTCAGCGCAGACTCGGTTACGAATAACAGAGCACCCGTCGCAACGATTACGGCCACCAGGATCAGTAGCGCAAATACGATGCGGATGGCGCGATCCAGTTTCATTGCGTGTGCTGCATCAGGCAGTCAACAACAGGGCTACCCCGGCTGTCTCAGAGCTGTGCGTCCACCCAGCGATCAAGTTTCGATTCCAGCATAGAGAGCGGCATGGGACCGTCCTTGAGAACCTCGCGATGAAACGCGACAACGTCGAAATTCTCGCCCAGGCGCTGCTCGGCCTTGTCGCGAATTTCGCGAATCTTCAGTTGCCCGATTTTGTACGCGAGCGCCTGGCCCGGAATCGCCATGAAACGTTCCGCTTCTGAAATAGCGCGTGCCGGAGCGACGGCTGAATTGGCGTACATGTAGTCGAGCACTTCCTGCCGGCTCCAGCCCATGGCGTGAATACCCGTGTCGACGACCAGCCGGATTGAACGCCACAGCTCGGCATTGAGCGCACCGAAATACTGATAAGGGTCGGTGTAGACGCCCAGCTCCTTACCGAGCGTTTCGGCATACAGGCCCCAGCCTTCGCTGTAAGCCGTAAAGCGAGCAAAGCGGCGAAACTGCGGAATCTCCTCGTTTTCCTGCTGCAATGAAATCTGGAAATGGTGTCCCGGAATAGCTTCATGCAGGAACAGGGACTCCATTGCCCATTTCGGCCGCGCCTTTATGTCGTAAGCATTGGCATAGAAAACGCCGGGCCTCGAACCGTCCGGCGTACCGCTTCGATACGAACCACCTGACGCGGATGCCTCACGAAACGGCTCGACGCGGCGCACTTCAAACGCCGTCTTTGGTGCCACATCGAACAGCTTCTTCGACAGCGCTTCAATGTGCGCCGCCATGTCGCGGTAGCCCTGGATCAATTGCTCAGGTTCGTCATAGAAAAACTGGTCATCGTTATTCACGAACTCGAAAAAGTCCTTGAGATTGCCCTCAAAGCCAACCTCGTCCATCACGCCTTGCATTTCGGCATGAATCCGCGCCACTTCGTTGAGTCCAACCTGGTGAATTTCTGCCGGCGTCATATCCGTGGTCGTACGCACGCGGACCATGTATTCATACCAGGCTTTGCCGTTCGGCAAAGCGCCGAGACCGACCGTTTCGCGTGCAGCCCCCATGTACTCATCGCCGATAAAATTACTGAGCCGCTTGAAGCTCGGAATGATCGTGTTCTCAATAGAATCACGGTATGCCGCTGTCAGTCGTTCGCGATCCTCGACGCTGAAATCATCCGGCATATTCTCTATCGGCATCCAGAAATCACTGTGTTCAGCCTTGTCCTTGAACTGTGATTCGAGCTGCGGAATGACCTTGGCCATTAACACTTCCGGCTGGACGATGCCGTTTCTCATACCTTCTTTCATGTTTTCGATGGCGAGATCGACATCAATCACAAAATCTTCAGTACGGCTCAGAAAGTCGTCGTAGTCCTTAACTGTCTTGAATGGATGGATACTCGAGCCGCTACCAAGCTGCACAAAAAAGTTGGTCATCAGGTAGAACTGATTGACTGGCTGCTGGTAGAACGGAAACTGGTTGCCTTCGAGTGACTGTTCACGCAACACCTTGAACATGTCGTAACTGAGCTGGTCCTGGTAGTTGAGCTCACTGCGGTCGATAGCCAGCAGCCGGTCAAGAAACTCTTCGTCGAGGGCACGCTCTGCTGCGCGATACTCGGCGCTATTGCTAATGGCCATGCGATCATTGAAACGGTAATCGCCAATGCTCGTGGCGCTTAACGGATTCAACTCGAGGTTGCGCTCGAAATGCTCAGCGAAAACGCTCGCGAGCTCCTCAGCCGCATCCGATTCGGTAGCCACTACGGCGCCGCTTGCAGCGTTCTCCACTTGATTGTCGCGACCGCAGGCGGCCAGAAACAATACAGAGGCCAGGGCGGCCAGCATCAACTTTTTCATGGTGATTTTCCTGCGCTAGTAAGCGTAGAAGAGTATCAAATCATGAAACCGAGGTCGCGAACGGCGAAATTGCCAAGATTCGGCGCAACCTTATCGAGGTCTGCATCATCAATGCCAAACCATGCCGCCAATGTTGCAGCATACTGGTCCGCCGATGTTGTTGGAATCATGCGGCCACCGCCTACATCCCGTTCGGCACCAATTTCGAGCACCGGGTACTCGCCATAAACTCGCTGGCCAAAAACGGCATCACCAACAAGCAACTGGTTACCGCCCCAGGCATGGTCGGTGCCGTCGCCGTTCGAGCTGAGTGTGCGGCCGAAATCTGACTGGGTGAAACTGGTCACGCTGTCGGCAACTCCCAGTTCCACCGTCGCGTCGTAAAATGCCTTGATACTGTTGCTGATGCCGCCGAGCAACCCGGGTTGTTCCTCGTTCTGACGATCATGCGAATCGAACCCGCCTGCCGCAACGAAAAATACCTGCCGCTGCATTTGCAGATCGTCGCGCACGGCAATGAGTTTAGCGACGGTCTCCAGTTGCTGCCCGAGCTGGCTTTGCGGAAACACCGTGGTCAGCGGCGGTGCCGTTTCGATCGCAGCCGTTACAGTATCGGCCGCTTCGATAGCCCGCTGTTGTACCTCGGCAAAAGCGCGTTCATACACAGTACCGTAGTCGGCCTCGATGATGCGCTGGAACGCGAGTCGCTGCTCGTACAACAAATCACCGGGATTTGTCGAAAAGCCCTCAAACTGCAGTGGACCGCCCGGCCCCATCACGTAAGCAACCGTTTCCTGTGCCGCCTGCATGAGGTTGTTGCCAAACATGGAGGCATTGGTTGCCATCCGCTGGTTCGCGACTACGCCTTGCAGCAGGTCCGCCATCCGTCCGGCCCAGCCGGTATTGCCCGGCGTTGTCCCTTTAAGCGCCAGCCACTGGTCCTGCTGATCGTTGTGTGAAAAAAGTTGCGGCGGCAAGCGCACCGAACGGTTCATGAACTGCGCTTTGGTGGTCGGCTCTATCAGCGGACCAACATTCGCGACGAGCGCGGCGGCGCCGCTTGCAAACAGGCTCTGCACACCGGCCATCGACGGGTGCAGTCCAAACTGTGTGCCAGCGGCACTTGCCGGGCTTATCGGTAACAGGTCGCTCTTTGCGATCGCGAGATTCTGGCGCGCCTGTGCGTAGGCTGCATATTCCGCATCGCTGCGTGGCACCAGCATGTTGAATGAATCGTTGCCGCCGAACAGAAACACGCACACCAGGGCGCGGTAGTCGCTGAACCCGCCGCCGGTGCCAACCACCTGCGAATACGCAGCGCCCGGCGTCGCGGCCAAAGTCGCAGCCGCAAGACTGCTACGTCGGAGAAATTGTCTGCGGGTCATTTCAGCCATGTGTCACACCGTTGCCCTAGCGCTGGTACGCGTATTCAGGAGAAGTGGCAACCAGGTAGATCGCTTCGGCAGCGCGCGCAAGCGGCTGGTCAGCGGGAATGCGTTCAACCATGCCCACCGTTTCATCGCGCAAGGTATCCGAGATTACGCCGGCCAGCAGCGTGTCAGCGACAGAGGCAACCAGTGCGGCCGAATCGTCGGCCACGCCGACCTCGTCCATAAAGTCGATCAGGATCGAATCCTCGTTGAACTGGGGATTACTGCGATCGATCTCCGTATTAAAGAAGAACGCCTGGTAAAACATCCAGTTGCTTACAAAAGTGTTCTGGTACTCGGTCGCGATCTGCATTTCCGGCGCCACCAGGCTTGAGTCCCTGATCTCACCGGGCGGTGCATAGTCAGGGCTGAAGAAATTAAAGACCGACGGCGATTGCTGCGGCCCCTGGCCGAGCACGACATAGGCAAACGGAAAGAAATACCGGCCACTATCGGATCGCGCATCATAAGCCCGCCACAACTGGGTGAGCCGCAACAGCGGCTCCTTAAGCTTGCCGTCAATGTCCATTGCCGCTGCCGGGCGAGCTTCGGGGTCCAGTAGAATCGCTTTCACCGTCGCCGCAAGGTCACCGCGCACCCCGCTACCGTTGTTGTTGAACACGGCAGCCACCCGCGCGATATAGGCGGGCGACGGATTACTCGTGACCAGGCGCTGGAGCAGGCCGCGGGCGAGAAACGGACCAACATTCGGGTGCTCGAAAATGCTGTCCAGTGCGGCGGCCAGGTCCTGTTCGGGTGTCTGCCCGGCCGGCACAGATCGATTCTGCAGCAGCACTTTCTCATTGCTGTCGTGATACGCAGGGTAAACCTGCATCGGCACAACCTGATTGTCGTAGGTCGGGCGTGCGTTACGCATTTCTGCAAAGCCCGCATAACTCCAACCTGTAAACACGTGTGCGTAGCCTTCGATGACGGACTGGTCATAGGTCGGCAACGGCTCGTTGCGTGCGTCAAGAACGCGCGTACCATCGATATTCAGTTCGTAGAGTCCAATAGAAAACAACTGCATTAATTCACGCGCGTAATTTTCGTCGGGCCGGATGTTGAGCGCCGCATTTGGTTTCTCGTTGCCGAGCATGCTGAGGTAGACGCCCATCGCCGGGTGCAGTGTTACCTCCTGCAGCAAGTCCCGATAGTTGCCGAACGCGTTGCGTGCCAGCAGGTCATAGAAATCCGCCATACCCCAGGGCTGCGCTGCGAGCGCGCCCAGTTCCGATACAACGAAGATTTCGGACAAGGCGAAGGCCACACGCTGGCGTAACTGATCGTCACCGTGCAGCGCATTGCGAAACCAGGCGTCGACGCGATCAGCCTGGCGCTGGCTCGGAAACAGTGGCGACGGCAGCGACTGGAGATGCGGCAACTGCAGTGACGGTGGACGTTGCAGCTGATCGTCGATCCAGGCTTCGATACCAAGGTCGATAACCCGCGCCGCTTCAGCCGGCGTTGCGCCGAAGGTCGTCTGGTTCAGAAAGCGATAGGCTTCTGCCTTCGACAGTGCAACGCTCGGCGGCGGTACAGGCGGCGAGCCTGGGTCGGCACTACCGCCGCCACAGGCCGTCAGCGATACAGCAAGCACCAGTCCGAGCGAGCATCTGCGCCATTGGTCCATGGCTCTTATCATAGTGCGGGTGGACCCCATCTGCAGCGATACAGTTCCAGCAAACTGGATTCCGCAAGACTTTACATAACTCAGGCGCAGTGTTCGGCGATTGGCGCGAACGCCGTCGTCGCAACCCGGCACCCGGCGACGGTCTGGTGCAACGTAAAGGACACGGGCTGGTTGCTGCCGAGCGGGTGAAATACGAGCAAGATCGTAACACCGTGTTCGAGCCGATCACGGCGGTTGGTCAGGCCGGCATCGCACTGCACGAGAAACCGGTCCGTTTCCAGCGCGCCAAGATCATACAGCGTGGCCAGGTACGCAAGCACCTGGCCACGAATACGTGCCGTTAGCCGCCGGTCCGGTTTCTCGAAGACCGCCCACCGGGTTGCAAGGTCAATCGTATTGACGACGCGCAGGCACAAACGGCGCACTGACAGGCTCTTGAAGACGCGGTGCGGTTCGCTGCCGCGCGCCATGGTCACTGATCCGGCCACCCGGGTGCGCCCGGCTGGCCCGCGCAGCACCGCGTTCACACCAGCCCGTGACAGGTTGTGCGCCTCATCCTCGTCAAGCTCGACCTCGGGCACCAGCGACGACTGGAACCGCAGACCGCCCGCCTCCAGCCCGTGCCACGGCCCATAGTTGCGATCCAGCTTGCACAACAGGCCAGCAAGTGCGCCACCGGCTGCGCGCACGGCATTCTCCCCGACAGCGGCAGCACCGGTGGCTGCGCGGTCCACAAGCCGCGGAAAATAGCTCACCAGGTTCGGGCTCGCATAGCCACGATCGCGCATACCCTGGACCACTTGCCGCACTGTCTGCCATTGTGGCGCCGGGTCTACGACCAGCATGCTGCCACGCCGCCGGCAATACATTTCAGCCGCAAGAATGGCGGCCGGCCCCGCATCGATATCCCGACCCGTTGCCGGCAAGTACAGCAGGTCGAAGTGCTCAACCTGTTCAAGTGCGAACATGCCGCTACCGCGCTCGAACGAGCCGATCAGGTCATAGGCGGTCAGCTCGCCGCCGTCAGTACCTGGCTGCACAGGTTCAAGCCAGCGAAGGTCATAACGGCTGCTAAAACCCGTGGTCGCCTCTGGCCGATGCTTCGGAAAGGGCATCTCGACGCGGACCATGTCAGAGCTCTGCAAGCGGTCTGCGACGAAATTCTCGGCGTTCTCGAGAAAGCTCACGCGCGTGAAAATTTCCTGGTCGACCAGCAAGCCCGTAGCCGGATCCAGACGCTGCACGGTCAGGTTAAAGTGTTCAGCGTCCGTTTCTTCAATACCATCGTAGTCAACGGCCGCCCGCAGGCGCTCCGTGGAACCGGGTTCGACGGCACGCAGGACCAGCGCGGAACCTTCGGCCGGCACGCACAGCAACGCGCCGCGCGCATTATTGGCAACCCGCACGACGTACAGGTTTTTGCCGCCGTGATCGAAAAACTGTTTGACGGCCGGACCGAGACTCGAGCGCGCCCAGACGTCGCCGAAGCGCCGTCGGAAGTCACCGAAATGATGCACCAGGACCGGAGTATTCAGGGGGCCGCGCAGCGCACGGCCAACAAACGCGGCCGTGGTCTCGGGACACGCCTCGATGGGTTGATCCACCGCTGCGATTTCTGTGACCGTGATGCCACGATCAACTGCTTCTGACAAAGCTATCTCCGGTAGCGTCAGACCAGCAGCCTGGGGGCAAACTACACGACCTGCCCGGGCGGCTGCCAACGTGCCGCTATTCTAGACGGCGTGGCCGCGGAGCGCCATGCCATGCTGCTTGCAGGGCTGCTAAGCTTCGCCATCATGAGTAACTACCTGGCACGTCGTCACCCATTGCTTGCAGCCCGCTGGCCAGTCGCGGCACTGACCGACTTACCCACACCGGTTTCAACCCGGCGTTGCACGCTTGGCGGCCGGCAGACAACACTGCTGGTCAAGCACGACGATAAGAGCGGGTCGCTATATGGCGGCAACAAGGTACGCAAGCTGGAATACCTCATCCAACGCGCGCTGGACCGCAATGCGACGCGCGTCGCTACCTACGGGGCAGCCGGATCCAACCATGCGCTGGCCACCGCGATATACGCGCGCCACGCAGGCCTCGAATGCACCTGCCTGCTTTCGCACCAGGCACCTAAACCGGCGATTGCGCGCACCTTGCTGGCGCACCAGCAACTGGGCACTGAAGTCCTGTACTTCGGTGGCCCCTTACAACGACGGCTGGCAATCCAGCGGCGAAGCCTGCAGCACCGCAATATTTTTCTGCTACCGCTCGGTGGTACCTGCTGGCTCGGCAATCTCGGCTACATCAATGCCGCGCTTGAATTTGCAGCGCAACTCGAACAGGAAGGATTGCCCTGCCCTGAGCGGCTGTACGTCGCGTTCGGCAGCATGGGAACGGCCGCCGGCCTTGCGCTCGGCTTCGCGCTTGCGCGGCTGCCGCTGGAAATACACGCGGTGCGCGTCACCGACCCGTCGGTAGCCAACGAAAAACGCCTGCGCCACCTGCTCCTGAAAACTGTGCGGCTGATGCATCAGTTTGATCCGGGCGTACCGCCGGACCTTGCCGAGCGTACAAATGTTCGCATTCGCGACGAATTCTTTGCGTCCGGTTACGGGCGCAGCAACCCCGCAACCGAACGCGCTATTCGTATTGCCCGCGACGATCTCGGACTGCAACTCGAAGCAACTTACACCGGCAAGGCGATGGCCGCCTTGTTACACGACATCGAATCAGGAGCTGCGTCGCAGCCCGTGTTCTGGAACACCTACAATTCCTTGCCTGTTTCAGTACCGGACGACGTGACGCCCGACTTTGATCACCTGCCCGCCGAATTCGCGCGCTATTTCGACTAGTCGGCCGCCAGCTTGCCGACTGTTTCGAGCTCCGCTTCTGCCACCGCCTCGTCAATCATTTCCCGCACTTCTTCGAGCGTCGGCGCATCGGGATCAACTTCAATCGTGTTGTGTACACGCCGAACTCGCGTCAGGACTTCCGTCTCGTCGAGTTCGGCAATACGGACCGGTAATCCGCTCGAAGCGCTCGCGATTGCGCGCACGTGATCGGGCAAATTCGGTATTTCCAGCACACTGACCCGTTCGAGAATGGCGGCCAGGCGCTGCTCAGGATCGACACTGTCGTCTTCCAGTGGCGCATGACTTTCGAAATACCATTCGCCATTCAGTTGACCAAGCTGATAGGGCTCATTGACGATCGTGACAGGCTCGCCAACGTCGACCAGTTCGTACAGTGCCTCAATATTGTCCGGGTACAGACGCACGCAGCCATGGCTGACCCGCATCCCGACCCCGTACGGCTGATTGGTACCGTGGATCAGGTAACCCGGCATGCCGAGCTTCAATACACGGGTACCGAGCGGGTTGTCCGGACCGGGCGGTACGATCGATGGCAGGGGGTCGCCCATTTCAGCGTGTTCCTTGCGCACCGAAGACGGCACCCACCATGTCGGATTCTTGGCTTTCGAAACGACTTTCGTTGCGCCGAGCGGCGTTTCCCAGCCAACACGTCCGATCCCTATCGGGTAAGTCAAGACAACCTGGCTTGTGATCTCATTGCTTTCAGGGTCGCGCTCGATGCCGTCGGCAGGAAAGTAAAACAGGCGCTTGGTGGCGATATTGAGCACCACGCCTTCTCGAACTATCTCGGGCAGCACAAACTGCGTCGGCACGATAATGGCGCGATTCTCACCTGGCAACCAGGGATCGACACCGGGGTTCGCCGCCAGCAGCTCGTCATAGCCAACGCCGTATTCGAGCGCGAAGTCCGGCAGGGTGTCATCAGCCGTCGTAAACACAACCTGGGGCACGCCTACCACCGACTGGAATGGCGACTCGATAACGAAGCGGTTCGGGTTAATCGGATCTTCGAGCGGCATGCTTTCGAGCGGCGGGGGCACTGCCCTGGGAAATCCTGTTGGGCCGGAGAACAGACCTTCCAGGGTGCTGCAGCCACCGGCGAGCAGGCAGGCCGTGATCAGCAGCGTTTTTTGCGCAGCGGCGGAGCGTACGAATGAATAATGCATACGGGATTCTAACCTGAAGAGAGGGTTCCTGGGGTGCGAGTACACCCCAACCTGGGGGTGCGCCTGCTATTGCGACAACTACTTGTTCGTTTTGGTGGCTTTAGGCGGCGGCGCAACACACGCGGGTTTGCGTCCTTCCTGTTGCGCCTCGTTGTACAACGACAGCGTCTTACCGAATTGCGAGACCAGTGAGTCGATGCGCTTTTCATTGGAGGGGTGGGTCGACAAGAACTCCGCGGGCTCGTTGCCGCCAGCCACTTTAGCCATGTTCTGCCACAACGGCACGCTTTGGCGCGGGTCGAAGCCGGCACGCGCCATGAATTCGAGACCAATGATATCCGCTTCGCTCTCCTGCTCCCGGCCAAACGGCAGCATGATGCCGAGTGCAGCCCCCTGATTGAGCGCTTCGTAAGCCGTGTAAGTAGCTCCAGAGTTGCCGCCGCCAAGCAGTACTGCCATCACCTGGATACCGACACCGGCCACCGGCGATCGCGAAGCGCGCTCATTCGAATGCCGTGCGGTTACGTGCGCAATCTCATGACCGAGCACCGCCGCGAGCCGATCCTGATTGTCAGCCGCCTTCAGAATGCCGGTCATAACGCCGATCTTGCCGCCTGGCATAGCGAAAGCGTTCACGGCGTCATGGTCGAAAATCGCCATGTCCCAGTCGAGATCGCGGTACTGAGGCTCCAGGACCTCAACTATCGCGGTCGCCACGCAATGGACGTAGTCAATTGTGGCCCGGTCCGTTTCCAGCGGGATCGATGCGCGCATTTCAGCGAATTTCTGCGCGGCCTCCGCGGCCAGCGCATCATCGGAACGCAGGATCATCTGGCTGCGCCCGGTGGGGGACGTCGTGCAGGCCGACAGCAACACAACACCGGCAGCAGCAAGCGCGAGGACAGCAAAACGGCGATTTGGCTTGGTCATCGGAACTCCTGAGTTGGTCGAACTATAGCGACGGTCAGAGTATAGCCGCAGTCGCCGCTGGCTTTACACAGCGCGGCGCGCGCACCCGCGGCAAAGGCTATTGGCTGATTCGACCGCCCACAACAGGCGGGGTTCCGTGCCTCAGCGCGGCAGGCGCGACTCGAACCGTTCGCGCCAGCGGGCCGCAGAGGCACTCGCCAGGGCACTGTCAATACCGCCCAGCAAGCGCTTCTGCAGCGGTTGCTTGATCTTGTAGCTTATTTCAAAGAGGTCCCGCTCAGCCGCCAGCTCGCGCAGCAACTCATCGCTGGTCTTCACTTCGTCGGCAAGCTTCAGCTCCAGCGCCCGGGTGCCGTACCAATACTCGCCCGTGGCGACCACGTCGAGGTCCAGATCCGGCCGGTAGGTTGCAACGGCGCTTTTGAACAACGTGTGCACGTCCTCAAGCTCTTCCTTGAGTTTGGCGCGGTCTTCGTCGGTGTTTTCACCGAACATCGTCACCGTCCGTTTGTACTTGCCGGCGGTTACCTGCTCAAAATTCACACCGTGATTGTCGAGCAGGCGATAGAAATTCGGTATTTGCGCGAGTACGCCGATAGAGCCAAGAATCGCAAACGGCGCTGCGTAAATCTTGTCTGCGACGCAAGCCATCAGGTACCCGCCGCTGGCGGCAACCTTGTCGATGCACACAAGCAGCGGAATGCCGGCATTGCGGATGCGCACAAGCTGCGATGCCGCCAGGCCATGCTCGTGCACCACTCCGCCGTGATTTTCTAGCCTGACAATGACCTGGTCCTCGCTGTTCGCAACGTCAAGAATAGCGCTGACTTCTTCGCGCAAGGAAGGAACCGCGCTGGCTTTCAGGTCGCCTTTGAAATCAATCACGAAGCTGCGCGGGCGCACGCTCGTATCCTTGCTTTCGCTCTTGAGCCGTTTCTTTTCTTCCTTTTGCGCTCTCTTCTGCATGGCCTTGGTCGCAACCGCCTGTCGCAACTCGTGCGCCATTGCCTTGTACTTCTTGTTCAGGCTCTCG
The DNA here is from genome assembly GCA_030425905.1 of Gammaproteobacteria bacterium. Classification (GTDB taxonomy): domain Bacteria; phylum Pseudomonadota; class Gammaproteobacteria; order Steroidobacterales; family Woeseiaceae; genus UBA1847. The sequence continues at coordinate 19,146 of JAUHZT010000046.1, forward strand.
ACTTCGAGTCCCTCTTGGGTACCCTTGCGCCCGGCCGCGGCGGCAACGCCGATAACGACGACAAACGCCACAACAATGGTAATTGCCTTGAGCAGGAACAAACCGTACTCAATAAAGAACTGACTCATAACTAAATCCGTGTGATTTTGCGCGACTACGCCTGGGCAGCGAGTCCGACATTATTTTTTTGCAGTACCTGTTCGGCGCGATAGCTGGAACGCACCATTGGTCCGGCAACCACCTCAACAAAGCCTCGTTCGAGACCTTCAATGCGATAGGCCTCAAACTCCGCGGGTGTGACATAACGCTCGACCGCGAGGTGGTAGGGGGTTGGCCGCAGGTATTGCCCGAGCGTGAGAATGTCCACGTTGGCTTCCCGCAGATCGTCCATGGTCTGCATGATCTCGCTGTCACGCTCGCCGAGACCGAGCATCAGGCTGGTCTTGGTCAGCACTGAGGGCTTGTGTTGTTTCGCATGGCGCAGCACTTCTATGGTCTGCTCATAGCCGGCGCGCGGATCGCGCACGGGATGCGTCAGGCGTTTCACAGTCTCAACATTCTGCGCAAACACCTCCAGCCCGGAGTCGACCACGGTCTCGATGTGTTCGTGCACACCGTTGAAGTCCGGTGTAAGCGCTTCAACAGCCGTATCCGGATTGAGCCGTTTGATTTCGCGCACACACGCCGCATAGTGCGCAGCGCCACCGTCCTCGAGGTCGTCGCGATCAACCGACGTAATGACCACGTACTTGAGGCCCATCAGCTGCACCGCCTTGCCCGTGTTCAGCGGTTCTTCGCCATCAAGCCAGCCTTTCGGGTTGCCCGTGTCCACGGCGCAAAAACGACAGGCGCGCGTGCAGACCGAGCCGAGCACCATGATAGTGGCGGTACCCGCGTTCCAGCACTCGCCGATGTTCGGGCACATGGACTCCTCGCAAACGGTGCTTAAGCGGTGTTCGTGGACGATTTTGCGCGTGTCGGAATAGCCGGCGCCGCCCGGCATCTTGGCGCGCAACCAGGCAGGCTTGCCGCCGCTTGGCACAGCGGCGGCTCCGGCACGTTGCTTGACGCCGTTCTTGATCGCCGCAAAACCGGCGTCAGTGCGGTATTTGGTACCGCTCTTTACGATCGGAATGCCACGAAATTTCTGCTCTGTATCGCTCATCGCCAGGGGTGCTTGCAAAAGGGAGGTGTATTTTCGCATACGTGACGCCCGAAAGGTACGCGCAAAAAAAATCCCGGCCAAAGCCGGGAGAGTCAGGGGAATCTTTAAACGCCAGGGGTAGTCGTTTAAAAGACTTTCAGTGCAACCTGGACCAGCTCACGAGCTGTACGTTGCCGCGATCCAGGTCGAAATTCTTGGCCAGTAGCGCCTCAATGTCCTGCCGGTCCTGCAGATCGTCGAGCGGTTGATTCAACTCAACCACCCCACTGAATTCATTGCGACCGAGGTAACTTTCATCGGTCAATATGAACTGTGTGTAGTACTTGGCAGCCATGCATTGAGACTACGCCGGCCTCCGGCAGGCGACTGTGAGCTTTCGCACAATTCACCGCTTTTGAGGTATGGGTTTGCCAAAAAGTGATTTTCGTCACACAGGCGGCCGGACAGCGTAAAATCTCGCGATTAGCGCAGCTTGCGCGCCGGCCGCAGGGCCCTTCGCGGACTTGCGCGCGCAGACCATGTAATATTTAGGGTTAACGACCTCCCGGGCCTCGCCCGGGCACGACATCGTGGCAGAGGAACACACTTAAATGATCCCGAAAAATGAATTCACCGCACACCGCCCTGGCTTCAGGCATCTGGCCGTGTGCGCACTATTGGCCCTGCTGGCCGGCAATGCGGTTGCGCAGGACGAACTGCGAACCACCTTTTTCAAGGAAGCCGACGCCGCCAAGGCGGCCGCGGAAGCGGCCAATGCACAATTGCTCGCACCGCGCAGCTACAACCGTGGCCTTGACGAATTCAACGATGCGGAGGAAGGGCTTGCCCGTGGCCGCAACATCGAATACGTGCGCAATCACGCGAACGAAGCCGCCGACTACTTCAGGAC
>JAUHZT010000189.1 GCA_030425905.1 Gammaproteobacteria bacterium
CTGTAACTGGCCTTCGAAACTGCGCGCACGTTGCGCGAAAATATCGAGAATCAGGCCCGCGCGATCAAGCACGCGGCACTTCAGCTTGCGCTCAAGGTTGCGTTCCTGACTGGGGCTCAGTTCCGAGGAAGATATTACGAGTTCGGCGTCGTTGGCCTCGATACTTGCACGCACGTCGTCGAGTTTGCCGGTACCGATAAAATACTTCGGGTCCGGGCGTTTGCGCGCACTGACGATTTCATCGACCACGACCGCGCCTGCAGAGCGTGCCAGCTCCGCAAATTCTTCGCGTTCCGATTCGTCGGGTGCGCCATTCGCGCTCGCGTACACGAGAACAGCACGTTCGCCGCTTTGCGGACGATCAAACAAACAAGGCCTCCACTTGCAGTGAAGGGGTCACTGTCTTAGTCGTCACTTTCTCCATCGTCATCCGGCAACGGCAGCCGCACATTTCGAGCAGGGACCACCGTTGATATCGCATGTTTATAAACCATCTGGTTGACGCTGTTTTTCAACAACACAACAAACTGGTCGAACGAATCCACCTGGCCCTGCAACTTGATGCCGTTGACTAGATAAATAGATACGGGAACCTTTTCCTTGCGGAGAATATTCAGGAATGGATCTTGAAGCGTTTGCCCTTTAGCCATATCGGGTCTCCTTGTTCTTGTTGTCATTGAACACCACATCCCGGTGGCGCCGGTGTGCCCTGTGAGGTGTTCCGCCTAAGCAAAGTAAAAACTAGTTGAAAAATCTTATCAGAAAGCCCGATATCGAGTCGATTACATCAACTTCAAGAGCCTCGAAGCTTTGCAGCGACGATTCTGACCGCAACCAGGTGATTTGCCGCTTGGCAAGCTGCCGGGTCGCCACCAGCGCACGGTAGGAGGCCTCCTCAAGGGTACACTCGCCCGCCAGGTGGGCCCAGAACTGGCGGTAACCGACCGCCCGCATCGAGGCATGCTCGGCTGTCAGACCCGGACGCTCGCGCAGCACTTTGACTTCATCAACGAAGCCGTTGTTAATCATCAGGTTTAGACGCGTCGCGATACGCTCGTGAAGAATCTCCCGCGATGCTGTATTGAGCGCCAGCTTGATGTAGCGCGTGTCATCGACGTCGCCGTGGTCCGGCTCGGCCGCCTGCCAGTCGGTCAGCGTGCGACCGGTTGCACGATAGACCTCCAGCGCGCGCTGTACGCGCTGTTTGTCGCCAGGCTCGATGCGGGCTGCCGCCTGCGGATCAATTTGCCGCAACTGCGCATGCATCGCCGGCCAGCCAACGCGGCTGGCTTCGGCGTCAATTTCCGCACGCAACGCCGGTTTTGCATCGGGAAGGTTCGCAAGTCCGGCCGTCAACGCGCGAAAATACAACATGGTTCCGCCCACCAGCAGCGGAATTCGTCCGGCTGTAATAATTTCATCGATCGCCGCCCGCGCATCGCGCACAAAATCGCCGGCCGAATACGGCTCTTCAGGGGCACGGATATTAATAAGTCTGTGCGGTGCGCGACGCAGGGTTTCTGCGTCGGGTTTCGCGGTGCCAATATCCATGCCGCGATAAACAAGCGCAGAATCCACGCTGACAATTTCAAACGGGAAGCGTTTGCACAGTGCAACCGCCACGCCGGTCTTGCCAGCCGCCGTCGGACCCATCAGGCAAACGGCGGTGCGTTGCGCCCCCGCCAGCCTGGCCTCGTTAAGCGCCGCAGTCATCGACCGCGCAGGAACAAACGATCGAGTTCAGTCATCGTTAATGCCGTCCAGGTTGGACGACCATGATTGCACTGGTCGGCGCGTTCTGTCGTTTCCATTTCCCGCAACAAGGCGTTCATTTCTTCCAGCGTTAGCAGGCGATTGGCACGAACAGAATTGTGGCAAGCCATCGTTGCGAGTGTGTCATCAATTACATCTTCTACCCGGTTGCTCGAACCGGCTTCAGAAAGGTCACTCAGGACATCGCGCAGCAATGCTTCGGCGTCGGCGTTGCGCAGAACCGTTGGCACTTCGCGAATGAGCAACGATGTTGCGCCAGCGCGGTCAACAACGAGGCCGAGTTGCTGCAACGTGTCGCCCGAGTCCTCAACCAGGTTGGCTTCGTTTTCTGACACGGAAACAGCTACCGGCACCAGCAGCGGCTGGCGCACAACCTGCCGGTCGCTGTAGCTGCGCTTGAGCTTTTCGTAAACGATGCGCTCGTGGGCCGCGTGCATATCGACCAGCACGAGCCCGTCACTGTTTTCGGCGAGCACGTAAACTCCCGCAAGCTGGGCAATGGCAAAACCCAGTGGCGGAATATCTGCGGCCGCTTCCTCTGAGGCGCCACCAGCCGGTGCCGACGGTGCGGCGAACTGCCCATACGCCGCCAGGGTTTCGCGCACGGCACTCGAGCTCGTGCCCGAATAAGCACTGCGCGATGGGCCTTGTGCCAACGGCATGCTGCCCTGACCGAGAAAGCGTTCCTTCGCCGCCGGCACTGGCACTGGAACCTCGCCACCAGGCCGCGTATCGCGTAATGCCAGCTCAATCGTTTGTGAAACAACGCCGTGCAAGCGACGCCCGTCGCGAAAACGCACTTCGTGTTTCGCCGGGTGTGCGTTGGCATCAACCGATGCCGGGTCCATGCTCAGGTGCAAAACATAAGCGGGAAAACGACCGTGAAACAGTACGTCGCGGTAAGCATGTTTGGCGGCGTGCGCCAGCGTTCGATCCGACACGCTGCGACCATTAACAAACCAGAACTGCATATCGGGTTGGCTGCGATTATAAGTGGGCAAACCTATCCAGCCCGCCAGCGCTATGCCCTCCACTTCGCGTTCAATGCGAATGGCCTGCTCGGCAAACGCTTCGCCACAGATCTTTGCAATGCGCTTCAAGCGCGCATCGTCGCTGTCCGCCACGGCCAGTTGTAAAACTACGCGCCGGTTATGTGTCAGCGTGATCGCAACATCCGGGCGTGACAGCGCGAGGCGCCGCACCCATTTCTCAATGTGCGAGAACTCGGTCTTTTCAGTGCGCAAGAATTTACGGCGCGCCGGTGTGTTGTAGAAAAGATCATTGACCTCGACCGTCGTACCCTGTGGGTGCGCCGCCGGCCGTGGCGCTTCAAGAACGCCGTTGTCCGTTTCCACCTGCCAGGCGCTGTCTGCCCCCGCGACGCGCGAGGTGACGCTCATGCGCGCGACCGAGCCGATACTTGGCAAGGCCTCACCGCGAAAACCCAGCGATGCAACGGACTCGAGATCCTCCAGGCTGCCGATCTTGCTGGTCGCGTGACGTGACATGGCCAGCGCCAGCTCGGACTTGTCGATGCCCGAGCCGTTGTCGCGAATCCTGATCAGCTTCTGGCCACCCGAGACAATATCCACCGTGACCTCGCGCGCACCGGCATCGAGGCTGTTTTCAACGAGTTCTTTCACGACGGACGCCGGGCGTTCGACGACCTCGCCGGCGGCGATCTGATTGATCAGGTGACTGGGCAGTTGCTGGATTGGCATGAGTTCAGGTTTGTGCGGACGAAGCCGTCGTGCGAGCGCGGGCCCGCCATTGTTTCAAACTGCCAGTCAAAAGTCTTGTTGCAGACCAGCGTGCAATCGCGCAGTGCGCAGGTCGCAACGAAGGGGAAGAAACCGGCTTGCTACGAACGGCCGGCCAAGCGCCCGCCACCTGCGCTGCGCAAAGCCTGGATTTTAGCCGCCGGCGTAGACGGGAATCGAGAGGGTTTGGCCAACCCGTATGCTGTCGTTGGACAGCCGGTTGGCCTGGCGGATCGCCGCCGCACTGACGTTGTAGCGCGCCGCAATCTCCGACAGCGTATCGCCGCGCGAAATCACGTGGCGAACCTGGCGCTGCGGCTGCTGGCGTACTTCCATGGCAATGCGCGTATCCGGTGGCGGATTGTCGTAGAAATAGGAGCGCACCCCGGCAAGCATCGCGTCCGCGAGTCGTGACTGGTAGTTACGATCTTTCAGGCGCTGCTCTTCTGTCGGGTTCGAAATAAATCCGGTTTCAACGAGGATTGAAGGCATATCAGGCGACTTCAGAACGAGCAGGCCCGCCTGCTGCACGGTCCGTCGATGCGCCTTGCCAACCCGCGCCAGTTCGCGAATGACATCACCGCCCACATCGAGACTGGCGCTCAAAGACGCGTTTTGTGACAGGTCGAGCAATACTGACGCCAGCACGTCGTCCTTGTCCTGCAAAGACACACCGCCCACGCTCGCGTTTTCGCGCGCGGCCAGTTGCCTTGCTGCCTCATCGCTCGCGCCTTTGAGTGACAAAGCGTACACGGTCGTGCCCTGAGGCCGACGGTCATCGACGGCATCGGCATGCACGGAGATAAACA
>JAUHZT010000047.1 GCA_030425905.1 Gammaproteobacteria bacterium
ACGGGCAAGCGTAGCGGTGCGCTCTGCTTTGTCGTGCAGACTGCCGAGGCCGCGCTGGTAGACAACTTCGCGCAGCCCATCCTGCCGCGCGGCAAGTGGCTGCTTGCGGTCGCTGTCCCAGAAAAAGGCGGCATCCGCCAGGCGTGGGCGAATCACCCGTTCGTTACCATCGCGCACCTGGTCCGGATCCGTGCTTTGTATATTTGCAACCGTGACGAAGCGCGGCAGCAGGTTGCCGTCTTTATCCGCAACCGGAAAATATCGCTGATGCCCGGTAAGTGTCGAGATAACGGTTTCGCGCGGCAAATCGAGATAGGCCGCGTCGAAACTTCCGAGAACCGGCACCGGCCACTCAACCAGCGCCGCCACCTCGTCATAAAGCGCTTCGCCGTCGACGATAACACCGCCCGCTTCGCTGACCGCCTGCTGTACGCCGGCGACAATCTGCTCGCGCCGCTGTTCGAAATCGGCGACCACATAACCGGCATCGCGCAATGTATCGAGATACAGCGCAGGCGCGGCAATTTCGACGGACCCGCGTGAATGAAAGCGATGCCCCTGCGATACGTTCCCGGCGCTGATCCCCATTACGGTACCGTCGACGATTTGCTCACCGTGCAACATCACAACCCAGTGCACCGGGCGAACAAACTCCGCATCACCGTCGCCCCAACGCATGCGGCGCGGAATCGGCAGTGCCGCGAGCGCCTTGTCAACAAGGCCCGGCAGCAAGTCGCTCGCCGCTTGCCCCTCCTCGCGCAGGTCAAACGTAAGCCACTCGCCCTTGGCGGTTTTCTCACGACCGAGATCGTCAACCGACACACCACACTTTTTCGCAAACGCCAGCGCAGGGGGCTTGGGCTTGCCGTCGTCATCAAACGCCACACTAACGGGGGGTCCTTTTTGTGTCAGCGTGCGCGATTCTTGTGTCATTGCGAGCGCATCGATGATGACCGCGAGGCGTCGCGGGCTCGCGTACGCATGGACTGCTGCGTGCTCAAGGCGAGCACTGTCTAATTCGGCTGTCAGGTTCGCGGCAAAAGCGTCCATGAGCGTCCGCAGTGCCTTCGGTGGCAATTCTTCGGTGCCGATCTCAACGAGAAAATCCGCGGCGCTCATTGTTCGTTCCTTGCAGCATTGACCGTCGCCAGCATCGGAAAGCCGAGCTGCTCACGGCTTGCGTAGTAGGCCTCGGCTATTGCACGCGCCATCGTTCGGACGCGCAGAATGTAGCGTTGCCGCTCACTGACCGAGATGGCCTGGCGTGCGTCGAGAAGATTAAAAAGGTGCGACGCCTCGAGCATGCGCTCGTACGCAGGCAAAGCGAGCCCGGCTTCGATAAGTCGTTGACTGTCGTGCTCGCAGCGGTCGAACGAAGCAAACAGTGACGGCACATCAGCCAGCTCAAAGTTGTACTTTGATTGCTCGACTTCGTTTTGATGATAAACGTCGCCGTAAGTGATGCGCCCGAGCGGCCCGTCGGTCCACACGAGGTCAAAAATGTTCTCTACATTCTGCAAATACATGGCAAGCCGTTCGAGACCGTAGGTGATCTCGCCCGTGACGGGCCGGCACTCGAGGCCACCGACCTGCTGGAAGTAAGTGAACTGCGTAACCTCCATCCCGTTTAGCCACACTTCCCAGCCAAGACCCCAGGCGCCGAGTGTCGGCGACTCCCAGTTGTCTTCGACAAAACGGATGTCGTGTACCAGCGGGTCGATGCCGATAGCGCGCAACGAATCGAGATACAGATCCTGGATATCGTCGGGCGAGGGCTTGATGACGACCTGGTACTGGTAATAGTGCTGCAGACGAAACGGGTTGTCGCCATAGCGCCCGTCGGTGGGTCTGCGCGATGGCTGCACGTAGGCCGCGCTCCAGGGCTCCGGCCCCACAGCCCGCAGAAACGTCGCCGGATGAAAGGTGCCCGCCCCCATCTCCTTGTCATAGGGCTGCATAATCACACAGCCACGCTCGGCCCAATATTGCTGCAGGCGCAGGATCAGGTCCTGAAAACTGGCGGGCAAAGCTTCAGGTTGCTTACTCATGGTGTCGGTTGGCTTGTTCAGTGGACTGCAAAGCCGCGCAGTATAAGGGGCTTTGGGGGCGGAAGCACCCTGCCCGGCGGCGGCCGTCGGGCAAAGGCGATCGTGTGCAGCGGCAATAAGCCACGCGAGCGGCCTGATCGGGAACGGTGCATTGCTCCGCCATTTGCACTATGATGGTGCGCAACGCGCGGTGCATGCACGGAAGTAGTGCAAAACAAGGCCTGTGGATAAGTTTTATCTTTTTCTTTTCAATGGCTTAGCTAAAGCACCATTTTGGCACAGAACCTGCACTATAGTCGCTACCTGGCCCGCAATAGAGCGGGCTCGCTTACATTAGCAATCAGAACCGGAGGATCCACCATGAAGCCCGCAGAGGTACTCGCCCTCATCAAAGAGAATGAGGTCAAATTCGTCGATTTTCGCTTCTCAGACACCAAGGGCAAGGAACAGCACGTTACGGTTCCGGCGCACACGGTCGACGAAGATCTTTTTGAAGAAGGCAAGATGTTCGACGGCTCGTCAATTTCGGGCTGGAAGGGCATTAACGAGTCGGACATGATCCTGATGCCGGACCCGGCAACCGCCGTGGTTGATTTGTTCTCGGAAGAAACCACTCTGAACCTGCGCTGTAATGTTGTCGAGCCAGCGACGATGCAGGGCTACGATCGCTGCCCGCGTTCACTTGCAGACCGTGCCGAGGCGTACCTGAAATCAACCGGTATTGCCGACACGGCGTTCTTCGGTCCGGAAAACGAATTCTTCATCTTCGACCAGGTCTCATGGGGCGACACGATGCAGGGCGGTTTCTACAAGATCGACTCTGACGAGGGCGCATGGAACTCGAATCGCGGCGGCGAAAACGAAAACACCGGTCACCGGCCGACCGTTAAAGGCGGCTACTTCCCGGTACCGCCGGTTGACTCACTGCATGACCTGCGCTCCTCGATGTGCCTGGCACTCGAAGACATGGGTGTAGAAACGGAAGTGCACCACCACGAAGTGGCGACAGCGGGCCAGTGCGAGATTGGCGCGAAGTTCAACACGCTCGTGAAAAAGGCGGATGAAGTCCAGATTCTCAAGTACGTCATCCATAACGTGGCGCACGCCTACGGCAAAACGGCAACCTTCATGCCGAAACCGCTGGTTGGCGACAACGGCAGCGGCATGCACGTGCATATGTCGCTCGCCAAAGACGGCAAGAACCTGTTCTCCGGCGATGGCTACGGCGGCCTGTCAGATACGGCCCTCTATTATATTGGCGGCGTCATCAAGCATGCTAAAGCGCTGAATGCCTTCACCAACCCTTCAACCAACAGCTACAAGCGTCTCGTGCCCGGTTTCGAAGCGCCGACCATTCTCGCGTACTCTGCGCGCAATCGCTCGGCGTCCATTCGCATACCTTACGTCGCGAATCCGAAGGCCCGTCGAATTGAAGTACGCTTCCCTGACTCAATGGCGAATCCGTACCTCGCCTTTGCCGCCTTGATGATGGCCGGCCTCGACGGAATCAAGAACAAGATTCACCCTGGCGATGCCATGGACAAGGATCTCTACGACTTGCCGCCTGAGGAAGAAAAGGAACTGCAGCTCGTGGCGTTCTCACTTGAGGAGGCCCTGGTTAACCTGAATGAAGACCGTGAGTTCCTTAAAGCGGGCGACGTGTTCTCGGATGACCTGATCGACGCCTATATCGACCTGAAGATGGAAAACGTCACGCGCTTGCGAATGACGACGCATCCGGTCGAATTCGACATGTATTACAGCCTCTAAAGCCTGAAAATGTGAACTGGGCGGCACTTTTTGCCGCCCGGTCACTGGCCCCGACACGGTCCTCATTGCTATGCTAAGCCAATGGACAAACGCCCGATTTTCCTGCTTGCAGGTTTCCTTGCCGTCGCTGTATCGGCCACCGCGGGTGAAGCCTACCGCTGGGTTGACAGCGATGGTGTCGTTCATTATTCGGACCGGCCTCAGGAAGGCGCCGAAGTGGTCGAGCTTGACGAAAACACGACCAGCGTTCGCAGCCCCCAGCGACGCAGCAGCAGTAGCAGTAACCCGACGAGCAGCGCTGCCGATGCGAGCACCGACAACAACGCGCCGGTGCGCTACGAAAGTATCGAAATTGCATCTCCCGGTGCTGAAGAAACGCTATGGAATATCGAGGGCGTCCTGAACGTATCGCTGGCGGTGAAACCGGGCCTGCAGCCGGGGCACCAGGTGCGCGTGTATTTCGACGGCAAGCCACAGATCGTGCAGAGCACGAGCTTCCAGATCGAGGAAGTGTTCCGGGGCGTGCACAACCTGCAAGCGGAAATCATCGACGAGACGGGCAAGATGATGATTCGCAGCCAGCCGAGCCGCTTTTATGTACAGCAGAACACGGTGGCGTTCTAGCGCCTTCCGACGCAACCGGGCGCCGAGCGTCCGGCGGTAACGACAGCACGGCCGTCGACCCGCGCAATATCCTCGACAGCCTGAGCGCCGGCATTGTGCTCCTGGACCGCGCGCTGCTGATAGTGAGTTTAAACCCAGCGGCTGAGAATATTCTTGGCATCAGTCAGCGCCGCGCACGCGGTGCGTCGCTGCTCAAGCTGGTAGGCGACGAACCCGAGCTGCAAAAAATCCTGACCCGGGTCATGACAACGGGCGATCACTACGCCAACGAACTGACGCTGCCAAACACCGAAGTTCACAATGACGAGCGGGTTATCGACTGCAGGGTGTCGCCAATGAGCAGCGGGCGCGTAGCCTTGCTGGTCGAAATGACGGACGTCACCCGCCGCGCGAAAATAACGCGCGAGAACGCCCTGCTCATTCAGCACGGTGCAGGCCGGCAGATGATTCGCCAGCTCGCTCACGAGATCAAGAATCCGCTGGGCGGCATTCGCGGTGCCGCGCAATTGCTCGAGAGACAGCTTGCGGACCCTGAACTCAATGAATACACCGACGTTATTATTAGTGAAACCGATCGGCTAGCGGCGCTGGTCGACCGGCTCCTGGGGCCCGGCGGTCCACCGAACAAGCAACCGCTCAACGTCCATGAACTCCTGGAGTATGTCGTTCGTATCATCGGCGCTGAAGACCAGGGGCTGCTGCACATCCACCGTGACTACGACCCCGGTTTGCCGGACATAGATCTCGACCGCGACCAGATTGTGCAGGCATTGTTGAACCTGGTTCGCAACGCGGCCCGTGCCCTCGAGGGCCAGGGAAACATTACGCTGCGCACCCGCGCGGCAACCAATTTCACCATCGGCAACGTCCGACACCGCGTGATCGCAAGCATTGAAATAGAGGACGACGGTCCCGGTATTGCCAAAGAAATGCAGGACTCGGTGTTCTACCCGCTGGTAACCAGCCGTTCCGACGGGACCGGCCTTGGCTTGCCCGCGGCGCAAGAGTTGATCTCCCGGCACGGCGGCATGATCGAATTCGAGAGTCGCCCGGGCCGTACGGTGTTTTTTGTCCGTTTGCCGCTTCACCAACAAGAGATAGTTGCCCATGAGCGCGCCTGAACTCGACGTCTGGGTTGTGGATGACGACCAATCGGTACGCTGGGTGCTTGAAAAAGCGCTGCGCCAGGCTGGCCTCTCCACCCGCAGTTTCGAGCGTGCCGAACACCTGCTCGAGGCCATCGAACACGGTGCGCCGGATGTCCTGATCACGGACGTGCGCATGCCAGGCATGAGCGGTATCGCCCTGCTGGACCGTTTGCGCGATACCAGCCCGGATCTTCCCATTATCGTAATTACGGCGCATTCCGACCTCGAAAATGCCGTCGCGGCCTACAAGGGCGGCGCTTTTGAGTACCTGCCAAAGCCTTTCGATATCGACGAAGCGGTCGAACTTGTGCGCAAAGCTGCCCGTAAGAACGGCGCGAACGGTAAGCAGGCCGCGGGCACGGATGACGCCGAGGTGCCGTCGCTCATTGGCCAGGCACCGGCAATGCAGGAGGTCTTTCGTTCTATTGGCAGGCTCTCCGGGTCCAGCATGACCGTACTGATCACCGGAGAGTCCGGAACCGGCAAGGAGCTCGTCGCGCGCGCCTTGCATGAGCACAGCCCACGCGCTGACAAAAAGTTCATAGCGCTCAACACCTCGGCGATTGCATCGGAGTTGCTTGAGTCGGAACTTTTCGGCCATGAAAAAGGCTCATTCACCGGTGCCGACGCGCGCCGCATTGGCCGTTTCGAACAAGCCGATGGGGGCACCCTGTTTCTCGATGAAATTGGCGACATGTCGCCAGCGCTGCAAACGCGACTGCTGCGCGTACTCGCAGAAAGTGAGTTCTACCGTGTCGGCGGCCAAACCTCGATCAAGGTCGACGTTCGGGTAATTGCTGCGACCAACCAGGACCTCGCACGTGCGGTCAAGGAATCGCGTTTTCGCGAAGATCTGTATCACCGTCTGAACGTGATTCGTATCAATACGCCACCCCTGAGACAGCGCCGCGAGGACATTCCGTTATTGCTGAATCACTACATTGGCGAAGCGGCCAATGAACTGAAAACGCCGGCGAAGTCGATAGACAGCGAGGCAATGGAGCTGTTGCGCAACTTCGACTGGCCCGGCAACGTACGCCAGGTCGTCAATGCGGCACGCCGCCTTACGGTGACCGCACCGGGCAGCGTCATTACCCCTGACGATATTCCAGCAGACCTGGGCGGTCAGGAGATTAACCCAAAGGCCGTACAGGACTGGACGCGAAGCCTCGCGGCCTGGGCAGAAACAAGACTCGGTGAAGACGAGCAACCGCTACTCGACATCGCATTGCCGGAATTCGAGAAAACCCTGATCCGAATCGCCATGGCGAAAACCAACGGGCACCGGCAGGAAGCGGCGAAACTGCTCGGCTGGGGGCGCAATACGCTGGCACGCAAAATGAAGTCGCTGCATCTCGATTAGAGCGCAGTGCCAACGTGGCTGAATGCACGCTGGCCGACGTCGGCTACGCGCAGGCCGCCGGCCCGCTCAGGGGCACACGCGTTTAGCTCGCCAGCGAACCCACGAGCTGCGCAACGTTGGTGAGGCCGTGCTGTGCAAGGTAATCCTCGATGCCCGTGTTGATCTTCTTGCACACGAGCGGATCGTAAAACAGCGCTGTGCCAATGCCGACCGCACTCGCCCCGGCAATCAGGAATTCCAATGCGTCCTCGGCCGTGGTGATGCCGCCCTGACCGATGATTGGCACATTGTGCGGTCCGGCGACCTCAAACACCTGGTTGGTCTTAAGCAGCGCGATTGGCTTGATCGCGGGACCGGATAATCCCCCCTGCCGGTTGCCGATGATCGGCGTGCGGGTGTGAATATCGATGGCCATGCCCATGAGTGTGTTTATCACCGAAAAACCGTCCGTACCGGCCTCGATGCACAAGCGCGCATTCTCACGAATGTCAGTCTGGTTAGGCGACAGTTTCGTAAAAATCGGCTTGGAGGTCAGCTTGCGACAGGCGGCTACCACGCGTGCCGACATCGCCGGGTCGTTGCCGAACTGCACGCCGCCCTCTTTCACATTCGGGCAGGAGATATTGATCTCGATGGCGTCGATGGGCGAGTCGTCAAAACGCCGGGTAACGCGTTCATACTCCTCGATGGTCGAGCCCGATACGTTCGCGAAGAAACGAGTCTCTGTAAAATCGAGGCCCGGCAATATCTCATCGACAACCTGGTCAACGCCCGGGTTCTGCAGACCGATAGCATTCAGCATGCCCATGGGTGTTTCGTAAACCCGGTGCGGCGGGTTACCGAGGCGGGCGTCGCCCGTGGTGCCTTTAAGTACCACGGCACCGACATCGTGATTCGAGAAGCCAACAACCCGCGTGTATTCTTCACCGAAACCGACGCAGCCAGACAGCAGCACAACAGGTGATGCCATCGGAATTCCGCACAAGTCTGTGTGCAGCGGGTTTTCGGGGTTGGCGGCGGCGGTGTTCATGGGTTCGCGATTCTACTTGGAGTTGCCGCGCCTCGCCATGCAGGCGACACTGCTGCAATTCCGCCGAGCCAAGGCCGCGATGTACTCGATCATTCTGTACGAGCCCGAGATCCCCCCGAATACGGGCAATATCATTCGTTTGTGTGCCAACACGGGCATGGGTCTGCACCTGGTCAAGCCGTTGGGCTTCGAACTGGACGATGCGCGACTCAAGCGCGCGGGTCTCGACTACCGCGAGTTCGCCGACGTTGCGACGCATGCCTCACTCGATGAATGCCTCAAGGCGCTGGGGCAGCCACGCGTATTCGCACTGAGTACGCGCGGCCGAACCCGCTATGATGCGCCCGCCTATGCACGGGGCGATGCTTTCCTGTTCGGACCGGAAACGCGCGGTTTGCCGCAGGCTGTGCTCGACGCGTTGCCGCCGCCGCAGCGTCTGCGACTGCCGATGCAGGAAGGCAGCCGCAGTTTGAACCTGTCCAACACCGCAGCCATTGTCGTCTACGAGGCCTGGCGGCAAGCCGGGTTTGTAAACGGTCGCTAGCGACAGCCGCTCCAGGCGAGCGGTTCGATGGTGTCCACGGCAAGCCCGTACTTGGCGTGAGCCGCCCGTAACCGCCGCGTACTGCTATCGGCAAATTGCCAGTTCAGGAGGGCAGGTTCTGTCAGGCGTTCTCGGCGCGCAACTGGCGGTTCATGAGCGTCTCTACGGCTTCCCGCGGCGAAGCACCTTCATGCACGATACGGTACACCTGTTGGCAAATAGGCATCTCAATGCCCAGTTTTTCGGCAACCTCGTGTACGGCTTCGGCGGCCATGACACCTTCAACGACCTGCTGAATTTCACGCTCTGCCTGCGCAACGGTTTTGCCGCTTGCGAGCGCCAGGCCCATGCGCCGATTTCGTGACAGGTCGTCGGTGCAGGTCAGTACCAGGTCGCCCATACCCGCAAGGCCCATGAACGTATCCTTGTTCGCGCCCAGCGCGACGCCCAGGCGGGTCATCTCGACGAGTCCGCGCGTGATCAGCGCGATGCGCGAATTCGCACCGAAACCCAGGCCATCGGACATACCGGCACCGATCGCGAGTACGTTTTTTACAGCGCCCCCAACTTCAACGCCGACGATATCGTCGGTGGTATAGGCACGAAAATTATCGCCCGAAAGAGCGGCGGCCAGGTCATCGGCGAACGCTGCATCGTTTGCGGCGATCGTGATAGCGGTCGGCAACCCCGCACCGACTTCCTTGGCGAACGTGGGACCGGAAAGGACCGCCATCGGCCGATGCTCGCCAAGCACGTCGCGGGCAACTTCGTGCGGTAGCTTGCCGGTATGCAACTCGAAACCCTTGCTTGCCCAGCAGACGCGCGCATTGTCTGCGAGCAGCGGTTTGACGCAGAGGAGCGTCTGCCGCAACGCATGGCTGGGCACAGCGATCAAAACATCGCGCACCCCGGCCACGCACGCAGCGAGGTCAGCAAATACCTGCAGGTTTTCCGGAAACGCCGCGCCGGGCAAGTAGCGGCTGTTAACGCCTTCTGCGCGCATCGCCGCAATTTGGTCTGCATCGCGGCCCCAGAGCCGCACCGGCCTGCCGCTGCAAGCGAACTGCAGCGCCAGTGCGGTACCCCAGGAACCCGCGCCAACAACGGCGACAGCTTCTTGCGTACCTGCCGGTGTTGGCGCCGTCTCTATCAGTGTTTCTCCGCCTGCGCGGCCTGCTCGTTCTGCGCTTTGATCTGTTGCAGATACAGGGCGTCAAAATTGATCGGCTGCAATACAAACTCCGGGAAGCCGCCCTTCTGGATCACCGATGCAACTGACTCGCGGGCGTAAGGGAACAGAATGTTCGGGCAGAAGCTGCCCGTCAGTGCGGCAAACTCTTCCTTTTCGTAACCGTTAATCTCGAACAGGCCGGCCTGGTGCAATTCGACCAGGAAGAGCGTTTTGTCGGACTCTTTTTCCTTCGCTTCAATGGTGATAGTCAGCACCACCTCGTGAAAGTCGCCGTCGACGTGGGCATGCCCGCTGCGCAGGTTAAGGTTCATGTGCGGCTGCCATTCCTCAGCGCGAAAAACAGCAGGGGCCTGCGGGGACTCAAAGGAAAAGTCCTTCAGATAAATTTTTACAATTGAAAGGCGCTTCTCGGCGCCACTTGCTTGCTCTTCAGCCATTTCATTTTCCTGTACTTGAAGTAACTACTAAAACTGCTTTGTTTGGGAGCATCGGGCTCGGGTGCTATTGCCGCTGGCTACTTGTCGTCAAGCTGGAGCATTGCGTCGAGTTCGCCTGCCCGCTCAAGTGCAGCGAGGTCATCATAGCCGCCCACGTGATGGTCGCCGATGAATATTTGCGGAACGGAAGTTCGTCCGCTGCGCGCCTGCATCTCCTCGCGCAAGGCCCGATCCTCGTGTACGAGAATGTCTTCAAACTTTGCACCCTTTTTTGTCAGTAACATGCGCGCTGCGCCGCAATAGCCGCAGGTGTTGGTGCCGTAGACAATTATCTTGCTCATGTTCAGGCGCTCTTCTTGCCCTTCGCCTTTTTGTTCGTCACGGTTTTCTTGCCCGTAACGACGGGCATGCCCTCGGCAGCCCAGCCGTTCATGCCGCCTTTCAGGCCGAAGGCGTTTTCGAACCCTGCATTGCGCAGCTTCTCAACGGCTTTGCCGGAAGACATGCCTGCATCGCAAACGGCGATCAGGGTCTTGTCCTTGAGCTCGCCAAGCTTGCCGATTTTTGCGTCGAGTTCATCGAGTGGCACGTTGCGCGCACCGACAATGTGGCCGCGGTTGAATGCGTCAACTGAACGCAGATCGATAATCGCGGCATCGTTGTTTATGAGCCGTACGGCGTCGGTCGTAGCCACCGCAAGTACGCCGCTTGCCTTGCGCCGGATCTCGGCAAACAGCAACAGCAGGAAACTCGCTACGAGGGCGGCGACCAGCAGCGTGTGGTTGCCGGTAAATTCCAGAATTTTATCCATGATTTGTTTTCTGTCGCGCGAGAAGACGCGCCTGTGGAAAAACGCACATTATAGCAATACTCTGCGCCTATGAAGTCTATCTGCCACAAGCTTGCCCTGATTCTGCTGCTGAGCCCGCTATTATTGGCCGCAGATGAGGAAAATCTCACAAAAATCAAGGAACAGGAGCTCGAAGAGGTCCGCGAAAAGATCAGTGAGCTCAAGCGCAGCATGGATGCCGCGGCCAAAGACCGCGACCGTCTGACCGCTGATCTGCAAAATGCCGAAGTGGCGATAGCCGAAAAACGGCGCAAATTGAAGGACCTCGAGCGCGACAAGGCCTATACCGAAAAGCGCCGTGCGGAGCTTGATGCATCGATCAGCCAGGGCGAAGCCGAGCTTGACCGCGAGGCCGGCGAGCTTGGCGCGCAGGTTCGCGCTGCCTACATGAGCGGCGATCAGGAGCGACTGCAATTGCTACTGAACCAGCAGGACCCGGCGACGCTTGGCCGCCTGATGGCCTACTACCGCTATCTCAACGACTATCGCAGCATCAACATAAACACCGTCACCGGGCGCATCCGCGAGCTCGCCGAACTGCGCAGCCAGGTCGCAGCCGAAGAAGCCCGCCTGGAGGACATTGCTGCTGCACAAGCTGCGGAAGTCGCCCGCCTGGACGCTGCTCAGCGGGAGCGCCAGGCGTTACTTGCCAGCCTGAAAAAGAAAATCGCGAGCGAGAGCAAAGAGGTCGAGCGACTGGCGGCACAGGAGAAAGACCTGTCGCGACTGATCGCCGAGCTGACGAGCATCCTGTCCGACTACCCGATCAGCTCCGAAGACCCGTTTGTGGAGCATAAGGGGCGGCTGACCTGGCCGGTCGCCGGCAGCCTGGTTCACGATTTTGGTCAGCCACGCGTTGGCGGCAAACTGAAGTGGAATGGCGTCGTACTGAGTGCACCCAGAGGACGGGAGGTGCGCGCGGTTTACCACGGGCGGGTTGTGTTCGCGGACTGGCTCGCGGGCATGGGTCTGCTGGTCATTGTCGACCACGGCGACGGCTATATGAGTTTGTACGGGTACAACGAATCCACGTTGAAGAACGCAGGTGACTGGGTGGCCCCCGGGGACGCGATTGCCACCGTGGGCGACAGTGGTGGCCAGCAGCAGTCAGCGCTGTATTTCGAAATTCGCAGCGGCGGGCGTCCGGTCAATCCGCGCCAGTGGGTAACGCGCAAACCGGGCAGCTGAGCAACGCCGCGCCTTGCTCCGCAACGGCGTCGGTAGGTTCCCGCGGCGCGGCTATGCTATCGTCGGCAAGTCCGGTTTGCGGCGCATAATGCCGCCGTCCCACGGCGCCGGATGAGACGCCCCGGGCGCATTGCAGGAAAGCGCAGGAAATGATTCGGAGTACAGCATGTCACTAAAAACCAGAGCAATTCTGGTCATCGTTATCGGCGTGGTCATGGGCGTCAGCCTGAGCCTGAGTGGCGACATGCTGGCCGAAAAAACCGCGCCGGACGAGGCGGATCTCGCGTGGGAGCAGGCGCGCTTGCTGGCCGAAGTGATGGAGCGCGTCAAGCACGATTATGTTGAGCCGCTCGATGACGCGGCACTTCTCGAGAGTGCGATTCGCGGCATGGTCTCAGACCTGGACGCGCATTCGGAATACCTCGACGCCGATGAATACCGGGATATCAGGATCAGCACTACCGGCAGTTACACCGGTGTCGGCATTGAAGTCGCGGAAGTCGAAGGCGCCATAAAGGTTATTACGCCGATAGCCGGGTCGCCGGCTGCCCGTTCGGGAATCCGCAGCGGTGACACCATTGTGGCGGTCGACGGGCAGGCTATCGACACCGATAGACTGAAAGAAACGATTGGCCGATTGCGCGGGCGCGCCGGCAGCAAGGTGCGCATCAGTGTGCTGCGTGATGATGAAGTGATCCTGCACGAGATGCGTCGCGAGATTGTGCGTGTTGCGAGCGTCCATGCCCAGCTGCTGCAACCTTCATACGGCTACGTGCGGCTCAGCCAGTTCAGCGACACAACGGCGCGCGAACTGGCCGACGCTATCGACACGCTGGCGGACGAAAACAAAGGCATGTTACTGGGGTTGGTGCTGGATTTGCGTAACAACCCCGGCGGTGTACTCGATTCGGCGGTCGACGTTTCTGACCTGTTTCTAGATGACGGCGTCATCGTCACGGCTGACGGACGGACGAGTGAAGCGCGCTTTGCCCGCAAGGCGCACCGTGGTGACGTACTGGACGGCGCCGATCTGATCGTGCTCGTCAACAACGGGTCTGCATCAGCTTCTGAAATTGTTGCGGGCGCCTTGCAGGATCATGGACGCGCGCTGGTTGTCGGTACTGAAACGTTCGGCAAAGGCCTCGTGCAAACCGTCATGCCGCTCTCGAAAGGTCGCGCGATCAAGCTCACAACGTCGCGCTATTACACACCGTCGGGCGATTCAATCCATGAAACGGGCATTACGCCGGATATCTATATCGACGATACGCCCGGCTTTCCCGACCTGAGCCTCACGGCGGCCATCGATAGCCGTGCAGATGCACAGCTCGAGGAGGCCATCGAGCGACTGCAACACCGCGGGGTCATGCACAGCCTCGCACGATGAGAGTGCTCTTGCGCCTGGTGACGCTACTGGCCGGCGTGCTGTGCCTGGCCGGGCCACTGCTGGCCGGCGCGCCGCGCATCGCCATTATTATTGATGACCTGGGTTATCAAAAGGCCGCCGGTGAGCGCGCGATCGCGCTGCCCGGTCCGGTCGCTTGCGCGATTCTCCCCAATGCACCGAGCACCCGCGCGCTTGCGGCGCGCGCTCGCTCGAGCGGCAAGGAGGTGCTGCTGCACCTGCCGATGCAGGCGGTCAACCAATCGGGGCCGACAGAAGTTGGCGGCTTGACGCTCGACATGAGCCGCCAGGATCTTGCCGCGAGTTTCAATGCCGCCTTGCTGGCGGTGCCCGATGCAATCGGGGTAAACAACCACCGCGGCAGTCTGCTTACCCGGCATCCGGGTCACATGCTGTGGCTGATGCAGGAAATACGCGCGCGGCAGCCGCTGTTTTTTGTCGATAGCTACACCACGCATGCAAGCGTTGCCATGCAGATCGCCGGGGAAGCCGGTGTACGCGCAGTCCGTCGGGACGTGTTTCTGGACACCGACCCGACCCCGGAGCGGGTGCGCAGTGAATTTGAGCGCCTCAAGGGGCTGGCGCGCAAGCAGGGTTATGCCGTGGCCATCGGCCACCCCTACGATGTGACCCTGAGCTTGCTCGAAGAGTTGCTGCCAGGCCTGGCCGCCGAAGGCTTTGAACTCGTCCCAATCAGCGAACTAGTGGACCGCGGCACGCTCTAAGACTTGGCGAGCCGCTGGCAGAGGGATACAGGAATACGCATGAACAAAGCAACATGGGCCATTATCGCGTTAGTTACAGGCACGTTCTTTGCTGATACCGCACTTTCACAGCAGGTTGATGTGCGCGGCATGTTTGCGGCCCAGGCCGCGCAGGCGCCGCAGGCGACAGCCGGCGACAGCGCCTGCGGCACCGAGTACGAGCCCGTTTGCGGGGTCGACGGCCAGACCTACAGCAGTGCGTGCGTGGCCTATGAGGCCGACGTGCCCGTTGCTCACGAAGGAATTTGCGCCGCCGGCGAGCAGAACGAGGGTTGTCCCGAGAATTTTGATCCGGTTTGCGGCGTCGACGGAAACACCTATATCAACGAGTGCTTTTCGCGCAAATCCGGAGTGCCGCTGGCCGGACTCGGGGCCTGCACGCCCAGCGGTTGCCCGAGCATTGAGGAGCCCGTCTGTGGCATGAACGGGCGTACCTACATCAATCGTTGCGAGGCTGATGCACGTCGCGTACCGGTCCAGCGCGCTGCTGCTTGCGATCCGGATAACTGCCCGAAAGTGTTCTCGCCGGTGTGCGGGTCCGATGGCGAGACCTACGATAATGCGTGCCTGGCCAGCAAGGCCGGCGTTGAGACCTTTACAGCCGGTATCTGCAATGTGCGGCCTTGCCCGGGTATGTTTGTGCCGGTGTGCGGGTCTGATGGTATGACTTACGGCAATGCCTGCCAGGCGGAACGGCGCGGCAAGCGTATCGACTATGCCGGTGTGTGCGAGGATCTGGGCCGGAACTGCCCGCGCGACTACGCACCCGTTTGCGGCATGGACGGTGAGACCTACGACAATGAATGTCAGCTGGACAACGCGGGTATTACGAAAGCCTACGCGGGAAAATGTCTCGGGCAGTAAGGTCGGCGGGCTGAGTTCACCAGGCCGCTTTCAGTCGGCCCTTGTCATCTGCTGCATAAGGTAGCCAGACGAGGCCGATGAGCGGCACGCTGATATCGGTGCTTTTCGCACGAATCAATATTTCATCGAGCGCTTCATCCTGTGCGTTGAAGCTAGTGTCGAGCTTGGCCACTTCCGCCTCGAGTTCTGCTTCAAGTGCAGCGATATCGGCTCTGACCTTCTCTGCCGTTTCGCGTGCGCGGTTTACATCCTTCGCTTCCTTGCTCGCGGTCCCTGCAGACTTCATGGCCGTACCAATTTTCGATGCGGTGGTGCTCGAGAACTTCTTGCGTCCGAGTACCGCACCGAGAATCGCGGTACCGAAAGAAATGGCCGTATCAAATTTCTTGCGTGTTGATTGTTCCTGTTCCTTCTCGATAGTTTGCTCGGCGCGCAGCAAACGGTTCTCAAGCGTTGTGAGTTTGCTTGCATAGCGTTTGCGGACTTTGGCAATTTCAATATCGCGTTTTTCGCTGGCGAGGTCCTGCAAACGCACCCGGAAGTCGCCTTCTGTCTCACCCAGTTTGGAAGTCAGCTTGAAACGTTTGCTCTTGTATAGCGTCAGCGTTTCGTTCTGTCGCAGCCAGCGCTTGAAGTCGCGTTCCCAGCCGCCGTAGGCTTTGGCATTACCGGCCGTAGCAGGGCAATCTGCAAACTCCGCGTTATCGCGACCCTTGTCATCCAGTGCATCGATACTGATGGGCAGCGCCTCGCTGTCGTCCCAGTCAATATCCACGGGGCCGTCGTTGAAGTCCACGGTGTAGACGACCGACTTCTGGTCCTCAACCTTGTAGCGCGCACTCGAGTAAACGATCTCGCCCGCGGCAATAAGTTGCGGATGGTAGACAAGCTTTTCTGCGTCGCCGGGAACAAAATACTGCGCGATAGCCGGTGGCAATGCAGGCGCGCTGGAGGAGGACTCGAACAGCGGCTTTTCCCTGCTCGTAGTTTCCTCTTTGCTGTTTGCGATAGTTTGCCGGGCATCGGCACTCAGTAATTTGATCTGCTCGCGGGTCAGCGGTCCTGCGAGGTAGGACATCACCCAGCGTGTGCCAAATACTACGGCTTCGTCCTCGTGCACGTTATGCAGAAGGAAGCGGCGTTTGCCAAGTCCGGCCAGGGTGCGCTCCATGGCCTGCTTGTCAAAGTTGCCATCGCTGGCGCCTTCGAGTCCTTCCATCACCCGCGCCTTGTCACGCTCTGTCTGCAGGCGGCCGATAAACCACGTGCCGGTGTTGGACAGGCCTTTGTAATCGAGGTCGACCGGGTTCTGTGTTGATAGCACGAGCCCGAGTCCATAAGCCCTGGCCTGTTTCAACAGCGTCAGGAACAGCTTCTTCGAAGGTGGGTTTGCGACAGGCGGCATGTAGCCGAAGATCTCATCCATGTAGAGGATGGCGCGCAGGCTCGAAGTACCCGGCTGGGCACGCATCCAGGCGATGATTTCGCTGAGCAGCATCGTAACGAAGAACATGCGGCTTGCATCGTCAAGATGAGCGATCGACATTACCGAAATACGCGGCTTGCCGTCCTCGGTGTAAAGAAGGTTCTTTGCCTTGAGCGGCTCACCCTGCATCCACGCCTCGAAGCCGGGCGCAGCGAGCAGGTTGTTGAGTTGCATCGCCAGCGCAAAGCGGTCCTTCGGTGGAAAAAAGTCGTCGACGTTCATAACGCCCACACGCGTCAGCGGTGGATTCTGAATCGCGCCGATCAATCCTGCGACGTCGAGATCGCGACCTTCCTGCCAGGCCTGGTCAAGCAGACGCGAGATAAGAATATGCTCACGGCTGGTGACCGGATCGGCATCGATACCAAGTAGTGTAAGAATGCTCGTTGCGGTTGATTCAACGCGCTCGCGGTAAAGGTCGACATCCTCCAGCAGCGCCGCGTCCGGTGCTGCGAAAGTTTCCAGCACAGAAACAGGCAGACCTGCATTGCTGCCGGGCGTGTAAATGGCAAGGTCTGTATTTTTGCGCAGCGTTTCGATGCGCTCGCCTGTCTGGCCCCAGTCGGCGAGCCCCCTGGTCCACAAGGTGGCCTGGCCTGCCGCATACTCGTCGGCTGTCTGCCCTTTGTCAGTCGCCGCTCGTGTGTTGATCCACGGACGAAAGTCTTCTGCCGCGAGCTTCGGGAACGTCAGCAACAGGTTGCCCATGTCGCCCTTCGGGTCGATTGCTATAACCGGAATATGATCGAGCGCGGCTTCCTCGAGAATGCCGATGCCGAGCCCGGTCTTGCCGGAACCTGTCATACCGATGATCACGGCATGTGTTGTCAGGTCCTTCGAGTCATACAGGACGAGGTCGTCACTCAGCTCATCCGCGTCGCTGTCGTATCGCTTGCCAAGATAAAAGGCGCCGAGTTTTTCGAAGTCGAGCATGATCCGGTGTTGCTCCTACGGGTAGGTATAGCTTGACTGAATTCCAAGCGGAAAGCCCAGCCAGTAGTACACGAGCAGGAAGACTGTCCACACCGTCAGGAAGGCGACCGAGTAAGGCAGCATCATCGCGGCCAGTGTGCCAATGCCCGTGCTCTTCACGTAGCGCTGGCAGTAAACCACGACGAGCGGAAAGTACGGCATCAACGGCGTGATGATGTTGGTGCTCGAGTCGCCAACGCGATAGGCGGCTTGGGTGAGATCCGGCGAAATGCCGAGCGACATGAGCATCGGCACAAAGATCGGCGCCAGCAAGCCCCACTTGCCGCTGGCCGAACCCACGAACAGGTTTACAAAGCCCGTAAGCAGAATAATGCCAACGATAGTGACCGCCGATGGCAGGGCCATGGCTTTCAGCGCCGATGCCCCCTCAAGTGCCAGCAGCGTGCCGAGGTTGGATGCGCCAAACGCATACACAAACTGTGCGATGAAGAACATGATGACGAGGTAGTAGGCCATGCTGTGCATCGCCTCGGTCATGCCAGCGATCACGTCCTTGCTGCTCTTGAATGTGCCGGACATATAACCGAACACAATGCCTGGCAGTAAAAACAAAAAGAATATCAGGGCTACGATGGAGCGCATGATAGGCGCGGTAAAGTTCGCCCACTCGCCATTTGCCGCGCGCCAGGGAGACGTTGCCGGCCAGACGGTGGCGATGATGATCGCGAGGCCCAGCACCATGACGAGCAGTGCCCAGCGCAGCCCGCGACGCTCTTCTGGCTTCAGTTCGTGCATTTCGGGCAGATCATCTTCATCGCCGTCGATCGCTGTGCCCTTCAACCGCGGTTCAACCACCTTGTCGGTAATCCACCAGCCAAGGCCCACGATCAGCACCGATGAAGCCGTGGTGAAGAAGTAGTTGTTCAGTGTATTCACGGCAATGTCAGGATCCAGCAGTTGCGCGCCGCCCTGGGTAAGCCCCTGCAGCAGCGGGTCCAGCGCCGATGGAACGAAGTTTGCCGAGAAGCCTCCTGATACGCCCGCGAATGCCGCTGCGATGCCCGCCAGCGGGTGCCGCCCGGCCGCGTAGAAAATCACGCCACCCAAAGGAATGACGAGTACATAGCCGGCGTCGACGGCGGAGTGACTGACGATGCCGACGAGGATCACCATCGGCGTCAGAAACCAGGGCGCCGTGATATTGAGCAGCCCGCGAATAGCCGTGGTGATAAAGCCGGAATGTTCAGCGACGCCGATACCCAGCATGGCGACAAGCACTGTGCCTACGGGGCCGAACGTAACAAAGGTGTTAACCATGCCTGAGAGAAACGTGGTGAAGGCACTGCCGGTGAGCTGGTTGATGACGACGATCGCCTCACCCGTGCGCGGATCTTCGACACCGAAAGTGAAATAGGACAACAGCCAGGACATGATCCAGACAATGAACAGGAGCCCGACGAAAAGCATCGCCGGGTCTGGCAGCTTGTTGCCGATTCGCTCAACGGCACCCAGAAAGCCGCTTGCTTTCAGGTTGGAATTCTCTACGCCTTCTGCGGACATATCCTTAGCTCCCCTTGTTGCTGTTCGAAGCGATCAGCCCCACCGGGGGGCTGATCTTTTTATTACTTACCAGCCGCAGCTGCGACCTTCATTCTGCTCTTTAAGATACCCCATGAGCGGCTCGAAGTAGTCGATGATTGCTGTCGCGTCCATCTCTCGCGTGCCGGTCAGCTTCTCGAGAGTCGTCTGCCACGGCTCGCTGGCGCCGGTCTCGAGCATGGACCAGAGTTTGTCGCCCGCCGCCTTGCTGCCGTAAATGGAACAGCCCTGTAACTCGCCCTCGTAGCCCGCCGTCTCACACAGCGCTCGCTGAAACTGGAACTGCAGGATATGCGCGATGAAATAGCGGGTGTATGAAACGTTACCCGGGATGTGATACTTGGCACCAGGATCGAAATCGCTTTCGCTGCGCGCGACCGGCGGCTGGATGCCCTGGTACTTGGTGCGCAGATCCCACCAGGCCTGGTTGTAATTCTCCGGCGTGATGGCACCCGAGAAGACGCCCCAGCGCCATTCATCAATCAGCTTGCCGAACGGCAGAAAGGCCACCTTGTCGAGCGCCTGCATCATCTGCCGGTTGATAACAGCTTCGCGGCTTGTTTCATTGGCGCTGATGAGGCCAACTTCCGCGAGGTAGTCGGGCGTCATCGACAGCGTAATGGTGTCGCCTATCGCTTCGTGGAAACCGCCGTTCGCGCCGTCCCAGAACAGCGGCGGCTGGTCTTTATAGGCCCACTGGTAATAGTTGTGGCCAAGCTCGTGATAGATCGTGCGCAACTCATCAAAAGTCTGTTTGATGCACATCTTGATACGCAGGTCGTCGGCACCGTCCATGCTCCACGCGCTCGCGTGGCAAACAACATCGCGATCCGCCGGTTTGGAGAACATCGAGCGCTCCCAGAAGGTGTCGGGCAGGCGCTTCATGCCAAGTGATACGTAAAAACTTTCGGCGTTGCGCACCATCTCTTTGGGTGTGTAGTCCCTGGTCTTCAGGGTCTTGTCGACATCAAGCTCTGCGACACCGGGGTACGGTTCCATCAGGTCGTAGATAAAGCCCCAGCTCTGCGACCACATGTTGCCAAGCAGATGCGCAGGAATCGGGCCGTCCTGCGGCACCTTGTCTTCGCCATAGGTCTCGCCGAGCACCGCACGTACGTGGCAATGCAGTTCGTCATACAGCGGCTTTACCTGTTCCCAGAGCCGCGCCGTTTCGTCTTCGAAGTCGGCCGGGCTCATGCTGTAACCGGAACGCCACATCTCACCGAGGTCGCTGTAGCCGAGTTCATTTGCACCTTCATTGACGAGTTCAACGAAGCGTTCGTAGGGTTTGCGCATCACGGGTGAGGCGGTTCGCCAGCCCTGCCAGGCATCAAGCAGTTTGTCGTAGTCGCGGCTCTCGGCGAGAATGTCCTCGAGTTCCGGCAAAGACTTGCAGTCGCCTTCGCTCTTGCAGTACTTGCCGGCACCGTAGTCGCCTTCGAGTTTGGCGGCGATCTGCGAGAGTTCCTTGCGCTTTGCCGGGTCGTTCGGCGCCGGCTGCGTCGTGCCGAGCTTCAGGATGTCGATGGCGCGGCGCGTCTTCGGT